>JABXYP010000001.1:631362-947043 GCA_024701455.1 Bacillus sp. A301a_S52 | reverse complement strand
ACTAAATCTGCTATAGCTTAATCCATGTCCGAAGGGATAGAGTACATCTCCATCAAAATATTGGTATGTGCGTTTTCCTTTAATGATGTCGTAATCCATCATATCTGGAAGTTGATTAATAGAACGGTACCATGTCATGCTTAATTTTCCTGCTGGATTATAGTCACCTGATAACACATCACATAGAGCCTCACCTAAATCTGGTCCAGCGTGAGAAGTATGAACAATGGCAGGAAGATGGTCTTGTGCCCAAGTAACAGCATAAGGATAACTACTGACAAGAGCAAGAACCGTTCTTGGATTCACTTCACTGACTGCTTGAAGGAGTCTCTCTTGAGTCGCTGGGAGACAAATATCTGGCCGGTCAATGCATTCCTTCCCATTAATATATGGATTATTCCCTAGGACCACAACAGCTGTGTCCGCTTTCTTAGCAGTCTCTACAGCGGCCTTGATACCATCATCGACCACTTCCAACTGAAAATTTCCCATCCCTTTAGGTGCTGTCGTTGGGTGAGCTGTCAAACGACCGTTATGAGCGATTGCGATGCCTTTTCCATCCCATGCTTTCATTTGCCAGATATCTTCACGGTCCCCTGTTTCAAATATCAACTGTTCTTTCACAAACCACCCTTTGGCTTCATTCGCTGTCGCTACAAGACCTTTTTCTTCTACCGTGACGTACTTGCCATTAGACGTGGATTTTAATGTATAATTTCCCCATCCCCAATCCATTAATTCAAACACTTCGGCTTTATGAGATTCCTTTTCCCTGGCGGTCAATATGTCCTCATCTTCCTTATTAAGAGAAATGTAATGATTTGTTTCACTTGCTTTTAAACGAATAAGTGAATTCCCATGATGAAATGTTACCTCTTTTTTAGCAAATGCCTTTTCCATTCCTTGCAGCGGCGTCGTCTTATAGGCTGGCGTTCCGCTATACCAATCAATATGACTTTCGTTTGCAAGAGGGCCTATCACTGCCAATGTTTCAGACGACTCTTTTTTAAAAGGTAAAATACCATCGTTTTTTAGCAGGACGATTTGTTTTTGTGATGCTTCATATGCCAACTGTCTATGTTCAGGAGCAAGTAGTTTAGATGCTGGAATAGAAGTGTAAGGATGATGGTCATCAAATTCGCCTAAACGGAAGCGCATGAGAAACGCATTTTTTAACGCATGGTCTAGATCCGCTTCATCAAGCAGACCTAAACGGAGTGCTTCATGAATCGCTTTTATCGTTTTTTCTGTATCGTCTGTGAGACTATCAATACCACTTTTAATCGCCGCTGCCACTGCTTCAGGATATGTTGCAAAATAGCCATGATCATGTACAAGTCCTAACACATCTCCCGCATCACTGACAATAAAGCCATCGAGCCCCCACTTTCCTTTTACAACTTCTTTTAATAACGGATGGAGCGGAGCAGGTGAGCCATTAATAGCGTTATAGGCTGTCATCAGCGATCCTGCTTTCCCATCTACAAATGCAGGTTTAAATGCTTGCAAATAATATTCGAACAAATTACGTGGGTCAAGACTCGCCGAGCATTTTTCACGATCTTTCTCATTGTTATTAGCGAGGAAATGTTTAAGAGTCGCCACTGTTTTCAAATAAACTGGGTGATCACCTTGCATCCCTTTGACAAGTGCAGTCGTTAATCGGCCTGTCAGGACCGGGTCTTCTCCGTACGCTTCTTCTGTCCTGCCCCATCTCGGATCTCTTTCCATATCTACGGTAGGCGCCCACAATGTCAGGCCGTGTTGCTCAGGATTTTTCTCATAGTATACTCTTGCTTCATCACTAATGACTTCTCCTATCTCCTTTAACAGATGACAGTCCCACGTGTAAGATAAACCAATATTTTGTGGAAAAACAGTTGCTTCACCAAGCCATGCCACGCCATGGGCAGCTTCTGTCCCTTGTTTCCATGCTCTAATACCGAGGCGGGGAATTGCCGGCTGATATTGGACCATGGAAGCTACTTTTTCGTCTATCGTTAATCGCTGGACGAGATCCTCAACTCGTCTTTCAAGTGACAACTCTGTTTGTTGAAACGGATACGCCACACGGTTTTTCACGGTGTTTTACCTCCTCTTATCGCAATCAAATGTGATTTTTACAGCTGTGCTAGTATCTATTGGAACGATAGAAACACCGTTCTCAGCCAAGGCAACATCCCCATTTTTTACAGATGGGAGAGTGGTCATGCCTCTTAAAACGAGCTGCCATTGTTTATTCATAGGGTTATCAGGGTTAACGTCATAAGAGCCATCTATATTGACATTAACAGCTAACGTGAGTGCTATCTTTCCATGGGTATCTCTGATAGTAACCTTTTTATTTGTTTGCAGTCCGAATACATGGCATGTCACATTATCAGCGTAGTCATAATCAGGTTCAGCCATGTTGTCTCCGATCGGTATGATAGAGTCAGGTCTTACGAAAAGTGGCAGACTAAAATAATCATAGTGCCCTTCCTTCCACGTTCCTCCTTCCACTTTTTCATTTGTGAGGAGATGTGTCCACGCCCCTTTCGGTAAATAGTAGCTAATGCGGCCTTCTTCATTAAAAATAGGTGCCACGAGTAGGACATCACCGAGCATATATTGACGGTCTACATAATCACATGCTGGATCTTCAGGAAATTCCAACATCATCGCCCTCATCATCGGTATGCCTGTTTTCGTCGTTTCATAAGCCTGTTGATACAAGTACGGCATAAGCGAATGTTTTAAGGACGTGAAAAATCTTAAAACATCAACCGCTTCTTCATCATATATCCACGGGACACGGTATGACTTACTCCCATGTAGTCTGCTATGGCTGGACAACAAACCAAACGCAATCCATCGTTTGTAAAGATCGGATGGAGCTGTACTTTCAAAGCCACCGATATCATGACTCCAAAAACCGAATCCAGACAAGCCTAATGACAAGCCTCCCCGAAGACTTTCGGCCATGGAAACGTAACTAGCATCACAGTCACCACCCCAATGGACTGGAAACTTTTGTCCTCCTGCTGTGGAGGAACGAGCAAAAAGTACTGCGTCATTTTTGCCTCGTGCCTTTTCCAACCATTGAAACACCACTTGATTGTATAAGTACGCATAATAATTATGCATTTTCATCGGGTCTGACCCATCATGGTAAACAACGTCTGTGGGAATCCTTTCACCAAAGTCTGTTTTAAAGCTATCTACTCCCATCTTATGCAGTTTCTCTAGATAACTTATATACCAATGGCACGCCTGTTCATTTGTAAAATCAACGATGCCCATTCCCGGTTGCCATTTATCCCATTGCCAGACGTCCCCACTTTTCTTTTTTATTAAATAGCCTTTTTCTACTGCTTCATCGAATAACGGAGAAGCTTGTGCGATATAAGGATTAATCCAAACAGATAGTTTAAGCCCTTTCTCTTTCAAACGGCTCAGCATGCCTTTCGGATCGGGGAAAACATCCTTATCCCATTGGAAATCACACCACTGCAAGGCTTTCATCCAAAAACAGTCAAAGTGAAACACTCTTAATGGGAGGTGTCGTTCAGCCATCCCATCCACAAAAGTATTAACCGTTTGCTCATCATAATCTGTCGTAAAAGAAGTCGTTAACCATAATCCAAAAGACCAAGCCGGTGGAAGTGCTGGTTTTCCTGTTAACGTCGTATAGTTTTCGAGCACTTTTTTAGGTGCCCCGCCACCGATGATGTAGTACTCCAGCCTCTCTCCTGTTACGCTAAATTGCATTTTGGACACTTTTTCTGATCCAGCTTCAAAGGAGACGTTTTCTGGATGATTCACGAACACACCATATCCTTTATTTGATAAGTAGAAAGGGACATTCTTGTAAGATTGCTCCGAACTCGTGCCACCGTCTTTATTCCACGTGTCCACAACCTGCCCATTTCTTACTAACGGTGTAAATCGTTCACCTAGCCCATAAATCGTTTCACCGACAGATAAATCCAACTCTTCTCTCATAAATGTCTCTTTTGTGGCCATTCTCGTTACATGCGCTTTACTTTTAAACCCACTACTCGTTATATGCTGACCATTATAGACGTATTCACTCGTCCAGCTGGGGCCTTTTACTGCTTTTACTTGTAGCGAACCACTCGTTAGTGTGACATCTGTTTTCGTATTTTTTATCACGGGTGCCCCATCTTCTTGTTCGGCAACCGTAAATTCTGGTCCTCGTTTAACCCCACCTTTATGTCTGACACAAGTTACTTTAATGACATCTGGGAGTGGCGCTGAATACGTAACCGTCAGCATCGACACGTCCAACTGATCAGCACGTTCAGATAAATCGATAGGTGCTAATAAAAGTGTCAGTTGCTTCTCGTTAACAGTTGCCCGGAAAAGTTGAACAGGTGTGATGAGATCTAATCCCTCTCTAATCAGCCAGTTACCATCAGTAAATTTCATATTATTTCCCCTTTTCATCAACAAGTTGAGGCCTATTAATCTCATTCTATCGACTTATTTCTACGAGCCTCTTCAGTCAGAAGTTTGGTTAAAGATGTCTTGAACATTAAACGATTAGAGGGCATCAAAGCTTCCAATCAGCTTTTTTATTGATCCGGAAGTTACCTAATGGAGAAGAAAGTAGGAAGGGTTGGTTATTATCAGGAATTAATCTTCTCCCCATAGTTCAACACGTTGCCTGACAAGTTCTGTAAATTCTGCTTCCATTTCATCCACACCAATATCATCCAACTCATCCATAAACCGATCATACACATGATCGAAATCCTCAGGGTCAGCTAATATGGCTTCTGGAATTCTCGTCATCATAATATCTTGTGCCCTTTGAAACGGTATCGCAATTGGAGAATCTGAACTCCAATTAATTTCCCAGCCTGCTCCCCATGGTTTTACAGGGAATTCGTCAGCTGATGGATATAAATCCGCCCATATATTCGCACCATAAGCTTCTAATACTTCCTTCTCTTTTTCGGTGTAATCCTCAATTAATGTTTCGTGTGTATTAACCGTAAACGGCTGGTCAGTGGAATCTAGCACACCGTCCCCATAATGCGGACCGTAAGCGAGATATACACCAATACCTGTACGTTCATTAAAAGAACTGTCACTCAGTCGTTCTTCACGCTGATCATCAGTAAGATACCTGTTACCATCTTCATCCACTTCATAGTGCTCACCTTCAATTCCCCAGTTGTTTAAAATTTGCGCTTCTTCTGAAGCCATCCAATCGAGAAATTTAATAGCTCTTACTGGGTCAGGGTTATCAATCGTGATGCCGATTCCCCACTCGGATAAATAGCCTGTGCTCTGAAAATTACGATGTTCATATGAGTGATCTAATGTCACTGGATAAACACCATGCATACGTTCATATTTCCCATCTTCACGTAATGCCGTTTGCGCATCTGCGATCGACCAATCAGCATCAATCATTCCTAACACGCGACCAGAGGAGATTTTCGACATGTATTGGTCTTCTTGTTGAACAAACGTTTCTGGATCAAGTAACCCTTCTGCATTCATGTGGTTTAGCCAGCGAAAATACTCTCGTTCTTCTGGACGACGATAATGAAGGATCGCTTCCCGTGTTTCATCATCAATGTACCACTCACCATCATCTGAGGCCCCGGTCGCCCAAAAAGCTGGATTTGTTACAGAAATCAGTATCCGCCAATCATCAGCAAGTAACGACAGTGGAATGGTTGGCTGTCCGTCAATCTCTGGATACATCTCGTAGTATTCTTTAATAGCGGTCTCGAAATCTTCTACTGTATTGATTTCTGGATACCCTAATTCTTCAACTACCGCATGTTGAAGCCAAAAACCGCTACCAGGTGTCCAATGTTGCTGATCAACTGGATTAGTCCCAATAAAGTAAATTGCATCATCTTCTTGGCTCCACGTCATTCTGTCTAAGTACTCACCATAAACCTCTTGTATATTCGGAGCGTGCTCTTCAATTAATGGCCTTAAATCTATCATTGCCCCAGCATCTACTAAAATCCCGCTATCTCCTTTTGGGAGAATAAAATCTGGATACTCACCACCAGCTGCAAATAGTGCAATCCTTTCCGCCGGATCATTAATGGCGAAACTTGCATTTAACGAGACTCCTGTCTCTTCTAAAATAACTTGCCCTACATCACTATCCATACCATTCCAACTTGGATTGTTGTCAGCTGCAAACAACGAAAATTCAATGTCTCCCTCGCTTTCACCATCTACTTGATTCGCGTCCTTGTCATTGCTGCAAGCTGAAAATGCGGCTAATATACCGACCATTCCTAACAACCCACCTGCCACTTTTCTTTTGTTCATAGGTAAATCCCCCTTGTCAGTTAACTTAATAGTCTTTATTTGTGCAAGTCAGATGATATGACTTATCACCTTTAAACAGTCGTTTCTTGACTCTCACCTATTTAATAGCGCCGAGCGTCATCCCTTTGACAAAATACCGCTGTAAAAATGGATAAACGAGCAGAATTGGGACGATCGTGACAATCGTAATCGCCATTCTAATAGATTCCGGTGAGACGCGTGTAGCTGCTTCAGCCCCAGAACCACGAACTGAATCAATTCCTGCTCCTGTAGAGGCAGTTGTATTCTGTAAAATTTTCATCAACTCATACTGGAGGGTAGTTAATGCTGGATTAGCACTATTGTAAATATACGTATCAAACCACATATTCCATTGCATGACTGCGATAAACAATGCAATTGTAGCTAAAACGGGCTTACAAATTGGCAATATGATTTTCCAATAGATTGTAAAGTCATTCGCTCCATCCACCTTTGCCGACTCCTGAAGAGCAAGGGGTAATCCGTCCATAAACGATCGAATAATGATAATATTCCATGCACTTACAAGCAGTGGTAAAATGTAGATTGCAAATGTATTAATCAAACCTAAATCACGCATTAACATGTAAGTCGGTACAAGACCACCGCTGAAAAACATCGTTAAAACGATAATCACGGATATGACGTTTCTAGCTTGAAAATCTTGTCGGCTCAACGTGTAAGCTACCATTGAGCAAACAAATAAACCGAGGAATGTCCCAATAACTGTTCTTAAGACGGAATTGCGGAATCCGATAAGCAAGCTGTCATATTCCATAATCACCCGATAGTTTTCTAGTGTGAACTCACGAGGAAAGATATAAATCCCTCCTCTTACAGTGTCTGTAGAATCATTTAATGAGATAGCCAGCACATTTAAAAACGGATAAAGCATAATTACAATGATGAGAGCCATAAGAACGTAATTAGTGATATCAAATAGTTTCTCTGTGGTGGACGTCTGAAATAACGTGGATTTCTTTCTATTTAATTTAAACATCGCTTCCTCCTTACATAACACTTGTTTTCGTCAGACGTTTAAACAGACCATTGGCAAGTAGAAGGAGGATAATGCTCACGATTGAATTAAAAATACTGATAGCTGTACCATACGAATATCGCCCCATGCCAATCCCATAATTTAACGCATAGAGTTCCAGTACCTCAGAATATTCCCTGACTAAGGAATTGCCTAAAAGTAACTGTCTTTCAAATCCAATGCTTATCATATTTCCGATAGACAATATGAGAATAACCATGATTGTTGGCCTAATACCAGGTAACGTCACATGCCATATCCTCCGCCATCTCCCTGCACCATCAACTCTCGCTGCTTCATATAACTGAGGATCAATGCCAGCCATAGCTGCTAAAAAGATTATTGAATTCCATCCCATCTCCTTCCATACATCTGATACAGTCACAATTAACCAAAATAGATGCCCTTGTGCCATAAATTGAACAGGTTTATCAAGGATATTCAATGAGACAAGTACCTCATTGACGATTCCACCATCCGTGGAAAGCATTTTAGTCACGATACTCGCCACCACTACCCATGAAACAAAGTGGGGTAGATATGAAATGGTTTGTACCGATCTTTTAAACAATGAATCTTTTAATTCATTTAGTAAAACAGCAAAAATAATTGGAATAATAAATCCAGCAATCAGTAGCATGACACTCATAATTAACGTATTTCTTAGCACAAGATAGAAATGATTATCTTGGAATAATGCGATGAAATGCTCAAATCCTACCCATTCTTGTTCAGAAAAACGTCTCCCTGGACGATAATTTTGAAAAGCCATCGTCCATCCCCAAACAGGCAAGTAATTAAAAATAAAGACATAAATAACAACAGGAACAGACATCAAGTAGAGGATTTTTTGATTTTTCATCGTTTTCCAAAAGTTCCTCTTTGACTTATACAGGCCTGATTTTGTATGCGCTTTCTTTTTTGCTATTTCCACGTGATCCCCTCCTGTTCACATCTCTATAATAGCTCACGTTTTCTCAAGGAAATACCTAAATAATTGCGGAGGAAATCATATAAAAAATGGAGTTGAATGAGAAAGTCATTGTAAGATTTCAAATGCCAGTAAGGTCACTTGTGGCTATTATTAGCAGGACGAAACATTCCCCTTTCCTTCTAAAGGAAAATAAAACGAACCTTCAATCAGTGGGAGTTTTCGTTCTTCTCTCACTAAATGAAGGTTGAGTGAATCAAGATATTAACCTCCGTTAGCTCCTCCTAAATAGAGTTAGCTCTCCTCTCTATTTTGGACTGAGGATGTTACAGGCAGTTATCTGTGAAAAAAAAACTGACTCTAATAACATTTAGCCAGCTAGTCATCATAGAGTGTGACGCTATATGGTGATTTCTTTAGTTTTACTTTTCCGATACTTCGACGGTGAAATTCCGACATATTTCTTAAACTTACTATGAAAATAATCAACATGAGAATAGCCTACCATTTCAGCTACTTGATAAACTTTATAGCCCTGTAATAAATATTCTTTTGCATGGCGGATACGGACGTGGTCTAAATAAGTATTAAAATAGTGACCAGTATACCGTCTAAATAATTTACCTAAATAGGCACTATTATAATTGAAAACGTCCGCTAACTTTTCAAGCTTTAAATTTTCATTGTAGTTTGTTTCTATCATTAAAAGT
The DNA here is from genome assembly GCA_024701455.1 of Bacillus sp. A301a_S52. GTDB lineage: Bacteria > Bacillota > Bacilli > Bacillales > Salisediminibacteriaceae > Salipaludibacillus. Next base: position 938,033 of record JABXYP010000001.1, on the reverse strand, counting down.
AGCTTCTTTAACTGGCCATCAGTCTCTGAATAATCCATCTGATTAAATAAACAAATAATAAGTTCTTCGGAAAAATGTACGAGATCCTCTATATGATTAATCCTGTGAATCTGAGTCACCTTCTCTAAAGCGTGTATAATCGCTTTCTCTTTTCCACATTTTGTTACTCTCAACTTATTCAAGACAGTTGTGAGAACCGTTATATAGCGCTGTTTCACTGTTCGTTCACATGTGTTAAGTTTCCCTGCAAAGCGAATATTCTTGACGAGTGAAGGAACGGACTGATAAACACCGACTTCTAACGCTGCATATAATTGATGCACTAGCGTGTCACAATCACTTGCCACTTCCGCCGTTAAGTCGGCTTTCTTTTCTGCATACAGTAGCTCCCCCCGCGGATAGAAAAACTTTTTTCGAATGAGGTTACAAGCTGTTTCAAATGATATATGCAAGGTTTCTAACCGCGCAACACTCCCTCCAAGTGCTGCGGTGATATAATATCTCTCTTCTGCCATTGCCGATTTAATCTTTTTAAATAAATCATGCTTTTCCTTAAATCCCATTGAGCCATTTAACAAGATACCTACATAAGGCTCATGGAAAAAAACGATCATATCCGTTGAATTTTGTACTAACCCCTTCACCATTTCTTTTGCTGTGCGTAATACTCCTTCTCCTGTTCGCTTCTCCACAACCATAACTAGCAGGTCATATCTCTCCCAATCTAATTCAGACTCAATCGTATGCCGAATGAGTTTCTCTTTCTCTCGCTTTAGCATTGGTGGTGTCATAATAACAGAGGTTAAGACATCCTCTTGCCTTTTCTCCTCTCCATGCTTTGTTAGTACTGTACGTTCTTCTTCTTTTCTAAGCTCGGATTTAATACGAACTAAGTATCCTATCAATTCTTCCTCATCAACGGGCTTTAATAAATAGCCGGCTACATCGTGTCGAATAGCCTGCCTCGCATAATCAAAATCAGCATAGCCACTTAATAAAAGACATCTTACTCGGTGATCATTCTCCCTAATCGTCTCAATAAATTTTAGACCATTCATTCCTGTCATTCGAATGTCAGAAATAATGAGATCAGGTGATACATCTTCATATTTTTCTAACGCTGCTTCTCCATCTTCCGCTGTCCCAGTGACATGAAAGCCATAATGCTCCCACGGGATGATCGTTTTTAGACCTTCCCGTACGATCGGTTCATCATCAACAATTAACACATTGTACATCCCATTCACCCCGTTTAATTGATCTCACTAGTGACCGTAGCGGTTGCTAGAAGGTATAGCGGGTACTGAAAAAGACACTGACGTTCCTTCATCAAGCAGACTATGAATTTGCAAACCTGGTGATCGTTTATACACGATCCGTAGTCTTTCATGAACATTTTTTAGCCCGATGCGCTGTCCAGGTTCCTCTTCCTCCTTAGCTATAAAAGTGGTTATTTTTTTCAGCTGTTCGTCTGTCATACCTGGACCATTATCTCGAATTTCCACCGTCACTTCGTCGTTAATGAAATGAACACTGACGAAAATATGACCTCCGCCTCGTTGGGCGTGAACCCCGTGAATAACGGCATTTTCCACAAGAGGCTGGATGATTAACGGCGGAATTTCTACCTCTTCCGCTCGTTCATCTACTGTCAAGTTATACGTTAATCGATCTTTAAAACGGAATTTTTGAATATCTAAATAGGCCTTAACCATTTCAATTTCCTGTTTAATAGGAATGAGCTCTCCCGTCATGTCAATACTATGCCTCAATAGCTTCCCCAGCTCTTTTACCACATGGGCCAGATCCTTTTCTCCTTTTATACTCGCATCCATGCGAATTGTCTCTAATGTGTTAAATAAAAAATGAGGGTGGATTTGACTTGCTAACATTTTAAATTTCATCGCACTTTGCTTTGTTTCCAGCTCACGCTTTTCGTGATTGTACTGTTCAATTTCTTCTAGTAAAGTTTGTATACTCACTGTCATGAGGTTGAATTGATGGGATAATTCACCGATTTCATCTCTCCCTTTAATCTCATGACTAATAGTAAGATTACCCTCGGCTACTTGATGGATATGTTTACTGAGTTTAGCAATTCGTGTAGAAATAAGATGAGCGAAGCCATAGATTAATACGAGCGCTACACTCATGCTTATTAGCATAATAAGAAAACCGGTTCTGCTGAGCCTATCAGCATCCTCAATAATGTTGGAATCTGATATGATTGAGACGAGCCTAAGATCATTTCCACTATTTTCAATAACAATCGGATCTATCATCACATATGACGGTTCATCAAAAACAGTCTCTCTAAATATGCCTTCTCTCTCTTCTACTAACACCGGGATGATCATCGTTTCGGATAACTGAGTACCAATCAGTTCTTGCTGGTTACCGGCGACGACATTATGATCAGCATCAATAATCATTAATGGCACGATCTCTTGAGCTAATATCCAATTTAAGTAATTCGTGTTTAGCTCAACATCAATAATCCCATATGTGTTAGCGTTCAGATAATGGACGACACGAGTCAACGTTAACTGTTTTCCTCCCCCCTTTGCCATTGTTGCTTCTTTATAATGCCACAACAGCAGTCCTCTACTATTATGGGTGGTTTTATACCAGTCTGAGCTTTTCATCTCCTCAGACAATGGGATGAATTGCCAATTATTTAACATCGTTTCATTTTCTACAAAAAAGCGAATAGTCGAGATACCGGTGTATAATCGTTCACTATTATCAAATGTGTTATAAGTACTATACGCTTGCACCACCTCATAAATCGATGTATATTCTGTCGTTACTAAATCCTTCAACCTCTGATCGACTAATGCATAGTTCACCACATTAATCGCTGGAGTAATCACTTCATTTACACGCGTCTTAATCCTAGCCATATCAGCAGTCGTTTGCTCAATCGTATTATTTAACGCTGTTTTTCTAAGCTCTGCCGTTAACACTCCTCCTACAATTAATAATGGGATGAAGACCACAACAAAAAAGGATAGTATTAACTTCTGTCTTATTTTAATATGATTAAATTGTCTCCAAATTACCTTTATCATTTCACAGCCTCATTCACTAATTAGCAAAACGATACCCGAAAGCTTTCAAATTCAGGATCGATGCTAAGTCACTTTAAACCTCGTACAAACAATAAAGATAGCGCTTTCATTTTACAATGAACCTACAGACAATTATACAGAGATTTTTTCGTCTGAAATCATGCACTTTTTAGAGGTTTATTTAGCACTTAATATTTAACACTAATTCCTTACGTTCATTCGCTTTAAAAAATAATGAGAATTCTGTTTGATTAGGGTAAATCGTTTCCTCTTTTCTATTAATTGCGATGTGCTCAATACCATGTCTACATACGATCTGGACATGTTGTACTTTGTGGGAAGTGATGGTGACTTGGATGATTTTTTTTTCTAAATCCCATGTCAATTCGTCAAGCGTAAGCTTCCCTTTACAGAGAATACCAGTTAGTGCGCCGCTCGATAATGTTTTCGGTAAAGCCGGCAGTAATTCAAGAAACCCTTGGCGGCTACACACAACCATCTCCATCATTAACGAAGGGAGACTGCAATTTGCGTCCACATTATAAATTTTTCTCCCCGGATTATGAGCGGTTACAAGACTAGCGTATATATAATCACTTGAAAGAAACCAGCGAAGATTTTCTTCAACTAAATCTGCTCTTTTTAGTCGTGCTGCCACGAGACCGGAGTGCATCACACCATGAGCAGAACCATTGCCTCGTTCCTTTTTCTCTAATGCTACGGTCGCCGCCCGAAACCATTCTGGCGCCTCTTCTGGTGTCACTTCATCACCTGGCCACACTGGATACAAATGAGATAGATGACGATGATCATAACGGTCATGTAGTTCCTCATGTATCCACTCTTTCAGTGCCCCATCTTCATTGATCATATAATCAGGAAGGCGTGCCAAAACAGCTTCCCACACTGGTATTTTTTCTTTCTCTATTTGAAGCTCTTTACACGTTTTAATGAGGTGCGTCATAATTTCTTTGGCCACAGCAATATCCATCGTGGCATTAATCGTTGCCTGATGTTCCTGCCAGCCTGCTGCTTTTTTCTCTGCGGAAATAATCGGTGTGTTTTCTGGTGAATAAGAAGGAATGAACAGCCATTTCCCGTTCTCATCAGTTTCAGTTAAAAAATCTTCATAAAACAAAGCAATCTTTTTCATTTTCGGTAATACTCGATTTTTAAAAAATGTGATGTCTTCTGTGATTTCATACCATTCATAAAGTGGAAGGACCAACCAGCCTGCCGCTGCTGTCCAAAAACCTAATGGCCACTCCTCATTAAAATGGGTATGAATGTTATGATTGCCGTCTGTCCGGCTTCCTGATAAATAGCCGCGGCATCCATACAATGTTTTAGCATTGTCTTCCCAATCAGGGACAATTTTTTCAATTAAGTGGAGGTAACTGTCCAATGCTTCAGCCATATTACCGGTAGCTGCACCCGAAATAGCCAAGTTAAGGTTAGCATCCACCGTAAAATCACCACTCCATGGTGGCCGCCAATCTCCTGTCCACAAGCCGACCAAATTCGGTGGATAATCCCCTGATGTACTTAATAGAACATAGCGTCCCATTTCAAACATTTTTTGTAACAGCTGCGGATCAAGATCCCCCGTTTGTTCAGCTAATAACTGTTCTGTCATAACACGTCGTTCTGTGTTTTCACCCAGTGTGAGAGTCATTCTATTGTAGATCTCTTCATGCACTGAGCGATGAGCGTTCATGAGTTCCTCATACGAAGTGGATGCAAGAGCCTTAAGTTCCTTCTGCATTCGTGATAATGTGGCGTCTTTTTGTTCGACATAATTGCTTAAGGGAAAAATTCGTGTCACAATGAGGATTTCCTTCGTTCCTTTTATATGAAGACTCTCTTTTTTGGCCGTGATCGTCCCCTCGTGCGTAGAGACAGTCGACATCCCAGTATACCCTTTTTTTGTTTTCTCATAGGCACAAGAAAAAGAGAGTTCATTCCTCAAAGCCTTGATTTTTGACAATTTCACCCCTTCTTCAGGGATTAATTCATCAATCGAAAGCTTTGCATGAATAAAACCCCCATCAGCAGAAGAAAGACGTATAACGATGGCATTGTGAGTACGAGAGCTAAAATGTTGCTTAAAGAACCTTCCTCTTCTATCCTGCCAATGAACTGAGACCTCGCCTGACATAAAATCAACGTGCCGAAAATAATGGGATACCTCTCCGTCCTGATTTATTTGAAGCTTTAGCGCATATGCAGGATGGTAAGCGTCCGTAAAGTAAAGAGGATGACCCGATTTCTCTGAAAATAATGCAGCCGCGTCTTTAAATTTCCCTCGTTTCATCAATGCTTTAACCTCGTTGACATATGGGGACAAGTCATTGTTGTGAATAATGTTGTCATGAAAAGGCTCGTACAGCTTTTCATGATTTAAAATAATCGTCTCATTTAAAGGATCTCCATAAATAAGGGCACCCATCGTGCCATTACCTGTAACAAGTGCGTCCTCCCAACGTTGTGCCGGCTTACTGCTTGTCAGTCCCTTTTTAGGAAATTTAGTTATGGCATATTCCTCACGCATTCTATCCCCTCCTGGATAAATGATTAGTTAGTGGGCATTTATCATGAAAGCACTTACATAATATCATATGTTTTTCTGAAAAGAACTAGAGGAATTATTGATTTTTGCCATGACTATTTAGTGGTAGAGCGTTAGGGTGCTGGATTTCAGCAACTCGATTCCAAGTTTCAGCACTAATCCTCTTTTCTTCAGCATTAAAACCTCTTTTTTGCGCAACCACACCTGGATTTTCAGCAACCCTTATTGAGTTCAGCATTAACCTCTAATTTTTCAGCAACAAACCTTCTTTTTTACGCAACCACACCTGGATTTTCAGCAACCCTTATTGAGTTCAGCATTAACCTCTAATTTTTCAGCAACAAACCTTCTTTTTTACGCAGCTACTCCTGGATTTTCAGCAACCCCATCCTAATTTTCCGCAACTCTCCGCCTTTTCCGAGACAAACGTAACCCCCTGTACCATTTCGATACAAGGGGGGGTTTACGATTCTATTTTAAAATCATCACATCACGGGGGGCTATGGTCACCTCGCCCTTCACTATCTGGCCTGTTAGTAGATTATGCTTTCCTTCTCCGGCTTGAAAGGTAGCAGGAGAACTATTATGATTCAGAATAAATAAATATGTTTGGTCGTCTTTCACCCGTTCTGTCACTTCCACACCATCAGGAGTGTTTAGCAGAGGGTTAATCTGTTTTTGGTCACATAGAGAGGCTAGTAAATCTGTCACAAAGCGTTGTTCAGCGCTTGATCCTACATAGATGGCTTGCCCATCTCCAAATGAATTGGCTGTGACTACTGGGGTGTCGGCATAAAAATCCGCCCCATAATGGGCCACCACTTCGGCCCCTTCACTATGAATAATGTCAAACAATAATCTGCACTCATAGCGTCCTGATAGTCTCCCCCAATCCTCCGTTACTACAATCTCATTCGCATGTTTCGGATCAAGGGCGTCAATCTCCTCTACCCATATGCCTAGTAAATCTCGTAATTCCCCAGGATAGCCTCCAACTGTTACGAGATCATGTTCATTGACTATACCACTAAAATAAGTGGTAATGAACGTACCGCCATTTTTGACAAACGCTTTCAATTTATCAGCATAACCGCTTTTTACCATATATAAAACAGGGGCAATGACGATATCATATTGACTTAAATCGTCATCAACGCCGATTAGGTCAACAGGAATATTTCTGTCATACAAGGCTTTATAATATTTATGAACTTCATCTATATAATCTAGCGAGACTGATGGTCCGCTTGATAAATTGATAGCCCAGCGATTTTCCCAATCAAACACGATAGCTACTTTTGCATTCACTCTTGCATCTAACAGTCTATCAGATAACTTTTCCAATTCCTGACCTAATTCTGCCGTTTCACGGAAAACACGGGTATGCTCATGGCCGACGTGCTCAATCACGGCTCCATGGTATTTCTCACAAGCACCGATAGATCGACGTAGTTGGAAAAACATAATTGTATCCGCTCCATGGGCGATAGCTTGATAACTCCATAACCGCATAACACCTGGTCGTTTAAGGGCATTATAAGGCTGCCAATTTTGTTGACTCGGTGTCTGTTCCATGAGCATAAACGGCTGCCCACTTCTTAATCCCCGCATTAAATCATGGTTCATGGCCGTCAAGCTTACGGGTGTATCGATTCCTGGGTAACTATCCCATGACACAACGTCCATTTCCTTTCCCCATTTGAAATAGTCTAGTTCAAGGTATGTCCCCATTAGGTTGGTTGTAATAGGAATATCAGGTGTATGCTTTTTAAGTGCATTATATTCAATTTTATAACAGTCTAATAAACTTTCAGATTGAAAAATACGATAGTCCAGTGAAATACCTTGAAAGGCAGAGACATTTCCTTCCCCCTCTTCACTTAGCGCATTTGGAGGAACAATTTCCTCCCATTCGTAGAATGTATGTCCCCAAAATCTTGTATTCCATGTTTTGTTAAGCTGGTCAAGGGTACCATATTTCTTTTTTAACCATGTTCTAAAAGCAGAAGCACAATTATCACAATAACAGTACCCTCCATATTCATTCGATACATGCCATATTAAAACACCTGGGTGATTTTTATATCTTTCTCCAAGCTTATCAGCCATTCGTTCTGAATACTTACGATAGGTTGGGCTGTTCGGGCATGAATTATGTCGTCCGCCAAAAGCCCGTTTTCTCCCTTGAAAATCAACTCTTAAGACATCAGGATACTTGCGAGCCATCCATGCTGGATGAGCGCCTGTACTTGTTGCCAAACATGTGTAAATTCCATTGTCATAAAGTCTGTTAATATGCGCATCAAGTCCACTGAAGTCATACGTTGTTTCATCCGGCTGGTTAAGTGCCCAAGAAAACACATTCAATGTAGCTACATCAATGCCAGCTAATTTAAACATGCGCACATCGTCATCCCATACATCTTTCTCCCACTGTTCAGGATTGTAATCACCGCCATACCAAATTTTTGGGAGTTGTTTGCTAATCATATGATTTCCTCCTCGTATATTATATTTAAGCCCACAAAAGGGCTTATCAATGTCTTCATGCCCAATGCTTTTTGACCGAATGCCTGTTTAAAAAAGACCCATTTTACTAACGACAACAGGGATTAGATCAGTATCATTATAAAGCTAAGCTTCAATCAGTGGGGGTTTTCCTTCATCCCCCACTAATTGTTAGTTTAACTTATCGGACCTTTAGGGGCAGTTTATCCACCACCTAAACTTTTCGATCTTCTTAAGTTTTGAGGGGGGGTTACTGCCCCTTAAGAGTGGGATAAATAAATTGTAACCCCTTACAAACATGGACGAAATATAATATTATAGATATGGATATAAGAATAAGGAAATGTTTATCACAGATAAGCGTCCTGATTCACTCAACTACCAATCAGTGGGAAAAGAACGAACACTGATTGAAGGTTCGTTGTATACGGATGATTCCTTTAAAGGAGCGGCTTTCATATGGAATTGAGAAAAGAGTTTGTTATCCCTTTAAATGAGAAAAAATTACCGTTGTTTGCTGAAACAATTGGTTATAACCCAGATCAAGAGACGATTACGCGCCATGACGGCTATCCTTATTTTCATTGGTTACAATCGATTAATGGAACCGGGACAGTTCATTATGAGCATCAAACTATAACTCTTCCACCAGCCCATGGTGTTTTGTTCATGCCAAATGTCCCCCATTCCTATACTAAACAGTCACATGAAAGGTGGGAAACGTGCTATTTAACGTTTGATGGTTCATTTGTTAAAGAGCTTCTAGCTGACCTTAACCTTTATAAAACAACTTTTTTTACGTGGGATACGAAAGCACCACTTACTTTTTTTATTGAAAGAGCTCTTAAACAGGAAGAGACAAAGCGTGATACTTTTAATATTAAAACGTCCAGTCTTATATATGAGTTTTTGCTGACAGTAAGCCGCTACGCTCAATTGAAGGAAAACCGTATGTTAAGACATGAACGAGATTTAAATGATGTCATCGTTTGGATGCAACACAACATTTCCAATCCAGAAGCAGGCTTAGAAGATATGGCAAGCCTTTTAACGCTTTCTAAACGGCACCTCAATGACCTGTTTTACAAAACATATCATATTACACCTTACGCTTTTTTCATTAGTTTACGTATAAAAGAAGCAAAGAGCCTCCTCCTAAACTCCAAGACTCGTACAATAAAAAATATTTCCGAAATGACCGGTTTTCGCTCTCCTAGTCATTTCATTGCTACTTTTCGAAAATTGACAGGTATGTCCCCTGGTCGCTATCGCGAGCTTCATTAATTTTTCCTGCATGGCCATGTCTACATTTACATCAAAAAAGCGAGACCGCTTGAGACGCGATCTCGCTATAGTTAATGTGATTTTAATTATAAAGCTAAACTTCAATCAGTGGGGGGTTTTACTTCATCCTCCACTGATTGTTAGTTTAACGGACCTTAAGGAGTAGTTCATCCCCACCTAAACTTTTCGATCTTTGGTACGTCAACACTAAACTGGACAAAAATTATAGGGGCTGTTGTTTGAATTCCATTGGTGTTAAATAGTCTAACGTTCCATGAATGCGAATGTGATTAAACCAATGAACATAATCATCCAGTTCAATAGCGAGCTGTTCAAGAGAAGAGAAATGAGCACTGTTAGCGAATTCTGTTTTGAATACCTTAAACATCGCTTCAGCCACGGCATTATCATAAGGGCATCCTTTCATGCTCAACGATCTTTGGATGCCAAATGTTTCAAGTGCTTCGGAAATAAGCTTATTGTCAAATTCTTTACCACGGTCAGTGTGGAACATTCGAACGTCGTTCAAGTTACCTTTAATACGCGATAAAGCCTGATAGACCAGCTTTGCATTCTTATTAGCACCAGCACTACGACCAATGATTTCACGGTTAAAAAGATCGACAAATAAGCATACGTAATGCCATTTTGCTCCAACGCGGACGTACGTTAAATCACTTACAATGACAGCCAACGGCTTGTCTTGTTCAAATTGACGCTGTAATTCGTTTTTTACTAACGCTTCATTACACCATGTCTTATGTGGCTTGTACTGTGCTACGGTATAGTTTGATACAAGTCCCAGTTCGTTCATTAATCGGCCAATTCGACGACGGGATACGTTTTTTGGTCTTGGTAATCTACTTAATTCTTTCTTAATTTTGCGCGTGCCATAATTGTTCCGGCTTTCTTTAAAAATTCGGGAGACCTCTTGGGAAATCTCTTCATCTTCCCTTTTAAACACACATCGGCCGTGGGAATTGGCATGATAGTAATACGTACTTTTAGGAATCTGGAGGACGTTACACATTGCTGATACCGAATAAATGTGAGCATTATTTCGAATCACATCTATTTTTGTCCCATGATCAGCGCTGCTTGCTTTAAAATATCATTTTCCATCATGAGACGCTGATTTTCCTTACGTAACCTAGCTAGTTCATTCTCTTCTTCAGAACGGTTATCTTTGGCGGCAAATGAACCTGTTTCTTTATGATTTTTAATCCAGCGATCTAACGCAGAAGGCGTGATATCATACTCTCTCGCAATATCTGCACGTGATTTACCATTTTCATAAAGCTTCACTAATTGCAGTTTAAATTCGGCTGTAAAAGTTCGACGTTGACGTGTCATCTTAGTCACGCTCCCTTATGTTATAGTCTTAGTTTACAAGCCCTCATTTTATCTGTCCAACTTAGTGTAGCCTATCCACTTCTTAAGTTTTGAGGTGGGACTTTTACTGCCCCTTAAGGAGTGGTATAAATATCTTCTTCACTTAAATAGCCATCTTGAATAATCGTCTCGTCTATATTATCCTCTGTCACCGTAATCGGTTCTAGTAATATGGATGGTACGTCAATTTGGCCGTTATTAACCGTTGTTTCTGTAGGGATATCGTCACCTACCGCTACTTTAAAAGCCATCTCTGCCGCTTGGACAGCTAACGTGTTAATGGATTTATAGACAGTCATCGTTTGTGTACCATCGACAATTCGTCTTACAGCGTTCAATTCGGCATCTTGTCCTGAAACAGGGATTTCACCATCTAAGCCCACTGTTGACAGAGCGTTGATTACCCCGCCAGCTGTTCCATCATTCGCAGCCACAACAGCGTCAATATCGTTCCCTTGCCCATCCAAAGCCGAGAGCATGTTTTCTTCTGCGACATCAGGGTTCCAGCCTTCAGTGTATTGATCATAGACTAACTCAATATCTCCACTATCGATGAGAGGCTGAAGAATGTTCATAGCTCCCTGGCGAAACAGGATCGCATTATTATCTGATTCTGCTCCACCAATATAAGCAAAATTACCTGTGTCTACGTTATTCACAATTTCTTGAGCTTGAAGCTCTCCAACTCGTTCATTGTCAAAGGAAATATAGTAATCAAGATCAGAGTTGGTGATTAATCGGTCATATGAAATGACCTTAACATCTGCTTCGTGCGCTAATTCAACAATAGCGGCGGATGCGGCTGCATCACGGGGGACGACGACTAAGACATCTACACCTTCTTCAATAAGAAGTTCTGCTTGACTAATTTGAACATCGTCCAAGCCGTTAGCTGCTAATGTTTTAACTCTGCCACCTAGATTAGCAACCTCTCCCTCAAACAACTCTTTATCATTATACCAACGTTCATCTTGTAATGTATCGAGTAAGAAACCAATAAAGACCGTGTCTTGTTCCGTAATTAATTTGGCTTCTGCCGCACTTTTTTCAGAAGCAGGCTCTGAACAAGCCACTAATGTTAATAGGAGAATAAAGACAGCTCCCCCTACTAAATAATTCTTAAATGTTTTCATAGGCTTCCTCCTTCCTTTCGTCGCATTATAATTCAAACCTTTTAATCATATTGTTCATTTCTTCTACCTTGGAAGTGAGCTGTTTAGCGCTGGCCGCAATTGTTTCAACTGCCTGGCTTTGCTCTACTACCGTGGCCGATATCTCTTCTGATCCTGCAGCTGATTCTTCTGAAACAGCCGCAATGTTTTCAACGGATTCATTAATATCTTTACTTGACTGTGCTACTTTTTTAAATATCGTGGATATTCCCGTTACTCTATCAGACATTTCCTCTACTTTATTCTTAATGTCTCCGAATTGAATACCAGTTCGTTCAATCACTTCAGTGCCCTTACTCACTTCTGTGTAGCCTACGTTCAATTCCTCAGCAATTGAAGTGGTTTCAGTTTTAATGGATAACACTATACCCGTAATATTCTCCACCGAATGTGTCACTTCTTCTGCTAATTTTCGGACTTCCGTGGCCACAACCGCAAATCCTTTGCCCGCTTCTCCAGCTCTTGCTGCTTCAATAGAAGCGTTCAATGCTAGAAGATTTGTCTGCTCTGCAATTGATTTAATAACATCCACAATCTCCGTGATTGAATGCGTTTTAGACTCAAGGCTCTTCACTTTTGCCACGGATGATTTCACAACATCATTGACACGATTCATTTGGGTCAAGGATTCTTCCATGTCTTTATTCCCTTTAATGGACACGTCAAGAACCTGTTTTGAGAAATCAACCAATTCATTACTATGTCCTGTAGCTTCATCAATATCTTGGCTAAAATCTTTTGTATTTTCCGAAATCACTGTGGCATTGTCCGCTTGAGAGGTAGCGCCGTTTGCCAGCTCCTCAATTGTTACAGCCACTTGATCACTTCCCTCTCTCACTTCTTCTGATGAATTGAGAAGCTGTACACTTTGTTTATCTACAAGCGCTGATACTTCAGACACTTGCGAAATCATGTCTCGTAGACTTTCTCCCATATGATTCATAGACAAAGATAGCTGACCGATTTCATCCTTACCGTCATACTCAAGTGCCTCGTTATTCAAATGGCCGTCGGCAATCTCTTGACTCCGGACAACAATTTTATTTAAATTCTTCTTAATACTACGGCTCATAATAAACAGGAACACAAACGAAATGGCGATCGCTGCCACTGTCGAAAAGATAAGAATAAAAATAACGTTTCGTAAATCTCTTTGTGCTGCACTCATCGCGTCTTGATTGAATGCCACAGCAGAGCTTTTTAACTCCTCACCGATGCGTGTTGTATCCTCCTTTAATTCTTGAACAGAGGCTTGTATATCTGTAAACTCATTCGTATTAATTTGCTGAACATTCGGGACGACAACACTAAAGAAATATTGATCTAGTTCATGGTTGTTCTCAATCATTTGATAAAACATGTCCAATTGCTCGTCGGGTAAATTCGGCATTAATTCTTTTGCTGTTTCCGCAAATGACTGACTGAATGCAAGATACTCTGTGAGCTTTTCATCTTCAGCCATTAACAGATATTCAGGGATAAGAATATACTTTTCATGAAATAGGGTCACTAAGTCCGCCGAGTGAATCGCCACCTCATTTTTCACAACTGTCTCATCCATTGTATCTCCTGTATGATTTAAAAATAAAAATGTGACGAAAATAGCTAGAATAAACGCACTAGCCATTAAAGAAAAAATAATGGTATACTTCCTGCCTAAATTTATATTTTTCCAATTTAGAAAATTCGTCAATTAATCTCCCCCCAGACTGTTTTTTGTAAATAGGGTGTAAATTTATCTAACATAACCCTTCTTTAGTTAATATCGACGGATAACATTCAACAGTTTAATGGTAAGTACAGGGACTTTTGATTTTCCTAACAGTTTAATTTAGGACTAATTCATTTATTTGTTTATAAATAGCTAGAAACGAAGAAGATAGTTGATATTTTAATATAACATTCCTCTATAACTCACTAGCTTGAGTGTGGACTATTTCTAGTCAATACGATAACTTTTTTTTGAATTTTTCACTCTATTCACTCTCTAAATATCCCTTGTTAGCTGGAAACAAGAGCGTGAATAATAGAGCCTTCTTTTTTAAATAGCTTCCATCTACTGCTTGGAAACTCTCTATAATGAATTACATAAAATTAGATACGAGAGATGTGTGAAATCTCTCAGTTAACCTAATAGAATCGAATAACCTGACAAACACAAATAGATTCGATCATCAAAACCGATGATCGAATCTACTTAAAAAACTATTTATGGCTAGTTCTGATTTACTCTTTATTCTAATTGTCGGTGTAACAAATTTAATGTTTGGCGTAATTCGTTAACGGCTATTTGTCCTGGTGCCGAAGCGGTCTTAGCTGCTCCAAATGTAACAGCTGATCCGAAAATCTCACCAGATAACCGACTGACAACTCCTTTACCTGCCATTGCCATCGTAATGATCGGTCGATCCGCATACTTTTCGTGCATCGTTATCGTAGCATCAAGTAATGTGAGCACATCTTCAGAACAGTTTGGCATTACCGCGATTTTTGGCAGATCTCCACCTAACTCTTGAGCTCGACGTAAACGATTAACAATTTCCTCTTTAGTCGGTGTTTTATCAAAATCATGATTTGAAATAATGACTCGTACATCTTGAGCATGAGCAGCTCCAATAAGTGTGACCACGTCTTTCTCGTCATTAAATAACTCAACATCAATGAAATCAACGTGTTTCGTTTCCGCAACTTCTTTATTTAATGCCACATAATAGTCCGTGCTAATTTCTTTTTCGCCACCTTCTTTTAAACTACGGAAGGTGAATATAAGCGGCTTTTCAGTTAATATAGGCTTCAATTCAGCCAACGTGTCTTTAACGACTTTAATATCTTCTATATGGTCAAAAAAATCAGCCCGCCACTCGACGATATCGAGATCTAATTCTTGTAAGAAGGATGCTTCCTCCACAAGTTCTTCTGTTGTTTTTCCGATCATTGACACACAAATTTTTGGAGTGCCTTCACCGATCTTAATATTTTTCACTTGAATAATATTTTTCAAAATGGCCTCCTCAGTACGCAATTCTATCTGCAGCTTTTAAAAATATGACATCACTTGGTGCCAGTATGCAGAAGTTAGATTTTTCAACGTTCACTCTGTTCCCACATATATTTTAACGACTCGACGATATTATTAGCAATATCTTCAGGTTCTCGATTATCTATTTCAATTCGCCAATGGTGATCTGAATAAATGGCTCGTCTCGTATGAAACAACGCCTCTATGTCCTCCAGAGATCGATCTTTTAAAACAGGGCGACTATCAATAAGCAAATGGATTCTTTCCTTCCAAACATCCCACGAGACATCTAAGTAAAAAACAAGGCAATTTTTTAAACAAGCTTTTCTCACTTCTTCTTGTAAAAACGCGCCACCACCTAATGAAAGAACGTTTCGCTTTTTCTCTGAAAAATTCATAATCACTTCTTTTTCTTTTTCACGAAAGACTTTCTCGCCCATTTTAGTAAAAATGTCTGTAATCGGCATACCATATTCGTCTTCAATTTCTTTATCTATATCTATAAAATAACGAGACAGTTTTTCGGCTACTAACTGTCCAATTGTCGTTTTTCCCACTCCCATAAAGCCAATAAGTACGATGCTTTTTTCTCTTAACCCAGCCCCCGCTCTTTCCATTCAACTTCCCCCTAAAAAAATCTCTACCATATTAGTTTAAATAATAGCTTAACTTTGTTTTTAATACTAGCATAACTTATGTTTTCAGGTACACCATCCATGAGAGAAGAATTTATTTAAGATATGCTGAACAACCTCATCTTCGGCACCATAGGTATCGCTTGCATATCTGCTTTTATCCGTAGGTATCATTACGACATCGGCTCGACATGACCTTGCTGTGGCTTACTAGTCCACCAAGTAGCTGGCCTTTGCTTTGCATGAGCTCGTTTTGCTTCCTTTTCCGCTCCGCAACACCTATTTAGTTAAAACGTGTATGAGGTGCAAGGATTTTTTCCTAGATAGTTGGATTTCTTTTCACCTAGTTTCGAAAAATCGACTGTCATTTTTCCCATATTAAGGATGATAACTTATTTAGTAAGCCCTCATCTAAGTTCTTTTTTTATAAAACACCTCAATGGTACTTCCCCCCTAAAGTTAGAGTTCTAACTTTGTGTGGTCACCACCAATCAGTGGGAATTTTACGGACGATTGGCTGTGATAAAGTTGAAAAAGTAGCTGCCTGGAAAGACAGCTACCTTGATAAATTGGTTTAAAACGGGATGTTCAAAACCGTTGCAATATTTTTTGCCAAATCAGTATTATCAATTAAACCTTGAAATTGCTCTGTCCCTTTTCCGTAAGCGTAGACTGGCACTTCAATCCCTGTATGATTAGTCGACGTCCAGCCCACTCCTGCATAGTGACTAATGGTATGGTTAATAGCTAATTCTAGGTCGTCTGCTTCCTCAATCATCACTATTTCTTCATCTGATAATGTAAGAGACGTATAAGCTTCAATTACCTCTTCCACATTACTTCGATCCTCGTTCATTTGAGTTGCCATGTATTCACCTGTAGCTGTCACCTCGCGTAAAATCTCTACATCTGTACCGTAACTATGATAGCCCCCCAAAGTCATACCACCAGTATCATGGTCACTTGTAACAATGACTAATGTCTGCTCGTCTTCTTCAGCAAACTTTAACGCTTGCATAACAGCTTCTTCAAAAGCGGCAGTATCACTCATTGCCCACGCTGCGTCATTCGCATGCCCAGCCCAGTCAATCTGGCTTCCTTCTACCATGAGGAAGAACCCGTCTTCATCTTGACGTAACGCCTCGATCGCGCTGGTTGTCATATCTGCCAGACTCGGTTGTTCTGTTCCTTCTCGATGCAATTCCGGTTCCATACTATCGTTGGCAAAAAGCCCAAGTATTTGATTGCTATTCGCGTTTAATAACTCGTCCTTATTTTCCACAAACTCATAGCCCTCATCCTTTGCTTCATTTAAAAGATGACGTGTTTCCTGATGACCACCTTCACTCTCAGGTAAAAAATAGTCCTTTCCTCCGCCAAGAAGGACATCTACCGTTCCATTGTCCACGTATTGACGCGCAATCTCAGATTGATTATTTCGCGAATCTACATGGGATGCGAAAGCAGCCGGTGTCGCATGGGTAATCGTAGACGTGGCTACAAGGCCGGTGGCTTTCTCGGATTCGTGAACCGCTTCAAGGATAGTTTGCATTTCTTCGCCTTCTTCATCTAAACCAATGAAGCCATTCTTTGTCTTCACACCTGTAGACATCGCTGTTCCAGCTGCTGCGGAATCTGTAATTCGATTATTAGCAGAGTGTGTTGTCATCATCCCTGTTAAAAAGCTATCCCACACAGGATCACCATCTTCTTTATAATAGCGATAGTTAACGTTATACCCTGCAGAATAACCGTCAGCAATAAACAAGATGACATTATCAACCTCATTTTTGGATGGGGGACCTGGCTTCTCGCCTTCTGCCATCGCCCCTGTCCCTACGAGAAGTGTCATAACTGAAAGGCCACTAACAAAGAGTTTTTTCAACATACTCCTTCCTCCTTCAAAATGATTTTTTAATAACTCTTGTTAAAGTGTAACACCTCTTTTTTACCATTCAGTTAACTGATTATTTAACTCATGTAAACGAAGAGAAGCTTATAAATACTTAGGACTTATACGGCATATAGAATATCAAATCTAAATAAATATTTTAAATGACTAAAACTTTATAGTGACATAGATGAGATATTTCCTTATAAATAACAAGGTTAAAATATTAAAACGAGACATTTATCTAATAGAGCGGGCAGGTCACATTAAGTTTCTGTTAAAAATGTAAACGTTTAATATTGCTATTTCCACTCGTATACGTATAGGGGTTGCGATTTTATGCGGCTCATCTTGGTTTCAGCAATGACTCTCATTTTTTCAGCATTAAACTTGATTTTTCACGCAACCGACCCGTGATTTTACGCGACACCTCTCAGCAGTAACCTCACCAGTTTCAGTAACAGCCTTTCCTTAAGAAGATGTCCATTGGCCACCGTTTACGTGAACTGTCTGGCCTGTTATGAAGCGTGCGTCATCAGAGGCCAGATAGACGTAGGCAGGTGCGAGTTCAAATGGTTGAGCGAAACGTTGCATCGGGTTACTGCTACTCCCGACGATTGCCACTTGATCAGCAGGGAAACTGGCTGGGATGAGTGGCGCCCACGTAGCTCCTGGTGCAACCGTATTAACTCGAATACCTTCTTCAACTAAGTTTTTCGCTAATGCTCTTGTAAAGCCAACGTTCGCTCCCTTTGTAGCGGTATAATCAATTAACTGATCGTACCCTATATATGGGACAACAGAGGCTGTATTTATGATTGAAGCACCTCTTTCTAAGTATGGTAAAGCCGCCCGAGTCGTATAAAAATAAGAGTAAATGTTTAACTTAAACGTGCTATCAAACTGTTCATCGGTAATATCGAGCAAGCTTGCTTGTTGTAGCTGCATCCCTACATGGTTACAAACGATATCGAGCCGACCAAATTCCGCAATTGTTTTAGCGACAATACGTTCATTTTGCTCCTTTTCCCTTAAGTCTCCAGGCAACAATAAAGAGCGCTGTCCAAGCTCCTCAATCCGCCGTTTCGTTCGTGTGGCATCTTCATGTTCATCATAATAAGCAATTGCCACATCTGCTCCTTCTTTAGCAAAAGCGATCGCTACAGCGGCACCGATTCCACTGTCTCCCCCAGTAATAAGCGCCACTTTATTGATTAACTTTTCACTCCCTGTCTCGTGTGGATTCTCTACAATCGGGGCCGGTTCCATCAATCGCTCTACTCCTGGTTGGCGTTTCTGACGCTGTTCAGGTACATTGATCGGCACATCTTCATAACGTGTCACCTTACCGTAGTTTGGGTGTAATGGATAATCTGAATTTTTCATATGATTCCCTCCTACCCATACATTATGAATGGTAGGCAACTGCCGTGCATTTTTATGGAAAAACCATTCTTTATATTTTTCTTCTAACTAGAAGAAAACACGTTTTAACATGACAAAACTAGCCTTTCCATCTTGAAACGATGTATAATTTAACCAACTTCTATTAAGAAAGGATTGAATGATGCACAGAAACGATTATTTTTCCCTCATATAATCATTCTATAATTGGAGGTAAAATAATTGCTAACAGAACGACAAACTGAACGATTAGTCATGAGACAAGTGAAAGCTGAAGATGCTGAAAGCCTTTTTCCTATTTGGTCTGATCCTCGTGTCACACAGTTTATGAACATCACACCCTTCAGCCACCAGAACGAGGCTGTTAACATGATTAATTACTTAAACGAACTCGCTGAGCAACAACAGGCGCTCCGTTTCTCAATCATTGAGAAAAAGTCCGGGCGCATTATTGGGTCATGCGGCTATCATTTACTTGATCCGAAAAACGAAAAAACCGAGATTGGTTATGAACTCGGTTACCCTTACTGGAGAAAAGGTTATGGCACTGAGGTTGTCAAGGGTTTAATCGATGCCGCCTTCTTAAAACTCAACCTTCATCGTATTGAAGCAAAAGTTGAACCAAACAACGTCAGTTCAATTCGACTTTTAGAAAAGGTGAACTTCATTTATGAGGGAACCTTGAGGGAAAGTGAAAAATCTGGTGACACTTATAGTGATCTCCAACTCTATTCTTTATTGAAAACTGATAGTCGCTAAATGTATCTCCTACTTTAAAAAAGGATGACTCGTATGTTTAACGAAGCTGTCATCATATCAAGGGTTTAGCAACCTCAAACATCGACTATCAGATGGCATCTCGAAGCCGCCTGATCAAAAGCCCCCACCTACGTAGAGTGACCTAATTAAATGAGACAAGGAAAAAACACCCCCATAGTCGTATATAAACTTAACGACAAATTTGGAGGTGTTTTTCTTATGGGCCGAAAAAATAATGTTTATCCAGAAGAAATAAAAAAAGAGGTTATTCGATTAAAGTTAACAGGAAAGTACACGAATAAAGAATTGATGGCACGCTTTGGCATTAAAAATAAAACACAGATTAAGACTTGGATGAGATGGTATAGAAAAGGAGAAGAGCAACGATTAGCTCAACCTGCTGGAAAGCAATATAAGTATGGAAAAGGATCAGAGGATATGAGCGAAATTGACCTGTTAAAAAGAAAATTGTCCTATTATGAAATGAGAGAAGACCTGTTGGGAAAGTACCAGGAAATCGAAAGGAAGTGGTACCAGAAGCATTCGTAGAATTGGTTGAGATATTTAAGTCTAAATACACGATTACGATGATTTGTGATTGTTTAAATGTTCCCAAGTCAACTTATTATCGTTGGAGAAAGACATCTTGGAAACCTAAACCTTTAGAACAATTGGTATTAACTATTTGTAAAGAATTCAAATATAGAGTCGGGCATCGAATGGTGAGGGATCTTCTTAAAAAGGAACATCATATTAACGCGAATCGAAACACTGTTCAGAAGATCATGCAGAAGTTTAATATCCAATGTCGCGTAAAACCAAAGCGACAATCCTATATAGCTGGGGAAAGTAAACTTGTGGTTGGGAACCTGTTAGAACAACATTTCTCCGCAGAGAGTTCGAATCAAAAGTGGGTGACTGACATTACATACTTACCTTATGGTGAAAAGATGCTATATTTATCAACCATAATGGACTTGTATAACAACGAAATTATTGCCTATCGAATCAGTGATAAACAAGATCTCTCGCTCGTGATAAACACTTTAGAAGATGCTTGTAGAGGTAGGGAGACTTATGGCGTCATATTACACAGTGACCAAGGAGCTCAGTATACATCCTATAAATTTCAAGAAAAAGCAAAAGAAAAAGGCATTACCACAAGCATGTCTCGGAAAGGCAACTGCTTTGATAATGCCGTCATTGAATCCTTCCATTCCTCGCTAAAGTCAGAAGAATTCAGCACTCAGCAACGAGTGCACCTTACAAATTCTATTGTACTAGAAAAAGTAGAAACGTACATGTATTATTACAATTATATACGACCATTTAAAAAGTTAAACTGCCATACCCCAGTAGAATTCAGGAGTATGGCAGCCTAGGTGTTTTTTTTCATCTCGTTTTTCTAGGTCAGTTCAACGCTTAGGTGGGGGCTATAACCTTTAAAATACTTAAGAATCAGGGAGAAGGACGATAACGCTCACTGATTGAAGGTTCGTTCTATTCTATTAATCTTTTTTAAGCTGCTTTACATACTTGGGCTATTTTGGTGTGTAATCGCGAAATATATGCCCATAAAAATATTGTACGTCCAAAACTAAACACGATAAATGCTAGCCACAATCCATGATTTTGCCATGAAGGAAATGTCAACGCATATACGACAAAAAATAAAATTAACGATACTATCATTGAGTTTCGAATCGGAGCTCCTTCTGTAGCTCCGGTAAACATCCCATACAATAATAATCCCCAAAACGTTACTAAAGGATATAACAATATCCAAAAATAATACGTTAACGCGAGATCTTTTACACTGTCTATTGTTGTGAAAAGTGCTAGAAATGGTTCTTTAAATACGAACAGTAGGATCACCATCATCACGGACAGACCTAACCCCCAAATAAAAGACAAGGCTTTTGTTCGTTTAAATAACTCATAGTTAGATTGTCCGAGCGCCCTTCCTGTTAAAATACTGTTAGCGCCAGCAAGTCCATCATACATGTAGGCCAATAAATAATGAATTTGAATTAAAATAGCATTGGCTGCTAGTATCTCCACACCCAATTCCGAACCTTTTGCAGTGAAAAAGCCCAACATAGATAATAAACATAGTGTCCGAATAAATAAATCTCTGTTCATTTTTAACATAGAAACAAACTTCTCTTTTTGCAATACAGCATTGGTACGCCAATTTTCAAATGAGAAGACAGCCAATTTGTTTAATACGATAAGACCGATAATGACGGTGCTCACTTCAGAGAATAGTGTAGCAAATGCCACTCCTTTAACTCCGAGGTTGAGACCAAGAACAAGAAAAACACTAAGAAAAATATTGCTTATATTCATGTAAAGTTGCAGAGCAAGTGATAACTTCACCCTTGCTGAACCAATTAACCAGCCAAGCACACAATAATTTAATAATGCAAATGGTGCGCCCCAAATTCTAATTGAGAAATAGTCTGATGCCAACTGTTTTACAGAAGGTGTTGTTTCAATTAGAAAAAAAGCACTCTTTTCAATTGGAATCTGTAAAATGATAAATAGTAAGCCAAAGCAAACTGCTAAAAGGGCCGGCCGAACAAACGCAGCTATTAACTCCTGAGGTTGTTTCATGCCACTTGCTTGAGCAGTGAATCCAGACGTTCCCACTTTCAAAAATCCAAGTAACCAATAAATCGTATTAAATATTAATGTGCCTATTGCAACGCCACCTATATAAGTAGGATCAGGCATGCGACCTACGACAGCTGTATCAACCGCACCTAGAAGCGGTGTTGTAACTGCTGATAGTGTGATAGGAATAACTAAAAAAAGATACTGTTTAGTTGTTATACTCGTTTGATCAAGCGCTTGTTTTCCCATAACTTTTACTCATTACCTTTACCTTTCGCTTTTATATCATTGTCTTTGATGATGGCAACCGATGTCTAAAACAGAGGTAAGTAACTTTTTAGAATAACGATGTGTCAGATGGGGCAAATCCTCCATTTGATCGATTGATTCCACTACAAGACCATTTTTCATAAACATCACCCGATCACAAATATACGTCACGGCTGTTAAATCATGCGTGATGAATACATATGATAAATGATACTCTTTCTTTAGCTCAATGAGAAGATCCAATATTTGAAGTTGGGTTGTCACATCTAAAGAGCTTATTGCTTCATCTAATAAAATGACTTTTGGATGAGTCGCCACAGCCCTTGCAATACAGACCCGTTGTAACTGTCCCCCACTCAGTTCGTGGGGATATCTATGCATATGATGTGAGCTTAAACCAACCTGTTCAAGCAAATGTAGCACTTTTTTTTCAAATGTCGTCTTATGATATTTTTCTGTCATGCGTAAAGGTTCAGCTATAATATCATACACTGTAAATCTAGCATTCACTGATGACGTATAATCTTGAAAGACAACACTTATCTGTTGTCGTATGGCTCGTTTTTGTTGTTTAGCCATTCTCCCATTAATATTT
Source organism: Bacillus sp. A301a_S52 (assembly GCA_024701455.1). GTDB lineage: Bacteria > Bacillota > Bacilli > Bacillales > Salisediminibacteriaceae > Salipaludibacillus. The sequence continues at coordinate 914,848 of JABXYP010000001.1, read as the reverse complement.
TGCCCCTCAATATAAACGTGGCCTTTAGTTGGTTGCTCAATGCCAATGATGATTCTTCCAAGTGTACTTTTACCACTTCCACTCTCACCAATAATGCCTAAACATTCACCTTTACTAAGGTACAAAGAAACCCCATTTAATACTTCTGTCCAGTTTTTCTTGAATAATGTGTGTGAGGCTTTAGGGAACCTTTTAAAAACATCTTCAACTTCCAAAAGCATTCAGGTCAATCTCCTTTACTGGCTTATATTGCAATGCTTTGTAGTACGTCTCCATCATGGCACGTTTTGTATTGACTAAGTATCTCGTGTGCGAATGTTGTGGTTCAGTAAATACCTTTTGTAATTCATTGTATTCTACCATTTGGCCATCCTTCAAGACGAGCACATCATCAGCCAACTTTGAAATAACACCTAAATCATGAGAAATAATGATGAGTGATGTTTCACATTTTTTTCTTACGTTCCTTAGCTCATTCAGTATGTCACATTGTGTGACCGAATCAAGTGCCGTTGTCGGTTCATCTGCAATGATTATTTTCGGCTCCAAGGCGATTGCTATGCCGATCATAACGCGCTGTAACATCCCACCACTTAATTGATGAGGGTATTTCTTTAATAACTCATGGGGATTAGACAGCATCATCTTTTCTAATGTTCGAATCGCCATGATCGTTGCTTCTTGCTTTGTAATGGCTAAATGTTCACGAAGTGTTTCAAATATGTGGCTTCCAATTGTATATAGAGGATTAAAGGCTGTCATCGGGTTTTGTAAAATCAAACTTATGTCTTTGCCCCTGATCTTTCTTATCTCGTGTTTATTCATCGTCACTAAGTTTCCACCATTAAATTGGATACCCCCCTTGACATGGAAGATATTATCCAACAAGCCTAGAATAGCCTTACACGTCATGCTTTTGCCACTTCCACTCTCCCCAACGATACCTAAGCACGCATTTTCTTTTACAGTAAATGAGATATTTTCAATAATTGGTGACCTCGGTTCTTTTTTAGTCGTTATTGTCAAACCGTCCACACGTAATAGATCGCTCATATCGTTCTCAGCTCCTTCTAGGCATCCTTTGGATCACGAATATCTCTTAAGCTATCACCTAAATAGTTGAATGCTGCCACAATGATGACAATAGCTAAACCAGGGTATAACATTTGTAATGGCTGACTCATCCAAACATTTCTTGCTTCACTAAGCATACTTCCCCATTCGGCTGTTGGCGGCTGAATACCTAGCCCTAAGAAGGATAAAGCAGAAATATTAAGAATGACCCACCCTGTATCCAATGTGGCAAGAACAATAATTTGTGAAAAGCTGTGTGGCAGCACATGCTTAGATAGTATAAATGATGTACTCGTCCCCACTGCCTTAGAATAAAGAATATAGTTCGTCTCACTTGCTTGAATGACACTCCCACGAATCATGCGCGTATACCACGCCCACTTCACAACGATATTGGCTATAATGACATTAAAAATTCCCGGCCCTAACATTCCGACAATGGCTAGGATCATCACTTGACTTGGAAAAGACAACATAATATCGCACAATCGCATCATCATATTGTCTATCCATCCTTTAAAATATCCTGATATAATGCCTAATATGGTCCCTATGGAAATTGTCACTATCATCGTAAATAATGCAAGGAATAGCGTCGTTCTAATTCCAAATAGGAGTCGGGAAAAAAGGCAGCGGCCTGACTGGTCGGTTCCTAGTGGATATGAAAATGACGGTTTAGCGAATTTATTGACCACATCTATAAGATTTGGATCATTTGGCACAATGAATGGTGCCAACACTCCCACCATTAAGGTTAACAGTATGACCGTTAAGCTGACGATGGCAAGCCTGTCCTTTATTACCTTTTTTAATAAATCACTCATCTGGCATCTAGCCCTTTCCTCGTTCTCGGGTCGATCGAATAGTTGATAATATCGACAATAAGATTACAAACGATAAAAATAATCGCCATCATGAGAATGTAGGCTTGAATGATGGGATAATCTCTATTAAAAATGGCTGATACACATAATGCCCCTATCCCTGGCCACGCAAAGATCGTTTCAATAACAAATGTCCCAGCTATCAATTGTGCAATCGTCATACCAAAAGCTGTCATGCAGGAGTGGAGCGAGTTTTTTAAAACATGTTTCAAAATAATATATCTCTGTCTTAATCCACGTACACGGGCATATAGCACATAATTCTCCGACATGTTATCAAGCATGTTGTTGCGAATTAAACGAATATAAGTAGATATATATGTTGATGATAACGCGAGTGCAGGAAGGATTAATTGCTTTAACTCGCCTTTACCACTGGTTGGGAACAGGTTTAGCTTTACAGAGAATAGCCAAATTAATAGAAGGGCTATCCAATAACTAGGCATGGCTGTCCCGATAAACACAACAGCTCTCATAACTCTATCAAACAAGCGATTATGGTAGACAGCACTAAGTATCCCCACAGGCAGACTAACCACCACAATTATAATTAATGATGCCCCAGCAAGTTGAAGGGTTGCTGGTAACACTCTGAGAAATTCATCTAAAACAGGTTGTTTACTTATGAACGAGTGACCGAAGTCAAGCTGGATACTTTTAATCACCCATGTGACGTACCTTACAAGGAACGGATCATCTAACCCTAATTCGGCCCGTGTTAGCTCAATGGCTTCCGGCGTGGCTACAGCATCATTTACCCGAATGGCTACTTCAGCAGGGTCAGAAGGGACAAAGCTGATTAAAACGAAAGACACAAACGTTATGGCCATAACGATTGGTATCATGGATAGCAGACGTTTCAAAATATACGTTTTCATTGGCTCTCCCACTTCAAAATTTGTCCGACATACAGTAAAGCCAAACCATGCAAAAGCAGTAGTTTGACTTTTGGTATAGACACGAAATTAAATTTACAACGAACTGAGGGAAGTCATCTCTGTATTGTCTGGCAGCTTGACTTTCCTAATTTTATCGAATGCTAAAATAACTTACTCCCCAAAAGACATCTTCTCAAACGGCACTTCAAACTGAGAAGGATTGAACATCACATTTTTTAATTCCGGTATAAAGACTGCTCTATTCCGTTCATAAGTTAGTGGAATATAAACCGCTTCTTCGTGCAACGTCGTTAGGACATATGTGTATAGGTCTTGTCTTTCCGCTTCATCTGTACTAATTAATGCTTGAGTAATACTGTCATCAATTTTTTCCTTCTGTTCAAGGCCTTGTTGAGCATAATAATCACCATAAACCGGCATTTTCATTCCTGATAAAAACGACTGTGGATCATAAGGGGTTCCCCACGATATATCAAAAATGATTTCAAAATCCCCAGATTTTTGGCGATCACGATACGATTGTTCTTCTTCACCAATAATGTCTAATTCAATTCCAATAGAGCCAAATTCACTTTGCAGTAATTCACCAATGGCTTTTTCTGACACAGCATCACTGTTATAATGCAAAGTCAGTGATAAGCTGTCCCCATCTTTTTCTCTGATTGACTGATCGTCTGACCTCATCCAGCCTGCCTCTTCTAATAACTGTTCAGCCTTGTCCGTATCAAATTCATAAGGGTCTAAATCAATATCAGCATAAGGGACTGTCTTAGAAAGTAATGTATCAGCCGGTGCTTCACTCCCGTTAAAAATCCCTTCAGAAATCGCTTCTTTACTAACAGCATGTTGCAACGCTTTTCTTACGTTGACATCATCTAAAATCTCACTTGTTGTGTTCAAAAGGATAATTCTTGACGAAATGGGCTCAGACATGATGGTTTCAAAATTAGCATCTGATTCTAACGTGGAAAATGACTCAGCGTCAATCATGTTTTTCCCATAAATCATGTCAATTTCGCCATTTTGTAACGCCATAACCCGTGTTTGATTATCGGGAATCACTTTTACCGTGATTTTTTCGATATCGGGCATTTCTCCCCAATAATCTTCATTGACTGTAAAAATCGCATATTCATCCTGCTTATTCTCTGTCAACACATATGGCCCTGTCCCATAAAAACCATCAACGCCGTCTTTCGTGGTGCCATCAATCATAGCGTTTGGAGAGATAAAGCGAAACGGCCTTGTAACAGCTAATTCTGTCAACATCGGATAATAAGGTTCGCTCATGACGATTTTCAATTTGTAATCATCGACAACTTCAACAGATTCTATTAATCTCACTAGCTCTAACCAACCATGTCGGTCGATATTATCCAAAACAGCATCTATGTTTAATTTTGCGGCTTCTGCATTAAATGTCTCACCATCATGAAACGTCACATCTTCTCTTAAATGAAAAACATATTCTTTTCCATCATCACTGACGTCCCAACGCTCTGCTAACCAAGGTTCTATACCGTCGTCAGTAACCATTACTAGCGATTCAAATAACATATTTTGTGCATAGAGCTCACCTCCATAAAGGTGAGGATTTAAATCTCGAATGTCTCGAAAGTTCGCAAAAACAAGTTCTTGTGGTGTTTTATCATTCGTGCTTGAAGCTCTGTCTTCTTCATTATTGGATTGACACCCTGCTACGAAAAGGCTAAAACATAAAATAGTTACTAACAGATGTACAAATTGTCTATTTTTTATCATGTATAATCTCGCTCCTAAAGTATATTATGACACTTTATATATAGCTGCCTAATAAACGACTAACGCAAGGCTATCATTACCTAGTAACCTATTATCTCTACTTAATCTCATCTCCTTTCCATGCGATAAATCTAAAATGGTCCTCCTACCTAAATCACCGTTTCCACTATCTCTATAGGTATAATTGATAACGATTCTCATTATCATTTAACGCTTTTAAATATATATAAAGAATAATACTAGTGTCAATATGTTTAATAAAACGTCACACAATAGAAGAAATTTGTTTTTATCAACAACGATTAAGACCTGTGTATATCACACAGGTCTGCATATATAACATTTTTTATTTTAAATTCATCTTAATTAACACAATTATTTAAGATCTGTTAAACGTGTTCTTAAAGCCAATATGGCTATGATTAACAAAAACATTGAGGTCATAAGAAAAATGAGATTTACCTCTATTATGTCGGCAAGATAGGTTATGACTAAAAAAGAAAATGGCAGAGCTAGCTTCATGATCATTGAAGATGTCCCAATGACTCTTCCTAAAAGGTGAGATGGCGTACTTTCTTGTCTCAGAGCAAAATAATGCACATTACAGATAGTCGCACTAAATCCTACAAAAAACATACTCATACAAATAACATACCAATTAGAAGACAGAAAAATAGCAAATTGAGCTAGGCTGACGGTAAAAGTAGCCAGGATAAATATGTACCCTCTATTTACATAATCTTTACTATATTTAGCTATTAGTGTTGCAACAACCCCACCAATAGCTGAAATACTAAAAATCAAGCCTAATTGTCCTTCAGTGATACCAATAACATCAAGTGCATAAAATATTAGAATCGTACTAGTAGACACTGATGCTATATTATTTCCTAAAATTAATAATGTGGCACTGAACAAAGCTTTACTTCCATAAAGTTGTGTCCATCCCTCTATAATATCTTTTTTTAAGTTAAACTCGGATCGCGGCTCATAGGAAGGAAGCTTTACAGGTAATACACAAACTAATAAAACGATTAATCCAAGCAAAGTAATACTCAGGCCTACAACATAAGTCGTATAAAGTATAATTGCCCCAGCCATAGCAGGTCCTATTGAATTAAAAATCGTATTGGTAAACGTAATATAAGCATTAGCGGTAGTCAGCTGGCTCTTTTCAACTATAGAAGGGATAATTGATTGATAAGTATTCGCAAAAGCATAAATACACGTGTAAATAAAAAAGCCTAGTAAATATAGATGCCATAGTTGAATAGTTGAGGTAGCAAGAAGTAAGATGATGAATATAACGGAAAAAATTTTAATCAAAATTGATAACAGCATGATTCTCTTTCGATTGAACCAATCAATGAGAACCCCAATAAGAATTCCTAAAACGACATTAGGTATAAACTCGATCGCTTTCATTGTTCCCATGTAAAAAGATGAGGAGGTCAAATCATAAATGATTAAAGGGATACTTAAAGCAAATATATGGAATGTAAAATTGTGTGCAGAATGACCAAGCAATAAAAATAAGAAATTCTTATTTTTCCAAACTTGCCTTTCTTTTAATTTTGTTTTTTCTTCTAAGTTTGCTAAACTCACATTTTGCTCCCCCTAAAAAGGCGGTATTCTTCTACCGCCTAAAGTTCATCGTGACGTCTAAAAAACTCATTTAAAGCAAGCCTAAGAATATCAGCTTCCTTATTATTCGTCTTTTCAGCATACATTTTTAAGCGTTTCAGCTGGTAAGGGTAATAGTAATTACTTTTCATTATTTTTTGATCTTTTTCTGGCTGCATAATCATATTTCTACCTTCCTGTTTAGCACGGTAAAGGCCCTCTTCAGCACCTGTTAGAACTTGACTTGCATGATCACCATGTTCTGAATTAGAAGCAATTCCTGCACTAAATGTTAGATGAAACGTGTTCTTTTCACTATTTTTCCATGCATGCTTCAAGTCCATTAACAGATTAAGTGCTTTATCACTTTTGCAGCCCTCTAAAATAAGGATAAATTCATCTCTTCCTACATAGTATGCATCGCAAGGGAGCGTATCTTTAACTACCTCTAAAAATGTTCGTGTAATCTCCTCTAAAGCTCCTTTTTCAGGTTTGCATTTGTCTATATCAACAAATGCTAATGTGTAGTGCTTATCTCTGTACTTCTCATCAATACCTTCTAACAACTTATTTAATTTCTGTTCAATATTAATATCCATATGATCATTATATACATAAACATATATATGTCAATTAGGTTTTAGATAGTTGTTTCGCTTGGTAATTATCATATTTCTCTTCATTTAATAACATGTTATTCATCCCTTGCAATTCAAAAATGCTTTCCATTGATTCTAAATCATTATTTATTTGTTCTAAAGATCCTGAACGCCCTAGCTTGAATAGCGTATTATTCATCGCTTTAATAGCAGAGCGTAACCCCTGATTAGCGTAAATTACCATTTTAATCTTTAATTGTTTTATTTGCACTTCTGTTAAAGAGGGATAAGTCGTTGGAACAATGACTATAGGCGTGTTTGATTTCCACCTTCCCCTAAATTCTTCAATTTCATATGAAGTCCTTTTTTTCGAATGGATAAGAATCATATCTGCCCCAGCTTCCTCATATGCTTCCGCTCTTTCAATAGCCTCTTCTATGCTCAAACCTGCAATCAAAGCTTCAACTCTAGCAATGACTACAAAATCATCACATACTTGGGTATTTTTAGCCGCTTTTATTTTCGCCGCAAATTCATGTTTGTCGGCTAATTTTTGTCTCTTATTAATAAAACTATTAACTTTAGGAAATAGTTTATCTTCAAGACATATCCCTGTGATACCAGCCTTCTCGTACTTTTTCACCATCTCTATAACGTTATTAACATTACCAAACCCTGAGTCACAGTCTGCTATAACTGGAATATTTACTGCTTCTACCATCATTTCAGCAGCTCGGAGAAACTCCGTCATCGTTAGTATGTTGGCATCTGGCTTACCATGACTAGCAGATATCTCAAATCCACTAGCCCATATCGCTTCAAATCCATTCTTTTCCGCTATTTTGGCACTGATAGCATCATGAGCACCAATTGTACGAATAAGCTTATCTGGATTATTTAAATAATGTCTAAAAAGGTGTCTAGGTTTCATTTATATCAACTTCTTTCAAATAAAGTTTGATACACTCAGACTGGTCATTTTGTTTACCAATATTTCTTTCAGCACTGAAGAACTGTTGCAAAGCCAATTTTCCTTGTAAAAGTTCCAGATTATTTTTTTCTGCTAATTCATTTGCCAGTTTTAAGTCTTTTACACGCACTTCTAAAGAGGCTGATACTTCTTTGCTAGGGTTCATGAGGCGCTCTAAAAGTATATTCATATAGATAGAGTTCCCACGTGTCTCTGTTAATACTTCCTTTAAAGTGGGCAAACTGAATCCTTCTTTTAACCCTAGAGCAATGACTTCTGAAGCTGCTAATAAATTGATTGCTTCCGCTAAATTGTTAAGTATTTTTAACGTTTGGGAAGAGCCGGAATCACCTACATAATACTTTTTATTCGAAAAAAGAGAAATATACCTTTCTGCTTGAAAATAAGCCTCATTATTTCCAGAAATAATCGCAGTTAATTTACCAGCTAAAGCTCCTTCTGGCCCTCCAGAAACAGGACAATCTAAATAATGGATGTTATATTCACTTAAATAGTGAGCTGTTTCTCGAGTTATTTGTGGGGATAGCGTACTAATATCAACAATAATTAAATTTCTTTTTTGCTCTTGCAATATACCACCTTCTTCATACAAAACATCGTGTAATGCTTGATGTCCTGTCAAGCAGAGAAAGATAATATCACAGTCTAAAGCAAGGTGTGAAGGAGAGTCATATAATATAGCCCCTTCCTTTACTAAAGATACTGCTTTCTCAGCAGTTCTATTAAAAACTCTTACTCTTTCACCTTCACGTAACATTTTCGTCACAACTGCTTTTCCTAAGCTTCCCGTTCCAATCCAACCAACTTTCATATTAAATTTTTCTCCCTCGTTACTTGTGATATTTTCTCAACCACAAAGTTGGTGATTTTTTCTTTTGGTTCTAAGGATGATATTTTCAGCCACTGATAAGTATCGGCCCAATTTAAAAGCCTATTTCTTAAGTTAGTTTGATGATTTATAAATTTGGTCTTATTTAAATCCATAGCTAGTCCACACTCATAAGGAGTCAACTCAGGTTTACGTTTTAATGCTATTTCAGGCGGAACATCAAAATAAAAAGTCAAATCTGCCTTAGGAAACTGTTTACACGTTAGCTCTATCCATCTTTCATCACACCCATATTCGATTTCTGAAGCCGCGTGTTTCATCCAATATCCATCGAGTAAATAAATCGTATCCTCATTTTCTAACTGATCCTTTGTTAATGTGATGGTAATACTCCAGAATAAAAATAATGCTCTACTTATTCCTTGCATTTCTGCAATATTAACTCTCAAATCATTAAGTGATGTATCTACAAATTTACATTCAGGAAATTTTTCCGATTTTAAAATATCCCATTTATCGAGAATTTGGACTTTATACCCTTCTTTTAATAGCCTGTTTTTAACTTCTTTTACTTGTGTACTCTTTCCTGATCCATCAGTCCCTGCAAAGGCTATTAGCATTAAATGATGTCTCCTCTCATTATGTTATTTGTGTTATCTCCCTCAATTAAGGTACCAATTTGCTTATCCTCATTGAATGCCTCAATAATATTTTCTGGTTCTCTTCCATCACAAATAACGCTGTCACACCCATATTGCGATAACTTATAAAGGGACTTTACCTTTGTTTTCATTCCTCCGGTTACATCTTGTTTTAACGATCCGCCCGTTTCTCCAAGTACTGAACGATAATTTTGTTTATTTATCGTCTTTATAATCTCTTTTTTATTATTTTGGAAGTAGACTCCTGGTACATCTGTTAACATGACAACTTTTTTCACATCTAAGTGCTCTGCTATAACTTCTGGTATTTTATCACTTGAGAAAATACCAAAGTCATTTTTCTCGTCAAATACGAGATCTCCTGAAATAATTGGAAGTAATCCAAGTTCTAAACACTTTTTAATAGGGTCAATATATGAAGAATAATGTTCCCCTTCATTGGAAACCACAAAAGCACTTGCTTGGAATGGATAACATGGAATATCATATTTTTTAAAAGCATAGTAAAATTCTCTCATCCACTCCTGCATCTTTATCGTCATCATCGCTATATTTTCAGGTTTCCAATGATTCATACTATTATCTATGTGATACCTTTTAGGAACGGCATTACCATATGAGCCCCCACCTAAAACGATAATTAGGTTGCCTTTCAAAGCAGTCCAATTTTTTTTTATAATTCTGGCATATTGATAGATATTTTCGAATTCAGGCTTACAATAAGCATTTTTATCTGTGATCAAAGAGCCTCCAATTTTAACAACGTACATTGATACATCACTTCCTCTAATTAATAGATGAAATTAAAGCTATGGAAGTCCATAGCTTTAATTCAAAAAATCCTAATAATTAAAAGCCAACAATTCTGAGTCATCTTGAGCTGAAATAAAGCTATGTGAGACACCTGGCTTTATAAAGACAGAATCACCTTTATTTAAATCGATACTTTTTTGCTCTTTATTATGCTCCCAGTGCATTCTAACAACACCTTTTGTAATATAGACCATTTCCTTAGATCCATGACCCCCATTTAAGGTAACATGATCTTCATCTTTGACATGTAACTCAACACGTAAAGGCATTAAACTAGGCTCCGTATTAGTCGTAACTAAGTGATTATATGTGTAATATTTATTACCGTTCTTTAGACTCGTTCGTGAAAAGCCTTCTCCATCTCTTAAAATCTTTACGCCACTCTCTAAATCACTGTTCTCTTCATCAAAAAATGAAGAAAGAGGAATGTTTAAGAATTCAGCTGTTTCTTTCACTTTTTCAAAGGAGGGAAAGACTATTTGACCATTCTCTTCTTTAAATTCTTTAACCACTTCATTAATTAACATTTTTCTTCCTTCACTTAGATCTTGTAAATGGTCTTTACTAATTGTAATCATCATCATCACCTCATATAATTTTTATAGTTGTACAACGATATTCTCAGTTTCATTAACCGATTCAATTAAGTGCTTTTCTAACGTTTCTTCCAAATTCAGATAGAATTCTTCGACTTTTTTGTTGTATGGTAAATAAGAGACTCCTAAATCATGTTCAACTCTTTTTATTGTTTCTTCAGATACTCTTGGTTGCGTAAAGCTAGCTACTCGATTTACCATACCTTTAACTAATTCTTCGGCTGTAAAAGAATAGTTGTCCCAAAACTTCTCTGACACGACTTTATTTCTTACTGAGGGTGCTGTTTCTTGATACCACTTAATACGATAGTTGAAATAATCTACTTTACTCCACATCTCATATTGGCCTGCACAGTAACTTTCATACGGTGCAAATGCTTGAACAGCATTGTTATACGTGTCGAAATATGAATGTGAGATAACAGATAATAGGGCGCCATAGCCATCATCAATTGCCATTTCTTTATCCGTCCCTATTGCTTCATTAAAGGCATCAATAAATTGTTGCTTTTCTTGTTCAAACCTCCTTAATTCAAACGTATCTGTATTAAGAGGAGGTACATGACCCTCTATCGTTCCAAAAACTACTTTTGCACAATCAACCACCACTGGCCCTTTTACTAGTGGATGACTATGCAACCTATGAAGGAAACTTGGCTCACCATCCACTAATGGAAGAATTGACATATAGGCTAATTCTGTCCTCTCTCCAGCTGTCTCTAACAATTTTTTAGCTAATGCGATGTGCGAAAAACGATCCATCTTGTCACCACTCCTTTATATGTTTTATACAACTAATGATTTTGATTTCATTACATTTTTTGCTAGTGATACAGCTAGAGATGGACTTACATGTGTTCCTAAAATAGTAGATACTTCTCTTATTGCTGGAATTATGTCTTTTGCAATGTCTCTTGAGATATCAAGCCCTTCTTGAGCTAAAATATATTGAATGGCTGCTGAACCACTGTGCTTACCTAAAACAAACTCATGTTTACGCCCTAACATTTCAGGATCAAAAGCTTCAAAACTTTCCTTTACCTTTAACATGCCGTCAACATGAATACCGGATTCATGAGTAAATACATGTTCACCTACTATCGGTTCGTTCCCAGCTACAGGAAGTTTGCTATATTCTGAAACTAGTCGAGAAATTTCAGGTATTTTTTTCATATTTATATCTGTTTGATACCCCTTCAAACTTTCTAATGCTGGAATTACTTGATGAAAGGAAGCTAAGCCCGCTCTATCACCAAGTCCATTAATGGTGACATGTACTTGGCTGGCTCCCGCATCAACTCCTGCCAAAACGTTAGCTAGTGCGAGATTAAAATCATTGTGCATGTGAACTTGAAAGTCAAAACCTTCAGGTACTTCTTTCTTAAGCATTTTAACGATATTCTCAACTTGGGAAGGCATTAAACACCCTACTGTATCAGATAATCTCATACGCGAAGCCCCTACTTTAGCCAAGGCTCTTGCATACCTCTTTAAAAACTCACTGTTAGCTCTTCCCATATCTTCAGCACTAACTGAGATAAATTCCGCGCCTTGTTTTTTTGCATATTCCACCAGTTCTATCGCTGTTTCGATAACCCAATCATAACTTTTATTAAATTTTTCCTTAATGTGAATATCTGACGAGGGTAACCCTATGTGTAAAGCTTTTAACCCTGCTTCTAGAGTCTTATCCAGATCTTCCTTTCTCCCTCGGTTCCACCCAATAAGCGTCGGAACATTTGGATCAGATGCGAGATTTTTAATTGTTTGATACTCTAAAGAACCCATTATTGGTATACCAACTTCAATAAACTTCACATTGGCTTCTGCTAACTTTTCAACAATTGTCCTTTTTTGCTTTTCATTAAAAGCTACACCTGGGGTTTGTTCACCTTCTCTTAAAGTTGTATCTTCAATTGTTATAAATCGCTTTTCCATACACACCATCCTTTCGTCATTTTTCTTAATATTATATTAATATCAATTTTCTTGCATTTCTGATAATAAAGAGTTTAAATTAAAATATAAGTAAATAACATCGAAATAGTGTTAAAATCTCTTTTTTTATTCTTTTAGGAATTTTCTGAAAATAGGAGGGTGATTTTGAGGTGAAAGCGACAGATTTAGTGAAAATTGGTGAATCGATCCGATACTATCGTAAGTTCAGAAAGCTCACTCAAAAAGATCTTGCCGAAGATATCTGTACTCAAGCCCAAATAAGTAAAATGGAAAAAGGAGAAGTGCTTCCCTTATCCTCAACACTCTTTCTCATCTCCATTAAATTAGGTATTAAAGTTGATGATCTCTTTTATGAATCTGCTTATACGAGGTATGATTATATGAAAACCCTCACGGGGGTTGTTAGAACAAAAATCACCAATCATGAATATGCAGACGTTCTTCAAATAATTGACTTAGAAAAGGACAACTATCTCAACTCAACTGAAATGACACAATTCATTTTATGGCACAAAGGTATTTGCATTGCACACGTGCATAAAGATTACCAACATAGTATAGACCTTTTAAAAGAATCATTAAGTATGACAAATAAAAAGAATGGATTTTGCTCAGAAAGGGAGTTAGAAATTATAAATAGCTTAGCAATTGTTTATGATTTGTCTGGAAATAGCAAGGAAGCACATAAATATTACAAAAGAGCTTTAAAAGAAAGCACAATTTTACCAAGTCTAGACCCTAATATTAAGGCTAGAATGTTATATGGATTAGCCAAAATAGAAAAAAGCCTTGGGAATTTAGAAAAGTCAATAGAGGTTAGTGAGGAAGGGAGATTATTTTGTATAAACAATGGTCTATTATATCTCTTAGGTGAATTCCTATACCAAAAAGGATATTGTATGATTTTACTAGAGGAAAAAACAGGAGATGAATATGTTAACCTTGCTATAATGATTTTTAAATTACAAGGTAATTATCAATTAGCTGAACTTGCTGAAAGAAATTTAACTAAGGTATTACAAAAAGTAGACATAAAAAGGAGAACCGATTAAAATAAACGTCTCTCCTGAAATCATACAGGAGAGGCAAGCCTTTCGCTGATTTAATCCTTTAAATTAAGTAAGCACTTCAGCACAATCGTCTTTTATTAAAATAGTATGTTCAAAATGAGCTGAATTCTTCCTATCTATTGTTTCATATGTCCAACCATCTTCTTTTAGGACTATCTCTGGTAATCCTATATTCACCATAGGCTCAATTGTTAATACCATGCCTTCTTCAAGGAAAAAATCCCACTCTTCCTCTATTGCTCCTAGATGAGGAAAGAATGGTTCTTCATGAATAGCTTTGCCGATCCCATGCCCTCCTAATTGATAAACAATCGAAAATTGATGTTTTAAAACATAATCTTCTATTTCTTGTCCCACTTCACTTATTTTTCTTCCTTCTTTACATTGAGACACGCCTATTTTCAGAGCAGTATCAGTAACATTTATCAAATGCTTCATTTTACTATCAACTTCACCGACAGAATAAGTGAAACAACGATCAGCATGATAACCTTCCACATTGGCTACAATATCGACTGAAACGATATCACCTTCTTTTAATGTTCGTTTACTGGGAGGCTCATGTGCTACAGACTGATTAACAGAACAACACGTAGCGAAAGGGTAATTGTTAAATCCCTTTAAGGAAGGGTAGGCTTTATTTTTTCGAATAAAAGATTCCACATAGCTGTCTATATCGAGTGTTGTTATCCCTGGCTTAATAAAATGATGCAGTTCTTCATGGCATCCTTTTATTACATTTCCAGATTTTTGTATTCTATCAATTTCTTTATGTGTTTTTTTCTGCATTAAATTTCTCCACCTATTTAGTGAACATGAGGCAGATCACTAGTTTTATATTCTGATGCCTCATGAGGGTGATCGGTAAAAGAAATAGTTAGTGTCCCAAAAGTAATAGCTAACCCCATTAAACAAACCTTAAGAATATTTTTTCCCATTTTTATTCCCTCCTGTTTTAAAAATTTGTTAGTTCTTCTACTTTTTCCAATTCTACTTCCGTATGAACACAGAAATTACTAGCCAAAAAAAGGCCTAAAGGTGTTTCTACAAGGTCCATATTCTCTTCAGTTAACCACTGAAAAGAATCATACTTATCGTGATTAATTGGAATAAAGTGAGTTAATATTCCTGCATAAAACCTCTTTCTAACATCTAGTAACAACTCGAATTTTTTAATATTATTTATAAAAAAATCATTATCAATCAATACTTCTCCAACTCTTTTGTAGTAATTCATCGACAAATCTCTTAGAGGCGTGTAATGATTCCTATATATCATTGGTATTATATGATTCTTATCTAGAAATAATGTGTGATATTTTCTTCTTATATTTCTAAACCATTGATTCTCTTGCTTTCCGCCATCAAGGTTTTCTAAATACTTATAGACTCTTCGAACATTTTTATACAAATAAAGGGATTTTAAAGTGGTGGACACTTTTTCGATTTTTATATACTCAATCATATACTTGAAATCTAAGGCATCTCTAACTCGTAACACATCCCTTTCATTAACTTCTGCCAAAAATATAATAAAATTAGCGATATGGGAAGGTATATTAATTGCTACTTCATTTTCATACATTGTTCTCGAATCTTTAGAAATGATCGAATAATCAATCCAAGTAAAATCACTTGCTGGAAATCCTCCAATATTAAATTCAATTGATAGTGTATCCCCACCATCCAAGCATTTAATAAGTTTTATTACCCCTCTCATTTCCTGATTATAACTAAACTGAGGATATGACTCATATTCAAAACCCCTTGAAAATAAGGTGTCTGCACACTTCAGAAAATCTTCAAAATTTGACACACTAAAATCAAAATCTAGACTATATCTATACAATGTACTAGGATAGTATTTTTGAAATGAGAGTCCCTTTAATAATAAATAGTCTATTTTTTTGTAATTTAGTACCTCTAATACCTTCAATAGCTCATTTTTTCTTTTAGTTTCTGAAGTAAGAAAGGAGGACCAGCTTTCCCCGTCTATCTCTGCGCCTTGGTATTTTTTCAAATATATGGCATCTAGTTTATGAAATTTTAATTGTTTCATATCTATAGGACTTTCTAATGTTATACCTTTTACCGCCATATTATAAAAATCATGATCCAAAACGTAAATTCCCCTCCTTTCCTTTAATTAAAAATACAAATTTAGAGATTTTCCAATTATCTTTCAATAGATTTGTTACTAATGGGTCCTGGCTACTTAAATTAGTATCCACAGTCCCTTTTAGCGTACTTATTCCATTATTTAGACATTCTCTTTCTCCCCACTCCGTAAGTTTTTTACCTAATCCGAGTCCTTTAAATTCATCAATTACAAATAGGTCTACGAGAGTAGCTTCTAACTCTTCTTCATTTTTAGAAAAAGTTACATGACCTGCAAATTTATTTTTATAAGTAGCTACCCCAGAAATCATAGTGGAAGAAAGTAGATTTTGTTTATAGAAATCTTGAATATTTTCATTAAAACTTTGCACGTTTATCTCATTTCGGAATTCCGATAATAATCCTACAGAATAAGCTTTCTTCAAACAAGTTAACACATCCTCTACATCTTCGTTCATAATAGCTCGACACTCAACATCTCTCAATGTTGTATCCATTGGCATTTTTTTTATCTTTTTTTCTACTAAAGTTGTATACAGAGACAAATTTGAATTGTTTTTAAGGATGTTATTCACATCACTTTGTTTACTATCGTTAGGAATAGCCATCTCTATGTAAATCACATCAACTGTCGCTAGTTTCATTGTAATAAAATTTTCTAACCTTCTAGAAAAATCGCATTTAAAGGTATCATTATCGTATTTTGTGTAGATTTCTATATAACCCTCAGTCAAACCCGAAAAATCGTTAACTCCTTCTATGTAGCTAATTAGGAATTCTATATGCCCCTCTGAAAAATACCATTCCCCTTTGTAATCTCTCACTGTATGATCCGCATATAAAAGAGATTGCTTTTGTAGATGCCAATCTTCAGTTATGAAATAGTTTATGTCCTTAATCTTTTCCATCATTACCCCTCCGTTCCTAGTTTATAAGGAGGCCCTCCAACATTTATATTGGAGGGTTAAAGATATAAATTACATATTCTTAATGAGCTTACTTACGACGTTTGATTTTTTTAATTTGCTTATAAGTTACAGTTGCACCCATTTAGCTCACCTCCCACTTTTTAAATATATACCACAAGACATAAATACATTAACATATATATGTCTTTGTGTATATGTTAATGACTTTTTTAAATAATGTCAACTGAATTTTTAAATTTTTTGAATTTTTTTAACTCACACCTGAATTTACCATTTTAATCCTTCATTAACCTCACCGCTAAATTAAAAGTCGCAAATGGGTAATGTAGTTGATTAGGAAGCTTCTATAAAGTCTTTAGAAATTTATCCAAAAATTTACTTAAGACAAAAAACCTCAAAGTAGACATATATTTTACTGTCTACTTTGAGGGAAGTGGCCCTTGCCATCATTATTCTTGTTGTGTACCTATCTGAATGTCGTATTCACAGCCTTAAATAATGTTCGAATATCATAATGATGAGGCGTAACAGGGCAGATTTTCTTCGTCATCCCCAACAACTCATAAACTGCTATTCTCGCAGCACGAACCGAGTACTCTTCTGTAAACACCATGTCTTCAGGAATCTCAACAAATTGACTAATCATCGCAAAGTTTGTTGAGCCGTCAGGGACGACTTTTGGTCGATCAGTCATCGCCCTCGGTTGGAATTGCGCCACAATATAAGGCATAATACATGGAATGACGTTAACAACGTCAGCTAAAATGTCATCGATCTCTTTATCAAAGTGAAGATGATGAAGCAGTTCTGTTAATATCTCTTCTCCGGTACACTCTCGCATAGGTTTTTTTACATAATCCCCTAACTGATCCGTGTATAATCCATATCCCCAAAAGATCGTTTCATCCTCTGTTTGGCCTTTAAAATGTGGTTGGTGTGCTACTACGATAGACATAAGCCAACTGGAGTCTTTAAATGTCATTAAAGCTCCGCTACCTGGCACATTACGAGAAAACGCTTCGATTTTCTTCAGTAATTTGTTACCTTTTAATGTAACGGTAAACGATTGCCAATTCGTTTGTTCGGGGTCCGAAAAGAAAGGCTTCGGATTACCAAGTCCTTGTTTTTTAGCTGCAATGTTGGCCCACAAATTTCCTGAAATAGGGTTTTTAGCATTAAATGGAGCAGGGGTGTGAAGATCTCCTAATGTTGCACAGTCTGTCATACATCCATTCGTCACAATACAAAGGTCTTTTTCTTTTAATGAAATCGTCCCCTCACCATTTTCTGTTGTATAATGAATCGTTGTCGCAGTAATCTCTTTCTTATCAGCAAAATCTATGTCTGTCACCGTACACCTTAAAGAAAAATCAACGCCATGGTTGTCTAAAAAAGTTTGTAATGGTAAGATGACGGATTCGTATTGATTGTACTTTGTTCTCGTTACCCCTTCTAATGTATGGATACGCGAATATTCAAAGATCATTCGATTCATATAGCGCTTAAATTCAAATAAGCTTGACCATTTTTGAAAAGCAAATGTCGTTTGCCACATGTACCAAAAATGCGTTTCAAAAAAATGCGTCCCAAACCAATCGGATATTTTTAAATTATCTAATTTTTCTTCCGCTGTTAAAATTAATTTTCCTAGGGCTAGACGATCCTCGTTATTGAAGCCCATACTCATCACGTCTAGAACCTCACCTTTTTTATTAATGAGCCGGGCATTTGAGTGTGTAGGATGAGCTTCATCAAATGCTAGAATCTCCTCTGTGATACTCATTCCTTCTTCTTCAAGTGATGGTATTGAGGAAAATAACTCCCAGAAGTTTTCGTATGTTTCCTCATTCAGCATACGTCCGCCTCTACAAACAAACCCTTTTATCGGCGACCCACCCCCATCATTTGATCCACCTAGAACAGGTAGTCCTTCAAGAACATGAATACTTTCTCCTTTGAATCCACAATCTCTAATCAAGTACGCAGCACCGGCCAATGAAGCGAGGCCTCCTCCTACAAAATAGACGTGTCTTCCATCATTCCTTTTTGTCATGTTCAAACCCTCCACTCATCGTTGTACAAGGGAAATATCCCCTGTGCTATATAGTGTGAATGGATTAATGTTTCAGGCATATAGACAATCAAGGCTTCGTGTCAAAACTTTCAACATAAAGCCTCGATTGTCTAGTAATACGTTTGATAAGTAATTGCTTTATCATTGCCTCTGAAGAAATTAATCATATTGGCTATATTCTATGACTGAAGTCATATCTCAGCCTTTATTGTATGGAAATTTTACTATGAAGTAAGTAAGGATAAGTAGATTTTCTGAAGTGGAAAATGACAAACGAGGAGTGTTCTTCATTTTTAAAAATAGTTATTTAAAAGCTTACTCTATGATTATTTCTGTAGATATAACAGTGCTTTAGGGATGTCACCATCTATTAATTTGCTTAAATTGTCACTTATCGTTTGTGGGCATTCTTTCATACCTTCTCCTATCCATTCTATGACAATTCCAACAAAAGCATATTTGTAAAAGTCAGCAATGAATTGCTTATTCTCTTCAGTGACGTATATTCCTTTTGCTTGCTCATTAATAACATCGATCATTAGATTGTAAACAAAGCGATATAGATACTCTTCTAAATGTTCACGTTCCAATGAATGGTATGTGTTCATCACGACCTTTTTGTTACTTTCTATATAATTTAAAACTCGTAAGAAACCTTGTTGCCATGTGCCATATGTATTTTTATTATCAATAACCTCTGTTACCTCCGTACCAAATAACCACTCTAATAATTCATAAATATCATGAAAGTGATAGTAAAAGGTTTGGCGATTAACACCACACTCCTTCACAATATCTTTAACAGTAATTTTCTCTAAAGTCGTTTGCCCCAAAAGTTTCTTTAAAGAAAAGGCTAACGCTTTTTTTGTTCTGTGAGACATACGACATTCCTCCTCACCTTTCTTACAACCCACCCTCACTATTTTAGAATGGTTAGACATCCGGATGAAAGATGGATGTCATTCACGAGGGCTAAATCCACTTAGTAAAATTTAAACATCCACTTATAAAACGAACTTTCAATCAGTGGGCTTTTTCGCCCTTTTCCTACTGATTGATAGTCGAGTTAATCAGGACATTAGCAGCCGTTTTCTCCGCCTTTCCTCTCTATTTTGAATCAGGTCTACGGACGCTTATCTGTGAAAAAAAGCTATTACCTATAGTTTACTATAATTGGGATTGAACTTATAACTACTTTAATTGAAGTTTTTTATAAACACAATGGTGGTCTCCTTGTAAATATACCGCTAAAGGGGGGCATTTTTCTCTTACGTTTGGAAAAAAACGAATTTTATCAGTAGAAGTTTTCATTCTTCGATTGGTAGTTGAATCAATCAGGACTTATCTGTTATAAAAAAATCTGTGCCTTTAATACAGACACAGACCTCATTCATTTAATACTCTATTATTTGTTCTTCTACTCTACGCTTTCGTACTGAAAATCATCTATTTCTATCACAAATTGGCCAGTATTTATACTCCTCAATGTCTCTTCCATTTCTTCCGTTAACGCTAAGCCAAAAGGAATAGCATGGTTGGATTCAAGGATGCCAATATCCTCCTTAGACAGAACAACACGATGTTGATCCCATACCTTTCTCTCTTCTGTACCATCCCCCATCGTTAAAGAGAATGAAATATCTTGAAGGTTAAAAGGCAGTCGATTAACAATTAATAATACAAGTTGAGTGCCCTCACCAAAATCCTCATAAATATCGAATGAATGAAAGCTCACATCGTTAGCAGTTCCTAATTCAGGGTTCGCTTCAATAAAACTCGTTAATTCAACAAGTGTGCGCGGGGAGCCCTGTCCTGCCATTTCTAGCGTTAACGCCTTCATTTCGTCATTGTTATCTTGGCCATTAGTCTCTTCTCTGTGGTTTTCGTCATTGTTATCTTCCCCAGAGCTTACGGAAGAGTTACAGCCTGTTATAAGTAATAAGGTTATTAATGCTAATGGAAGCGAAATTTTTTTCATTGCAAGCTCCTTTTATATAGGTTGCTTAGTTGAACTCATCTCATCATAAAGCTAAACTTCAATCAGTGGGCGTTTTACTGCCCCTTAAGAGTGGGATAAATCTACACTTGTAAAAACCGACTCATACATTGAGCATCCACTACAGACCTATATGACTCGCTCTCCTCTGAGAGTCGCGACCTTTCACTTCAATCCTCTTTTAAACAATTAAAAATATTTAACATTGTTCGCTTGTTCATTCGGTTATTAAAATAATATTATTTAAGAAATTGATATTCCAAATTCTCCACTTTCCCTGCCATTTCATGGGGCTGAAATACAAGGTCCTCGTTTCCTAAGTCCTCTGAAGGAACTTCAAGGTGCAAAATAAAGGCTTGATCATGTTTGATTAAACCTAAAAAGTCTTTATCTAAAAAGCCTTTCATCGTTGGAAAGGTAGCTGAAGGATAATTTTTTAATTTAAAAGCTAAATTCATCTTTAAACCCTGAATATCTTTATTCGTTTTATTAACAATGACAGAGGCCACTCTTAATATTTTTTTCTCATGCTTGTAAAAGCCTTTGGAAATAATAAAGTGTACTTTTCCATCCGCAAACCGATCACTCTTATCATTCAGCTCACGCTGCACATCCGTTAACTCCTTTTTAACATCAGGTGTAATCGAGATGTCTTGATGTGCTTTCGGTAAAACCAATTCAATTTTATGCACGGATAGACCTCCTTTCATCTTCAATTTGTTATCTTTTCTATCTCAGCGCTAAGCCAATTAAGCCCTTGTCTCAGCTTTCCAATTAGACCATCATTTTCTAGCAATTTATTTTCCAACCTTCTCTCTTCATCAACGAGTGCATCTAAGTTGGCATCTATATCATTAATATAATTAGTATACTTTTCATGACATAAACGATCAACATAGGTTTCTGCGAACGTGGCATAATTGCTGCCTACCCATTCCAAAAAGTCAATGGACGAATTAACAGTTAATGCATTCACCCTATTTTGAATCACATCATTTTTTAACGTTTGAAGTTCCGTTTTTTTCTGCCGGACAAATTCCAATTCTTCTTCAAGTGTTATGTGTTCCGCCTGACAGGCTAACAGTTGTGAGTGTTTGCTCGAATATTCCGCTCGAAGTTGACTCGTTTGCATTTACTTTCCTCCTCTTACGACGGTGATTCCTATCCTTGAAAGATTTGATGCTTCCTTCTTAACGACAGCACATTAGCAGTCACTAATATCAGTGATAAACTAAATAAAGCAAAACCAGCTAAACTAAGAAGATATGTAAGTGGTGCCCACGGGATATTCGCTACGATATAGTCTTGTAATGAAGCTCGTTGCAAGAATGTCGTATAAGTAAACAAAACACTGCCTAGATAGGTCAAAACTAGGCCTGTGATTAAACCGAATGTATTCATGACTCGAGATGATTTTTCTTTGCCAATATGCGCCATATTCCGTTGGAAAAAATGCCGTTTTTCTTCTGGAACAGCATTCGCATTATCCACTAGTTTTACAAGCAAATTAATGTTAAACAAGATAAGCAACGGAAAAATAGACGCGATACCCATGAATATATTATAGACACTAAAAAAATTGATCAAGAGACTAAATATACAAACAGCAAAAAGATACTTTACTTTCATGCATTTACTTCCTTTTGTTTCGCAACTCTCAGTGCCTCTTTAAATAGGTTAATACAGAAATAGTAATAAATAACTGTACCTATTACTGCTAGTAAGATAAATATAACTTGATAGGTAGCTAAAAAAGTATATGTATGCATAGCGGAAGTTACCGCAACGATACCAATGAATGTCTGTCCCGTACTTAGAAAGATCAATACCCCTACCATGAAAGTCTGTCCAACACCTAGACGTTTTTTATCTTTTTGGGTCCTTGATGCGTGCTTGATATTATTATGTATAAAGAATGCAAACAAAAGCATGATAAAAGACCAGAGTCCTAACACAACATTAAAAAGGCTAGCAAAATTAATAATTAGTGATAAAAAGGCGACTTTTTTATATTTTTTAATATCCATTATTGGCTTTTCTCCCCTCATCTATGAGCTATCACCAAGGAAAATCTATACTTAAAGAACCTCCTACTATCCATCCATGAATTTCAATTTCGACTTTATCCCAAGTAAGCCCCAAGCCACCTCCGACTTTTCCATGACTTATCCCTACATCTATATCAGTATTGGCTAAAGTCACTCCTCCTTTAGCTTCTACATAATAGAGCGCAGCCTCCCCTTTTAGTGCTATTCCACCAGTGTCTGCTTGAAATTTTCCTTCTGCTGTCAATACGCCCGCATCTCCTGACGCATGCACATTCCAGTCATCCCAACCTACCATAAAATCTGTATGAGCTTGTGCTACGCCAACATTTGCCTCCATATTGACGCCATTTTTAAACGATAACTCTCCATCACCATATAACACTTTAGCTGAAGTCGTACTATTAATATAATCTCCTGTAAATTCACTTTTCGCTTCTAGTCCGCTAAAATGTCCAGTGGCAGTAAAATTAGTCATATCACCGTTAACAGAATAGCCTCGGTCAGCGACATACACACCACTTACATTCGTCCCAAAATCTGTAACAAAACCAACTTCTTGTGTGTAAGCCGTCTCTTTAACTTCATCAACTACAAATGGCGAATCACGATACAAGTCTGCAAAAACATCATTCTTCTCTTGCGTATACCAGCTAGAAGACTCAATATTAGAAAGCTTTTCGCCAGAAAACCCGCCATCTGTTCTAAAATGAGCTTCTACTTCTTTTATGGCTGTTTTAAGTTCTTGCACGCGCGCACTTAAACTTTCTAAGTGATTAGTCAGATTTAAATCTTTCTCTTCTAAATTATCAACAATTTCATCCATTTTATCAAATGTTTTATTAAATTCATTAATGAGAACACTGCTCTTCAGAGAAGAAACCCCTGGAATATAGTTAATTTCGCTCGTCAACGTATTTAATTCGTTATCAAGTGTATCAAATTGATTAAAAATTTGTTTAATTTCTGTCTGTTTGCTATTTACCAAAGAAGAATTCACAATACCGTAATTAGATGTTTCATAAGCTAAAAATGCTTCTTCTATATGTTTCATATCAGAAGCTAACTCTGATATAACATTCATAAATTTGTTAATTAAATAGAGATGTACATTGTTCAAATAAGTGACAGTGGCTTCTCCTGCTTCACCTCGCATAGAATTGCCATTAATAAAAGATAAAACAGTTCTGTAATGTTCATACAAGCCTTCTAACACTTTTTCTTCATATGTTTCTACGTGTTTACTTAAGTTAGATATGTCTCTATTAGATAGTGTTTTCATTCAACATGTACCTCTCTATTATTTTGTGAAAATTCTCCAGTCTGCTAAGCGGTTATCTTCTGCTATTAATGTGTTTTTAACGGTATCAATCGTCGCAATATCTTTCTCCATGAGTTGTACATATAATGCCAGTACTTCTTCAAATTCTGTGAGAATTGTTTCATATTTTGCAATACTATCCAACACCGTTTTCTCCATATCCGTGCTTTTTAGTGTGGCTGAGTCTTGCAAATTTGTAATGGATGTTGACATCCCATCATTTAACTGGTCTACTAGTTGTGGATTTACTAATATTTCTCCCATTACGCCACCTCTTCTACGTAGATGATTTTAGTTTCCCTTACTTGTGGTATCAGTTGATTAATATAATGAATGAAATTAGAAAAAGTCACATTTTTAGGAGGGTTTAGTAATTTGCTTAAGTTTTTGCCTTGAATAGCGTGCTGCCCAAATAACCTCCCGAAAACGTCTGGATTATTTTCAACAATGTATCTTAACTTAAGCTGAACATTCTCAACTGCTTTAATAAATTCACGTTCATTACAGTGAACACAATCTAATAGTTTCTTTTTCATGTCAACCGACTCATAACCACTATAAATGATACTTGCGTAATCCTTCGCAACATGGACTGAAGCGTCCTTTTCGATTAATAAGTCACTGATAATCAATAAGTACATTTCTTCCTCTTCTAATGACCATACTCCCGGTTCATTCCTAAAACATAATGTACCAACAGCGCCTTGCTTATTAGTGTGAGTTTTTGTTATTATCTCATCTTCGTAGACGTTTTGCTTATAAACATGATAAGCACTTGTAGCATCTTCCTGTTCAAACGTTAAGCTTTTTGCGTTTATAGCTTGACTTAGTTCGTGCTTATCATTACCACAGATGACCAACACCGTATTAATAGGCTTGAATAATGTGTTAGATAATAAGGTGATATCTTCATAGGAGACATCTAAAAGGTCTTGTTTAATTAAATCAGTACTATACGTTCTATTTGGGATAGCATATTGTTGAATATCCATTAAGCTCCTGAACGTGACATTTTGTAAATGTGTCGTGAATCGCTCATAAGATAAGGCTTTTTGTTCCTCAAATTCTTCTTCTGTCATCTCTTGAGAAAGTAATAAAGATAATAGACTTTCAACATTTTCTTTAAACTCAACAACCGTCATCTTCAAGGCTAATGTCGTCGTATCCATCGTCACGTCAACATGACACTCAATGCTTGGATAAAGGTTCTTTATCTTGTTTTTCAAACTATTAATTAAAATATTTGAACTTCCGCTTCCTATCCAATGCATGTTATTATCAATGGAAATAAGTCTGTTTCCATACCCTGTGCCAAAATGAATCGACAGGAAAACACCCTCTTCATTTGGTGTATTTAGGAAAAAATGTGTCACCTCTCCTGCCAGTAATTGCTTCTCTCTACTCACTACGAATGACTCCCTTTTACATTGTGTCTTAATTTAACTTTTACCGTCATAAAAACTAAAAAGATTGAATTTTATGTCATATACTCTATTTATTAATGGTAATTGAAGCGTCTTTTGGTATAAATAGGAGAAATGATCTGTTTTTTTATAGTCTTTTAGAGATGCTTATTGTTTATAGGCCTTTAGACTTAATCACAGCTAAATATGGCATATAGCAACTTTATGAAACATGTATCACGTTTAAAAGTTGGCATACCTACCTTGGACACTCAATCTATTTTCCATAAAACGAACCTTCAATTAGTGGGAATTTCCGCTCTTCTCCCACTGATTGAAGGTTGAATGAATCAGGACATTAGCGGCCGTTAGCTTCCGCCTAAATAACTTTAGCTCTCCTCTTTATTTCGAGTGGTGAGGTTTACGAACGCTTATCTGTGATTAAAAAAAACCGTCTACGCGAGTCAATGACAAATCGAATTTATGCTTCTGATTCATCCCTGCATGTTACTTTTCTTCAAACACCATTGTCCTCATTCCATCTCCCTCATGAAGTTTAGCCTCTGTCGCATTTTGAACATCCTCAAAAGTATAATTGGCATTTATTTCTATAACAATAAGACCTTGTGGTGTGACTTGGATAACTGCCATTTCCGTCACAATCATGTCTACCTCACCACTAGCTGTCAATGGCAACGTGCATCGCTTGAGAATTTTCGGTTGGCCCTTTACAGTGTGTTCGGTAGCGACGATCACTTTTTTCGCTCCGGTGAGCAAGTCCATCGCTCCTCCCATACCAGGGACCATTTTACCAGGTATCATATAGCTTGCGATGTCTCCCTTTTCATCCACTTGGAGAGCGCCTAGTACGGTGACATCCACATGACCACCTCTAATAATCCCGAATGATGTGGCACTATTAAAACAGCTTCCTCCCTTTAATATGCTAGCAGGCTGACCTCCTGCGTTGACAACACGTGTCTCGTCACTTCTGTCAATGGGAACAGGCCCTAACCCGACAAAACCGTTTTCCGATTGTAACATGACATGTTTATTTTCAGGTATAAAAGCGGTAACTTTCGTCGGAAGTCCAATTCCTAAATTAACGAGAGACCCCTCCGGCAATTCTTTGGCCACACGTTTAGCTATCAAAAGTTGTTTCTGTTCTTTCGTCATGATCGGCTCCACCTCCTCGTACGATATAATCCACAAAGATACCAGGTGTCATCACTTCATGAGGAGCGATTTCCCCAACCTCGACGATTTCCTCTGCCTCTACGATCGTGACCGTTGCGGCACTCGCCATTACATCATTAAAGTTATTAGTGGAACCATAATAAATCATATTGCCAAATCGATCTACTTTTGACGCATAAAGTAGTGCGATATCTGCCTTAAGAGGCCGTTCTACTAAATATTTCTTGCCATCTAGTGTGAGAATCTGCTTATTTTCTTCAACACGTGTCCCGATTCCTGTCGGTGTTAAAACACCGCCTAAACCAAATCCAGCAGCTCGAATCTGCTCTGCTAACGTCCCCTGCGGAACGAGTGTCACCTCTGTTTCTCCATCCATCATTTGCCGTCCCGTCTCTTTATTCGTTCCTATATGAGATGTGACAATCTTTGTTAGTTGCTGATTGCAAACAAGCTTACCAATCCCTTTATTGATAAATCCTGTATCATTACAAATAAGCGTCAAGTTCTGAATATTCCTCTCCACTAGTGTATCTATAAGATTCTCTGGCGAACCATTTGTCATAAAACCACCGATCATAAGTGTGTCGCCGTCATGAATTTTGCTAACTGCTTCATTTATACTTATCACTTTAACCATCAATCGTCCCCCCCTCACCTTAAAAGCTCTTATGAGATGTCAACTTGCATCCAGGCAGGTGTTCATCAACTAACTTTGTGTTATTGCTGGTTAATACCACTATATGTTTAACTAGTGGCAACGATACAATGAGACACGGAACCGATTTCAGGATTTAGGGCGTCCCCAATATCCATTTATTGTAGAAGGCCTCATAACAAAAAAACGAACGATTTTAATATCGTCCGCCTTTTGAGCTGAGTTGCCCTGTACTTATTAGCAGCTTTATTTTATTACCTTTTGCATAAATCCTTTCATCTCGGTGCTTAAATTGTTTAACCTATCAATTAGATCACTGAACTCCGTTACTAACTCTGCTTGTTCCGCTGAAGCACTTTTAATTTGCTCTACATTTTCTGATAAGTTGTTCATCGTCTTCGTGATATCACCTAAAGAATTGCTTATAGTGGTGGTGACTTCAGTCGTCTGTCCGGATAGCTTTCTTACTTCTTTCGCTACGACGGAAAAGCCTGCCCCTGCTTCACCTGCTCGGGCCGCTTCAATTGACGCGTTTAATCCTAAAATATTTGTTTGTTCTTGAATACTTTTAATTTGGCTCGTTTCATTTTCTGTTCTAACAGATAAATCAAGTGATTGCTTCGCCTGTGTTGAAATTTCTTCACTTGAGGCAGCTAATTCCTCAGAATGGGCAGCCACCACATGCACACTATTTTGCAAGCCTTCAATAATATGATGAATATCATTTAAATAGGCATCCATTTTTTCTTGGTTGTCTAATGGTGTTGCAATAGCAAATGCACCGACCACATCGCCTTCTTCATTTTTAATTGGAAATGATTTTGCATGGACCGACATACCATAAACATCTGCTGGTATAATAACAGACCCATTTCTTCCTGCAAGTGCTGCTTTTAAATTAGGATCATCTGGAGAAATAGGGGTTCCTTTTTTTAACCCAAAGTCTACTTTTGCTGATGGCAAATAATAAATAAATGCCTCTCTATCTGTTATACCGAGCATGGTATCTTCACCAAGCAAGGAATGGAAACCTTCAGCTAACTGAATGGCGTTGTTCATAATGTTCATGGAGAACCTCCTCTTAATTAACATGATTGACCTTCTAGTTTAGATATCGGCTACTTCACTTTATCTCTACATGTGACTATTGTGCTTCAATGGTTAACCACCATCCATGATATAAAGCTAAGCTTCAATCAGTGGGAGTTTACTCTCTTCTCTATTTTGAGACGGGAGTTTTCCCGGCGCTTATCTGTGATAAATTAACAGTTAATGCCTCACAATCCTCCCCACTGACATAAAAAACTAGCCCTCAAAAAACTAACAAGGATGGCAATGAGTATAACGATTAATAACTCATTTTAAAATAAAGCATTAAGGAGAAGAGAATCGTCTATGAATATATTATTGACATCGACTGCTAGAAGAATAGAGTTTGTTTGATTTTTCCAACAAGCTTTAACAAATGCCAATACAGCCGGAAAAGTATTTGTAGCTGATCCAGAGGACAATGCCCCCTCACTTCAGGCCGGAGGTGAAAGTTACATCATTCCTCATCAAACAGATGGCCAATACATGTCGGCTTTTTGAGATTTGTAAAGGTTGATTGCCTAGTGTTTCTAAACGAGTGGAAGGTTCAAAAATTATCTAGGCATTTCAACGTCTAGGTGTCACTTTTTTTACACCAGATAGCTCTATAATCGATAAAGTAAGAGATAAAGGAAAGTATCGTGAACTGTTAAAATCCTTTAATGTTAATGTTCCTCACTCTTACATTCGCGTTGAAGAAGCTGTTGAAGCTATAGAGAATAGTGACGATTCATATATGTAACAGCCAAAGAAGACAATACTTTCGTTCAAGTCATTGCCACCGCCATAAAACGACAAACTCAGTTAGAACGAGTGACTATCTACGGACAATTCGGTTCAAATGATGGCCGGTTCTTTACTGATTACGGAAGTGCAGCTGTAAAATGTGGTCTAGTGGGGCACGATTGGCACGGGGATAACGAAATGGTTTACATGGAGTCTGTTAAAGATTATTAGCATGTGCTTGAAGATTTCATCTTACCGTATGATCAAAAGAATTAAAATGATAGTAATTAACGGCACTTTAACAGTCGTAGCACAGACAAGCTTGTCTGTGCTAAAGTGCTACAACTCAGACCATTCAAGGGATTGCTTCAATTTCTAAGATTACATTCTCTTTATTCCTCTCGTTAAATAAACTATGAGAATAGAAAAAGAGCTTGAATATTTCTTATTAAATATAATTGTTACTTAAGATCATTCGAGCTATTAAATATCATTGACGTTCAGCTTTGTTCGGATTATAATTCTCTGACTCTTTCATCTCATTTCTTAACGCAGTATTATGCATTATTCTTAAGATCGGGCGACTGGCTAAAAACAAACTTCCACCTAGGTAGCAAACCATTCCAACTATCTCTGTCGTTGAAAAAAAATTAAAGCAACTTCCAGCCACGAACAATATCCCGATTAGTAAATCGTTTACCGTCGTAATAAGACGATATCTTTTTCTAAAATAGAGTTTAAATTTCCCCATTTTTATTCCGAGGTAGTTTTTTTCATCAAATGTATCTGGCATACTCCTCTCTCCCTTATGCTTGTTTCCTTTACGATTCCATTTTTCTTCCTTCCACTAATTAAAAGATTTAAACGCATTTTTTGTAAATCTTCTAGAACTAGGAAAAGATTTCGATGATCATTCTTATTTAAAAAGACCTCCCAGTAGCTTTAAAGCTATCGGAAGGCCTTAACTCTGTCATAAGTGTTACTTACATATGAAGTAAACTCAAACACTTTTCTTAGTTATTGTACTGGGTTTGTGGACTTCTTTCCATAGCACCTTCAGTTGTAAAAATCGAGATGCTGTATAAACCTGCTAAACCAACAATGGCATAGACGACTCGTGAAACAATCGCTCCCTGTCCTCCAAACATAGCCGCTACGAGGTCAAATCCAAAAAAGCCGATCAGCCCCCAGTTCACTGCACCAATAATCACAATACCTAACGCAATTTTTTGAAGTACACTCATGTGATGACCTCCTTTATAAATTTTAGCTTGTTAGTCTACTCATTCCATTTTTCATTAACAATTAAACTTTTTTTCACCTATTATTTGGTTTGATAAAAAGGTCCTTCTTGCTTGTCCACCTATGTATTATATAGATACATGTAGAATTTAAAATCTTCTTTAAAGATTGCATACATGGATGAATGAAGAAGTATGGTTCATCTGATGAGCTTACTATGTATGTGAGAGCATGACATACAGAACCTAGGTGTGATTCCTACGTAATAAACCGGTCACTGAGAAAAGGCTGTTCCCTTTCTCAGTGACCATCACTGTATCACTAAATGATTAACACAGGTTTGCTCCCTAATTTAGCTGTCTGGCACCGCCATCTCACCATTGATATAACCAGCACCGTAAATATTTGGGTCTCTATCGTCCCACAAATCAACCTCATTTTTAATCCTTTCTTTAACCTCATCCGGCGTGAGATCTGGGTTAACTTCAATCATTAGTGCAATAATACCTGCACAAATCGGTGTTGCCATTGACGTACCAGATAACGTGATATAATCAGCTGATTCATCTCCTTTTTGAGATTTTGCTAGACTTGAGTTTGGTGATCTCAAGGATGTAATATCCACTCCTGGAGCAAGAATATCTGGCTTTTCGATACCATAGATTGTTGGTCCTCTGCTTGAAAAGTCTGCCACATCATCATCTGTTCGATCGGCTGTGTCACGATCATCTAACGCTCCGACTGTTAAAATGGTTCTGCTAATTCCTGGGCTAGCAATTGTAGTCGGTTCAGGACCTGAGTTACCGGCTGCGACTACAACGACAATTCCAGCATGCCACGCCTCATTAACGATCTGTACAATCGGGTCATCTGTTTCATCCTCATATTGTTGCGCTGACGCACCTAGCGACATGCTTATGATATGAATAGGATCATCTGTGTTGGTTTCATTATAATCGAGACACCATTGTACCCCTTCGATAATTGTGGCTAAAGACCCGGCCCCGTTTTTATCAAGCGCTTTAATTCCAATAATGTTAGCTCTTGGAGCAGAGCCTTTATATAAGCCGCCAGAAGCGCTTCCATCGCCTGCTGCATCACCTGCACAATGGGTACCATGTCCATTATCATCGTAGGGCTCAGTCCGATTATTGATGAAGTCCACGAATCCCGTTATTCTTCCGTTCAGGTCTTCATGTGGGTACACACCCGTATCAATGATTGCAATGTTGACTCCCTCACCAGTCACATCATTACCCTGACGCACGATTTGTTGAGCATGACTGGCTTCTACAGCAGTGTCCAAGAACGCGGCTACCTCTCTGTTTAAGAAGACCTTTTTTAGAGAGTGACATGAAGAAAGGAGATCTTCTAACGCTTGCGGTGTAATAGTAGCACTACAACAAGATATACTGAAGAACGTTCTCTTCCGTTTACATCTAACATACTTTTTCGCAATGGCATCAAATTCTTTACACCCTTCATGAAGGCACTTATTCTCAAATTGTATAATCACTGATAGCTTAGTTACTCTCTTCAAAAACCTTTCTAACGGTTTATGCAAAAAACACGGTGTACGCCTAAATGGTTTGTACATCGTCATGACGTAATCTCTACAAGATTTATCTAATTTTCTTGCATGTGTCCGCATCGTTTTCACCATAGAAAAACCATACACTTTCATCAACTCCTTTATACGTGTTGAGATAATGTATGGTTTAATCTGTTTAATAGAAACGGTAAGAGTCTACTATCATCGATAATTATGCTAGTCACCTAGTATTTTATATTTTACAAAATAACTCTTCCTTTATTATTTATATCCCTCTTTTTAAATGACACTTGTAGCAAATGAACACATCTAATGCCCGAATATATTGAAAATATTACGATATAGCTATCAACAGTTCTATCGTAAAAACTTATCATACTAAGGTTATCTGCTATAGAGCCTCTGTGTCATTTCTAAGTTCGTCATATGATTACCTCGTAACAAAAAAGACATTTGTCCGTTCTCTTATCGGTAACTGGCTATTTTCACTTATATAGAGGTAATAGAATAACTGAGAGAGTAAATGCAATATATATTTTATTCACGAACTATAAAGTATGTTACTAAAGTGTCTATCTTAGACGTAATGATCATTCAAATAATCCATCTTCATTCTTTAGACCATCCATTTTATTAAAATTAAACATTACCTACCCAAGAAGGGGAGATTAGAGATATCGGTAGTTACAATAAACGCTGATAGCAACCGCAAATTTTGACTACATAGTTAGAATTTTTTCGTACTAGATTGCGATTTAATTATCTTCCATTGTTGGTAGATCAAGGTTTACAAGTTATTCAGTAAGCTCAAATATAGTATAATTGATAACAATCACCAATTAAGGAGTTAAGCAATGGAAAGGCAGTCAGGGGGTTTTTTCAGCCCAATTTCGATATTTAAATGGTATGAGCACAATCGATTATTTGATTAGATTTCGAATAAAAAAACACAAGAATTACTCTTATTCACCCAACATTCCATTCGGGAAATCGCAAGCACAGTCGGATACACTGACATGTATTATTTTAGTCGTTTATCCAAAAAAAACAGAGATGTCCCCAAGTGATTACCGCAAGTCATGCAAAAGCTAAATTTAAAGCTAATCTTTAGCCTGTTTTCTCGATAAAATAATATAAGAAACTATGACGTGGTCGCAGCTTCCCATAGAACGATAGACAATTATAATATTATAAAGTAATAGGGGGTCAACATGAATATTGAAAAAATTAAATATTTTATTGATCTCGTTGAATGTCGAAATTTTACTGAGACAGCAAAGAAAAATTTTGTGTCGCAAACGACTATAAGCCAACAAGTGGCCTCATTAGAAAAAGAATTTGATGTGCAATTAATTAACCGAAAACAGCTACCTATTGAGCCTACAAAAGCTGGATGGCTTTTTTATGGAGAGGCACTCGTACTTTGGAAGCAATACAGTCATATGAAGGCAAAAATGGCCAATTTTCATCAAGATCACTTTTTAAGCTTAGAATATTCAGCATTCACTGATATTCAACAGCTATTGCCGTTGATTCCTACATTTAAAGAAACAAATCCACACATTCGTCTGGAATTATCAAAAGTATTGTTAAAGAATATCTCTGAATTCTTGCAGAAAGGCCTGTATGATGTAGCGATTGCGGTTGATTCAGAGTTTAAAGAAAAGGACGGTATACAAACGCATTCCTTATATAAAGGAAAGTACTGTGCCGTCGTAAGTCACCAGCATCCGTTGTTCAATCGTGACGCTATTACAAAAGAAGAACTCTATGCGTTTCCGCTCGTCATGTTAAACGCCACAGCAATTGGAAACTCCTATTATCTCATGATTCAAAACGCTATAGAGGATGGATATGAGCCGAATATTGTTCGTACGGTAGATGATGTAGAAACAGAATTATTTCATATCATCACTGAGAATTTAATTGGTTTTTTTCCAGAGAATTATCGACTAGCTTATCCGAAAGAGGAAGTTCAATTAATCCCATTAAAAGATTCTCGTCACACGTATAAAATAGAAATAGCGCATTTAAAGGATAATATGAATCCAGCAATACAACCATTTATTGAGCAACTACGTCATTGGTTTTCCCAATAGCCCATACGGTTTTAGCGTTAGACTTTGCTCATTACTTCACATAATATGAAGTTGTCATTAATTCTAAAGAGGGAGTGTTAACGATGGGGAAATTACTACTCACAGGTATTGATGGGAATCTAGGAAAGCAAGCAGCCAACTATTTGTTAGAGCTAGTCGAACACGATGAGGTTATTTTTTGCAGCTACAATCTTGAAGCACTAAAAGAGTATGCCGAACAAGGCATCGAAACACATGTAACAGATTTTAATACATCAGATGGTCTTGTAAACGCGTTTGCCGGTGCCGAAAAATTAGCATTAATTTCTATGCCATTTGTGGGTTTGAAACGCCAACGTGCTCACCGAAACGTCGTAGATGCTGCAAAAGAAGCGGGTGTTAAACAAATCATTTATACATCACTCGTCAATGCGGCGGATGAAACAAATCCAAGTGTCGAAAAAATAGATCACAACTATACGGAGGATTATATTAACAGTGTAGGATTAGATTATATCTTCCTTCGCAACTCTCAATATGCTGAAGCGATGATTACGAATTATTTCACGTATGTAAAAGGAGACGGCGTGTTAAAAAATAGTCAAGGCGATGGAAAAATGGCCTATATATCTCGGAAAGATTGTGCCAAAGCGGTGGCTCATGCTCTAGCATCAACAGATTATAAGAGTGCTATTTTAAATATAAATGGACCTGAGTTAATGACAATGTCTGATTTTGTTACAATCGGTAACAAGGTAACAGGGAACAATGTCATTTATCAAGAAATTACCGATGAAGAAAACTATGCAATATTTGATGCTATGGGGGTTCCTAGAACGACAGATGGCAAATTTAAAGAAGATTCAGAAGCCCCCTTTTCATCAGAGGGGATGGTTACCTTTGCCCAAGCCATTCGTTTAGGAAAAATGGACCTCTTCACTGACGATTTTAAAAAACTAACAGGACAAGCGCCTGTTACGGTGGAATACATGTTTAAGCATGCGGACGATTTCCAAGTTGGAGAGCGTCACTCAAAGGATTAATCGCTATCTCGTAAGCATGTTGAATACTGCCCGCTATCAATGCGGGCAGCTTTTCCTATCCTTCACTCTCTCACCTTTAACTCTTATACATCCTATATCAGATTTGATT
Source organism: Bacillus sp. A301a_S52 (assembly GCA_024701455.1). Lineage (GTDB taxonomy): Bacteria > Bacillota > Bacilli > Bacillales > Salisediminibacteriaceae > Salipaludibacillus. The sequence continues at coordinate 879,511 of JABXYP010000001.1, read as the reverse complement.
CTCTTTAATGAATAGACTCAGTTCTTTCTTCTTTCGATTTGTAATGACTTTTTTGATAATGGACAATTTCTTTTCCAAACATCACAAGTTCGCATAAATCCGATACGATAGGCTTAACATTTGGTTCATCATTTAATAACTTTGTCATCGTGTTAATAAATAAGTGATCTTGTTTCTTTTTTTTTAGTTTACATTTATCTTTCACATGAAACCCCGCAAGCGAGCTTGCATACATAAATGGTTTTCTTATGATTTTTCGATAAAGTAATGAATCTTCAATAATTGAAAAACTTTTATAGCCATATCGCTTATTCATTTCTAAAATCCATACATGTCCATTATTATCTAAAATAAAATCTATTGCGATATCTCCAAAACAACCATGCTGATCAAGGAGTTCACATGCGTATGAACATATATTTTTCACTTTTTTCTCTAGCTGATTATGGTCGTGTTCACTGTTATCAAAAAGTTCTTTAAATGCCTCTTTTCCTTCCATTAAATAATCAAGATTACGCAAGTTAGTTGTGACACTCCCTGGTTTTCCAAACCTAGCAATTAATCCAGTACATGTCCACTCTTTCGTTTCATTTTTTTGCATGTAAATACGAAAATCCACATTTCTCGTATCATGCAGATAACCCACGTCCTGCTGAATCATATAATCCTCTTTATTCCTTATTATTTTATCAATGATCGGATCGTCTTCTAATTGTTCAATCTGCTGTAACCCCTTTTTTTGTGACGTCATTTCGTACGTTCCCTTTTGTCCCTTCTTCACTTGTATAATTCCTTTACCACCAGACCCACTTTTCGGTTTTAAATACACGCACTCATACACATCAAGCATCTGATAAATATCATCAAATGACGTAAGAGTTTGCGTATAAGGGAGGTGTCTCCTTATAAAGGAATCAGGGGCTAACCATTCCCACATGTCCCATTTATTGAAATAATGAGAATTAAAGATACGACCATTTGTCTTTTCGTACAAGTGCTCAGTCATCTCTTCCGAGGTAACAACTCTTTTAAATATAGCATCGGGGTACGGAAAGACCCCTTCTTTCCACTGAGCCTCTCTCGTATTTGTACTAGGTTGAAAATAATATCCTTCAATTTGTTGTTCGTCTGTATTAATTCCATCCACAGTGCTCAGTAGAATTAAACCATCGAAGGAAACGGACTTCTCAATCCGTTCTTTCAAGATTTCTAAACGTTTAATGAGCCTCTTTGATACTAAATACAATATAACTGGCCCTATCCTTATTTGGTCACCCATGATGGTCAGTTCGAAGCCTATATCAGGAATGCCCATCTCTTCCTTCACATTGTGTGAGAGTCCCATGTCATCTTGACTCAGCTCATCTAAAAACTCAACACCTAATTCTTTTTTTCGAGAGCCAAAGTGAAAAGTCACTTTCTCTAATGCCATTAATTCGGGCTTTGAGGTTGTAATTGCTTTTGGAAGATACACTTTATTGACCTCTTCCGTTTTAATCGTTTTAATATTCACGGTGATTCCTCCTTCCAATCCTCCCTCACGTTCATTCGCTTCAAGAGGTCAGACAGAAAACAGATTTACTCGGCTTGTGTCATCTTGTCCAAAACGAAAGCGGCACAAATCTCTTTACAAAGCATTTATACTAAAACGATTGCGCCACCTTTTCTTATCTTTATACTAGAGTCTCTATTGTTTTTTCTTAACATAGCTTCCCTCCTTTTTAGTTTCTAGTCATACTATATGAAAGAGAGGGAGAGCCTACTTAGACTATAAAATGAGGGGCTTTGCCTTTTTATTAAAAATAGTATGTTCATTACCTAATGCAAGCCTTGTGGCATAACCTGCCAACAAGGCATTTGCTTTTTTATAAATGACCCACTCGCCAGCATCCACTGCCATGCGATGTCTCGGGTTTCGATGATTTATCTCGATGACAAAAAGGCGATGGTCTTTATCAATTCCAAAATCGATACCTAAGTTCCCCAAATTACTATCTCGGCCTCCGAAAGTCTCCATCTCTTTAGCTACCGCTAGACCAACCTCACTCATTTGCTGATTTAATTTCATCGCCTCATCACGAGTTAATGTCATAATATTTCGTAGCGCTGAATACCCATTTTTCACTACTCCTGTATGACTGACTATTTCATGCTTTCTCCCTTTTCTAGCTAGCAACCCTATATCTCGCCACTGACCTGATTCATCTTTAACAAGAATAAGCCTGAAATCAACAGGACGGTCTGCCACATATAAGTCAATAACGTGTTGTAGTATAAATAGTTTATTTTGACATCGTTGTGCAAAATACATCATCACGTCCTGTTCATTCACATATAAAGACGACGATTTTTTTAAGTTGCGGGAATTCACATCCTCTATTTTATAGCCCTTTTCACTCCTTGATACTTTAAAAATACCTTTGCCATAACTGCCATTAACAGATTTGATATAGCATTGTTTATAACGTGTTACAAAGTGAATAATATCCGTTGGCTCTCTCATTAACCAAGTAAGAGGCAAAAATTGATTGAAGTAAGGGGAAACTGAAAGCCATTCATACATCTCCCATTTATTAAACGTCATATTGTTAATCATATTAGAACCAAGTGTTCGTTTGAAATAGTTCTGCCACTGAGGTGTTAACGCTATCCGATTAATTACTGCACGTGGCATAGGGGAGATTGACCGTTTCCACGTCTTTTCAGAATAGCTGTACACATAGCCGTTAATCAGCGTGTCTTGTTTTTTAATACCTTGTAAAGAAAAAGCCATCACCTTAATACTCATAAAAGACGCTGCTAAATCATTTAAACGATTTAACTTCCTCTTCAGCGTTTTGTTCGATCGTGCTGCCAATATTCCAATCATCCCTTTATTAGTCTCTTCTCCTAATCTAGTAGTCTCATATAATTTCATTTTATCCCCTTCCTTTTCTTGCTATAAAACGCCCCTTCAATAGGACATTAGCATCCGTTATTCTCGCGTCTAAATAGAGTTTTAGCTCTCCTCTCTATTTTGAGCTTGAAATTTACGGGTGCTTATCTGTGATAAAGGTCATTCATCTGAACCTCGATCGTTAAAAATAGATCTTTGTAAGAACACTCATAGTCTATGTCTTTGTTTTATAGAAAGAGTGGACACCTTCATTCTTTTCAAGCGCCTTTTTGTATGATTTTCCATCCAAAAAAACGCTAAATAGGTAAGAAAACAAACTGTAAATGACTTTTCTCATATAGATAGGATTAGCTTGACTGAAAGGAGGAATGACAAATGGGAAATAACAATAACAACGTGTGTCCTGACAGTTGTTGTACCGGTGATGAAATATTGTGTCTCGGAATTCCATGTCCGATCGACATTGTTTTGTTAGGTATTGAACTTCAAGTGGAAATCCCTTGTATACGAATTAGTTCGCCTACAGAGCTTACTGAAGATCAGGTACAACAATTGCTCGGTGTCCTGCAAGGCATTCTTGCATCACTTGTGAATTTAGGTAATGTTGAAAGTGTTAGTACCGAGGAAAACTAGAATAACTCCCATCACTTTTCATTGGGAGAGACCAGCAAGAAGGGTTTACATTGACAAGAGCTAGTACAAGGTCTAGCTCTTTCTTTCCCCCGTCCAACTCGTCGTTTTTCTTCTGTTTCTAACCGTGTATCACAAATCCTCTTCTTTCTTGGAAAAATCATAGAAAGCTTTGCTCAACCCAGGACGAACTCTTGCTAACATAATTTCCCCTTTCGAATTAAATGTCCCATTCATATGTACCCTAGTGTAAATGGCAAGTTGCTTCCATCGATTGCGATGGCTTCTTCTCATTTCTTCCGTAAAGATCTTGATACTATATAGGAGGTTAATTTAGTCAGTATCATTTAGAAAAAGCATCCTTGACAAATTCAAAATAACCCATATACTTATATACATAACTATATAACCGTTTAAGTGTATAACACTAATAAAGAATAGTGGGCGATAACTATGCGAACAGATAAACCTATCTACTTAACGATAAGGGAGAAAATTGAAGATCAAATAATCAATAATCAACTTAAAGAAGGAGAGCAAGCCCCTTCAACCAATCAACTTGTTAATTTTTATAAAATTAATCATGCGACCGTATCAAAAGGGGTTAATCAATTAGTTGATGAAGGGATTCTTTACAAGAAGAGAGGAATTGGCATGTTTGTAGCAGAGGGAGCGAGAGAAAAGCTTATTCAAGCTCGAAAAGAATCTTTTATTGATGAATATGTTGTCATGCTCGTAGAAGAGGCTGATAAATTAGGATTTGAAGAAGATGACATTATAAACTTTATTAAACAAGTAAAAGGACGTGAGAGGTCATGAACGTTAACTTCAACAATGTTAGTTTACGATATACGACACATACCGCACTTAATCAGGTTACCTGCGAACTAAGTGGGGAGAAAATATATGGTTTATTAGGAAGAAATGGTGCCGGGAAAACATCCCTTCTCTCCATATTGGCCTCCTTTTGTGAACCTTCTTCTGGTACGATTACGCTCAATGAGGAAAAGCCCTTTGAGAATGCACATATTATGCAGCAAGTAGGATTTAACTATAACAAAGATTATTCAGACGAAACTGACACGGTTAAAAAAACACTTGAAGGAGTCGAACGCTATCGCCCCTATTATGATAAAGAGTATGCTGAGTACCTCATCAGTCTGTTTAAACTTGATGTGACAAAACCAATCAAAACATTTTCAAAAGGCATGCAATCTGCTTTAAATGCTGTCATCGGGTTATCTTCTCGAACACCGATCACGATCTTTGATGAAGTTTACGTCAATATGGACGCACCATCAAGAGACATTTTTTATAAAGAGTTGTTAAAGGATCAAGAAAAGCACCCGAGGCTAATCATTATGTCAACCCACCTCGTCTCCGAAATGGATTACTTATTTGATGAAGTCATTGTATTAGATAAAGGAAAGCTTTTAATTCAGGAGGAGTATACGTCTCTGATGGCAAAGGGAGCAACAATTATTGGCCATGGAGAACACGTTGATGAGATTGTACAATCAAAAAAACAGATCAACGTTCAGCATCTAGGGGGGACAAAGTCTGTCACAATTTATGGAGAACTAAGTGACCAGGAGCGGCAGACTGCCTTAGCTAAAGGGCTCGAAATAGCACCTCTTCCACTACAAGATCTATTCATTTATTTAACAAAGGGGGGAAATGAAGATGAAACAGATAAGTAATTATCCAAAAGTAGCTACGGATATGTTCTTCGCACAATTAAATTGGACATTTGGATTTTTCGGGGTGATGCTAGTCATTCATATTATAAAAATCGTTCTGGCATATATCCAAGGCGGAGACATAGATAGCTTCTATAATTCTATGTTTGTTGCGACAAACATATATATGCTCATTATCGGCATAATATCTATTTACTTTCTCCCCTATTATGTTGAACATGGGGTGACCAGAAAAGATTATTTTAAAGGGACACTTATAGCCTTTGGTGGATTAGCCATTATCATTCCGTTCATCACCTACATGATCTCTTTAGTGGAACATGTTATTTTGAACGCGATGACGAGTATTTCTATTAGAGAGCCTGATCTAAATAGCGTTATATTAGAGGTTGATAGTGATATTGTAGGCGATATTGTGCAAACAATTATTTTAACACCTTATGTGGATCCACAAAATCATTGGGGATTATCTATTGCAATCTTTAGTTTAAACATTTTTGTGTATTATTTACTCGGTTGGTTAATCAGTACAAGTTTTTACCGGTTTAGCACTGTTAATGGTATCGTCTCTATTTTTATAGCGTTAGTGATTTTGATGTTGGTGGATACACTCCTTAGAGTGTCGCTTGATCTGCCTATTCTTAACACATTATCGGGATTTAATGTTCTTCCATTAGGTGTCACGTTGCTAGTGCTCTTGCTTTTAATCTCCTTAACCCTTTGGTCGGTTAGATCAGTGACAAAAAAAGTACGGATTAAAATGTGAGTACAAAGGCGTCATATAGCTTGTACCACTGCTTACATTATACCTTCTAGACACCCTGAATTCACAAAAGTGACATATCTTTTTGTCGTGCAATACTATTAAGAAAAAGGCTTCTCATAAGTTTATCTGAGAAGCCTTCGTTCATTTACTTGAAATAGCTCATAGACACTAAACAACTGTTAATTATACTTTTACAAGATCACCATGTTCAGCTGTTAAACCGTTTTAGGCACATTAAAATTTATCGTTTAACTTATCTCCATAAAAGCCTCTATTTCTATTTGACTCTTTTTTTCACATGAAAATGATATTCTTATCGTTAAATAATCGTAGATTGACAGAGAGTCACCTTGCTATATAATAGAAAGTATTGATAATGATTATCATTGTTAATTAAATTATCCCTTATGTGATAAAGGAGAGATTGTATTATGCGGCGACTTTTAGCCTTTTCCGTTTTCCTGGTTATCATGCTACTCAGTGCATGCGGAAATAACGAACCAACAGATGTCAGTGCAACAGAAAATGAGGCAGATACATTTACGTATGAATCTGAAACCGGTCCTGTAGAAGTACCTACTAACCCTGAAAAAATCATTGCTCTAACAAATGGTCCTAACGTTTTTGCTTTAGACGGCAATGTTGTTGGTATTGATGAATGGACAAGTAACAACCCCTTGTTTCAAGAAAAGGTAGAGGGGGTCGAAATCGTCTCTGAAGAAAGTTTAGAGAAAATTCTTGAGCTAGAGCCAGACCTTATTATAGCAGGCTCTCATATGAATAATATTGATAAATTAAATGATATTGCACCTACCGTTGTCTACACGTGGGGAGAATTAGATTATTTAACCCAGCAAATCGAAATTGGTAAGCTTTTAAACAAAGAAGAAGAAGCAACGGAATGGGTTGAAGACTTCACCGAACGTGCAGAAGCTGCTGGCGAAGCCATTCGTGAGGAAATAGGTGAAGACGCCACTGTGTCAGTGTTTGAAAGTGGTAACAAGGAAGTGTATGTCTTTGGAAATAACTATGCACGTGGTACAGAAATATTGTATCAAGCGATGGCGCTAAACATGCCTGAAAAAGTAGAAGAGGAAGTACTTGAAGCTGGTGTATACACGCTATCACCGGAAATAATTCCTGAATTCGCAGGCGACTATATTATTTTTAGTAAAAACAACAACGTTGATAATTCGTTTCTAGAAACCGAAACATGGCATAATATACCTGCCGTTAAAAATAATCGTGTCTTTGAAATAGATAGTGCCGCTTCCACCTACAGCGATCCCATTACACTGGAATATCTTCTAGAGATCTTTGAAGCCTCTTTTCTTACCCATTAATCAATGACAGAAGGAATTTTAAAAATTCCTTCTGTCTTTTATCTTTGAACGGCCTCTCTTTCTCTAAATTAGGTTTATTATCTTAGAAAAAATCCCTAACGGAAGACTACTTTATAATTTGTTATCGTTTTTACAGGTGTATATTGTAAGATGAAATTAGTTCATACTTCATAAGACTTTTACTACTGATTGTGAGCTCTACTTATAGCTTCTATTAAATATTGCTTATATTTTTATCGCTTTCGGCTTTCGTTTTGTAAATGTAAATATATAATTAAATCCGGCCTGCTTCGCCATGTGCAAAGCACTTCTTAAATGCTCCCCTACTGTATCTGCTCGGTGTGAGTCTGAACCTATCGTTAAGATCTCTCCACCAAATTTCTTATACAGTTTAAGTATGTCAAGCGTAGGAAAAGCTTCTCGCAGTTTGCCATTCGATAATCCTGATGTATTGATTTCAATACCAATTCCACGCTCTATTGATTTTTGTAAAATTCCCCTTAAAATATCTTCAAATTCAGTGAAGGAATAGTTTCCTTTCGTTTCAATGGCATATCGTTTCAACAAATCTAAATGCGCCAAAACATCAATATCTGCTGAAGATACTAACGAATAGACTTCTTCAAAATATGTATGATAAGCATCACTACTCTCCTTTTCCATCATAAACGTGCGCAGTTTTTCCTCTTTGATGTTATGAACTGATCCAAGAATAAAATCAAATTGTAAATTTTTTAGTGCTTGATCATAGTCTTCCTTCATCAGATGAGGTTCACATAATTCAATCCCTGCTTTAATGGTCAACTGCTCTTCATATTGTTTTTGGCACGCTCTAATTTGAGTGAAATATCGCTCAAAATTCATGTGCCCAAAAGTCGGGGCCTTCGGATTCACAGAGAAATGCTCTGTAAAGCAAATCTCATTAATACCTTTCTTTATAGCTGTTTTACAAACATCGTCCATCTTTGCTTTAGAATCAAATGAATGATCAGTATGGTGGTGGTAGTCAGTTAAGTACATGACAAACGCCTCCTTTTATAATTGAAAAGAAGGTAACCTGAAATAAGGTTACCTTAGACTAAGGCTAATTTTGTATTTTCTTATATTGATTGACGATGTTTTCTACTGTAAATCCAAATTTCTCAATGATCTCATCTCCAGGCCCGGAGGCTCCGAACGTATCAATACTCATAATAGCCCCATTTCTACCTTGATATTTGTGCCAACCTACCATAGACCCCATCTCAATTGTAAGGCGTGTTTGTAAATGGTTCGGCAAGACACTCTCTTTATAGTCTTGTGACTGTTTCTCAAAAAGATCCCAAGATGGCATACTTACAACCCGAACAGTGACACCTTCTTTCGATAACACGTCTCGTGCTTTCACTGCCAATTGTACTTCAGACCCTGTGGCAATCAGAATGCCATCTGCTTTATCTTCTGCTCCAGCGAGGACATAAGCCCCTTTACTCACCCCTTGAGGCGCTAATTTATCCGTGGCTTTACTTGCCTGCCTAACACGAGCATGGTAGGGCGATCTGTCTGTTGTACGGCAACCTTCCATGCTTCTTTCGTCTCATTGGCGTCCGCAGGCCTTATCACAGATAGATTGGGCATAGCTCTAAATGAAGCTAACTGTTCTACTGGCTCATGTGTCGGGCCATCTTGGCCTACAGCGATACTATCATGGGTAAACACATAGGTAACTGGTAGCCCCATAAGCGCAGCTAGCCTTATGGCCGGTCGTAAATAATCAGAGAAAACGAAAAATGTACTTACAAACGGTCTGAGATGATGGAGAGCAATGCCATTAGCAATCGCTCCCATGGCAAACTCCCTTACTCCGAATCTTATATTCCGTCCACTGTAATCCTTTCGTGTCACATCTGTCTCATCTTTCAACCTTGTTTTCGTGGAGGCATCCAAATCGGCAGATCCCCCGATAATTTCAGGTAGGGTATTTGATAGCGCATTTAATATGTCACTAGATGCAACTCTAGTAGCTAGCGTATCTCCCTCCTTGTATTCCGGGAGTGAATGCCTCCAATCATCCGGAAGTTGACCAGCTATCATTCTTTCTAACTCTTTCGCTAGTTTAGGATATGTCACTTTATAGCTTTTAAAAGATTCTTCCCACTTGGCCTCTTTATTTTTACCATTTTGCTTAATGCTACTAAAATCTTGATAGACTTCTTCTGGCACATAAAATGGTTCTTCATAGGGCCAATTATACCACTGTTTTGTTCGCTTTACTTCCTCTTCCCCTAACGGATCACTATGAGCATCACTTGTACCTTGAATACTTGGTGCACCATAACCAATAATCGTCTTTATTTCAATGAGTGTTGGTCTTCCTTCGTCAGCTTTAGCTTCATTAATTGCTCTTATAATCGCTTCCACATCATTACCGTCTTCTACGCTCAAGTATTGCCAGTTGTAAGAGGTGAACCGGGCCTTCATATCTTCTGAAAAAGAGAGTCCTAAATCCCCATCAAGACTCACATTGTTTGAATCATATAATACAATCAGGCGACCTAATCCAAGATGACCGGCCAGTGAAGCGGCTTCATATGACACACCTTCCATTAAATCGCCATCTCCACAAATGGTGTAGGTGTAATGATCCACCACAGGGAAGCCTTCTCTATTATACGTCTCAGCAAGATGTCTTTCCGCTAAAGCTAGTCCTACACTTGCCGGTATTCCTTGTCCTAGTGGGCCTGTCGTTACTTCTACACCTGGCGTCACACTATATTCTGGGTGTCCAGGGGTCTTACTCCCGACTTTTCTAAAGTTTTGTAAGTCCTTAATCGTCACGTCGTACCCAGCCAAATGAAGTAAGCTATATAATAATGTAGAACCGTGGCCAGCTGATAATACAAAGCGATCTCTATTAAACCACTTCGGGTTGTCAGGGGTCACATTCAAGATATTTTTCCATAAAGCATAGGCCATAGGAGCAGCGCCCATTGGCATACCTGGATGACCGTGCTGAGCCCGTTCTACACTATCAATGGTTAACGTACGAATGGTATTTATCGATAATTGAGAGATGTTTTTTGTAGGTGTAGACATTATATCTCCTCCGATTCGTATCATCTGCTAAGGGGGAAAAATCTCTCCCTTTCTTATCACCTTATACTCTTTTTTCTCTTTTGAACGGAATTGCCATGAGGGCTAGAATAACCACAAGACTAATCACAATAGCGATCGTCCCACCATAGTTGGCAAGTGAACCGAAAAATATGCCGCCAACTCCAAAGTCCGTATCAGAAAAAGTCGTATTTGCAAAACCCAGTTCTCCTAATACTGGTAGGAGAAAGATAGGAAGAAATGAAATAATAATTCCGTTTACGAATGATCCAGATACAGCCCCTCTTAATCCACCTGTAGCATTACCAAAGACCCCTGCTGCTGCCCCTGTAAAGAAATGAGGCACAACCCCAGGAAGAATAATGGTACTTCCTACAAATGCCATCATCACCATACTAAACAATCCACCTATGAAACTTGAAAAGAAACCAATTAATACGGCATTTGGTGCATAAGTAAACACGATTGGAACATCTAAGGCAGGTTTCGCATTCGGCACCAATTTGGTCGATATCCCTTTAAAAGCTGGTACAATTTCTGCAAGAACTAAACGAACTCCAGCTAAGATAATAAATACTCCCGCCGCAAAAGTTCCAGCTTGTATGAGCGAAAAAACAAGAAAATTTGTACCGCCACTAAGTTCAGATTCAATAAAAACAGGTCCAGCAGCTAAAGCTATGATGACGTACATCACTATCATCGTCATAGCTATGCTCACTGTGCTGTCTCTTAAAAAACCTAGTCCCTTTGGAAAATCGATTTTTTCTGTAGATGTTGGATTTTTTCCTTTGACAGCTTGTCCAACTAATCCACTTAATGCATAACCAACAGCACTAAAATGACCCAATGCCACATTGTTATTCCCTGTAAATTTCCTCATGAATGGTTGCAAAATCGCAGGAGATAACGTCATGATGATGCCTAATGCAACTGAGCCTGCTGCAATTAATGGTACCGTACTAAAACCAGCAACAGCCATAATAACCGCTAACATACACGCCATATACAACGTATGATGTCCCGTTAAAAAGATATACTTGAACCTAGTAAAACGTGCAATTAAGATATTCACAATCATACCGAAAAACATAATTAACGCTGTATTAGAACCATATTCATTTAACGCCAGAGCGACAATTGCTTCGTTATTTGGTACGACGCCAGACACGTTAAATGCTGCTTGGAACATAGCACCAAAGGGTACTAAAGATGTCTCTAAAATGCCTGCGCCAGCAGCAATGACCAAAAATCCAACAAACGTCTTTGTCGTTCCCTTCATTGTGTCAGATATGTTTTTCCTTTGTGCCACTAATCCAATTAACGCAATCAAAGCAACTAATATTGCTGGTTGACTCAAAATATCTACTAACGTATTTAGAAAAGTGTTCATCACTGTTCCTCCATTCTTAGATAGAATCAGATGAGATTTTTATCTTCACCTAGCTTCTTAACTTTCTCTCTTAATTCATCCATGTCAATAATGTTCTCAAGTACGATAATTTCCCCAAGATGCTTGCCACTCTCAGCAATATCTTTCGCCAAGAAATACACATCCGCATCTTCAGGCGTAGCTGAGCTTAAATCAGAATGAGAGACTTCAACCCCTGTCACCCCTAACTCCTCTAGAACTTGTTTAATGTTCATCTCCACCATAAAACTCGTACCTAATCCTGATCCACAAACGGCTAAAATTTTCATGACAAATCCTCTCCTTCTTTAATAATCTCCATAAGCTGGTGTGCAGAATTCGTATTTTTAATAGCTTGTAAAGTAGATTCATTACCTAACAGTTTGGTTAGATGGGCTAAAGCTTTCAGGTGTGCCTCGTTATCAATAGCTGCTAAACAAATGACTAAATCAACAGGATAATCTTCTTGATCGAGCAATAGGACTGGTTTTCTCGTTCTAAGAAAGGACATCCCTACCTCATTAACCCCGGCATCTGGCCTTGCATGTGGTATAGCTATTCCTTTCCCAATATAAATATAGGTGCCCACCTCCTCTACATTTTGAATCATGGCTGTTACGTAGCGCTTCTCTACTTTATTTGTTTTCACTAATGGTTCGGCTGCCTGATGAATAGCCGTCTTCCAATCAAGTTTCTCATTTGTAAAATGAATCATCTCTTCCGTTAATAAGTCCGAAAGCATTGGCTTTTCCCACCTTTTTTCTGTGTTCTTAAAGTACATAATATCTACTAATTCGGAGATCAATCTCTTTTCATTTTTGATATCCGTATGCTTTCTAATTATTGACATAACCTGATCTACAGAGATATGTCGCTCATTTAATTCAGGGAATTCTTCAGAAACAGCTTGAATTAAGTGATTCTTTTCTACAAGAGATAATAAAGGTTTGACTATAAATAAAGGTTTGATCGATGTTAACTGAACTGTCGAAAAAATGACATCATAGCTTGAAGGTGATATACTTTGGATATTTTCTGCAGCATGGGTGTGCGTAAAATGAATGGTAGGAAACATGGCATTCAATTGAGCCCTCAACATGATCGATGAACTGATCCCATTAGAACATACAATTAAGGCCCTTATCTGCTCGGATTTGACCTCCCTATACTTCTCTAAATATCCACCGAAATGAAGTGTAAAATAACCGATTTCCGCTTCACTGATTTGCTTTGCTGTCCAGACAGAGAGAGGCCGCAATGACCGCTTAACAAATTGAAACAGTTCCTTGTATTCTTCCTTAATCCTCTCCGTCATGGGGTTGATGAGTGGCATCTCAAAAGTAATGCGAAAATAAGTAGGAACGAGATGATTGAATAAACTATTAATTAAATATGCTTTATTTTTGATTGGTAATAACGTATTTTTTTCAAACTCATCAATGATCTCTTTAGCCAGTCTTTGTAAGGACGTGTTATCTTCACTCAACACTTTCTCTTGCGATGTTAACAACTGAATAGCTGTGAAATACGTCTCTTTCTCATACCCTTTTGAAAATAACTTCTGTGTTAATTCATCAGCATATTGAAATAACTGTTGTTTCTCAATCATGTCCCTTTCAGTACCTGTAAATTGAAGATCATGACTTTGATGACGTGCTCTCATGAAGATAAGATGATAGATCATTTCTACTTTCCTGCTTTTAACAAGTTGAAGTGTTTTACTTTTAAGGAAATCTTCAATAATCATTTGTGTGTCAATTATCACTTGTTCTTTGTCCCATGACTTTAAAGCCATAACAAGAATCTCTTTTCCAAGAGGCTGTGAAAGCAAATAATCAATGCAGTAAATCGCAAACCTCCGTTTATCCATTTCATCTCCTTCTAAGACATAACCATCCATTCTCTTGTAAACAAGTTGAACATGCCATGCTTGGCAGATTTCTTTCGCTTTTTTCACATCTGCTAGTGCTGTGTTTTTACTTACCTTAAGTAAAAACTGATAATGATAACTTGAAACCACGTCCTCTTTAATGAAGGTATATAAGTAAATAATCAGTGGACGGTCTTCCTCAGAAATAATGAGAGTTCTTCCCTTTACATTCAATGGCACGCCTATTTCTGCAAATCCTTTAACTTTTTCATCTACCATAAGCATTTGATTTTTCATTTCTATAGAAGGTAGATCAAAATTGCTTAGCATACTATTTGCTTTTTCCAAAAGGTAATGAAATTGTCTTTCTGATAAATTTAGCTCCATCATGACCTCTGGCATTGAAATATGGTGATACATGATGACCTTCTCGAGAAATTGATAGGCTCTTTGATCTAACAAGGGAATAACCTCCATTTCTTATTTTTATTATAAAACGCTTACAAAAGCCTCTACAACAACATTCAAGCCCAATCTTTGTATGTGTTTAACACATAAATTGTGTTCTGCACTAAATAGTCTTATGGGTATAACAACATCATACTACTAAATGCACAGCAAGTTATGTCTGGGAATAGAGTTGAACCTTTTTTACACCGCTTATGTATGAAAAAGTCAATGTACGTGTAATCAAATTGAATGTGATAATTGAATGGTCAACGCCAAGAATAAACAATAATAAAACGACCAACCAGTGGGTGATTTCGATCTTCTCCCACTGATTGGTCGTTGAGTGATTCAACACATTTATCTACAAGTTTATACTTTCTGTCTCTTTAAAAAATCGACACCAGCTCCTGTGTATACGGATGTCGATCCTTAGCAAATAAATCTTTTTGATCAAATTGATCAACAATCTCTCCTTTTTTCATCACCATCATCCGCTGACTTATTCGATTAACAGCTGCTAAATCATGTGAGATAAATAAATAAGAGAGAGTTAAGTTTTTCCGAAGGTCCGTCAATAACGTAAGAATGGCATCCTGAGAAATGACATCTAAGCTTGCCGTAGGCTCATCAAGAATGATAAGCTCCGGTTCAATACTTATTGCCCGGGCAATTGTCACACGTTGTCGTTGCCCTCCACTTAATTCATGTGGATAACGATCGGCTAAAGACGTTGACAGCTCAACTGCTTCTAACAACTGCTTAATATAAGACGTCTTAGAGCCATTCGAAAAGTGAGAAAGGGTTACTTCCCTTTTATATTGCGCATAGGGATCAATAAGAGAGTCTTTAATTTTAAGCTTTGGGTTCAGAGCAGCAGACGGATTTTGAAAAACAACTTGCATCTTTTTGCGAAACGGTTTAAGTTGACGTTCCGTTAGTTTTTCAATTGCACTGCCATTAAAATCAATTTTACCGCTGTCAATCGCTTCAATGCGAAGCAAGCAACGTGCTAACGTACTTTTACCAGAACCGCTTTCTCCCACGAGGGCTAGACACTCCCCTTTATTTAAATTAAACGTTATATTAGAAATAGCAGGGGTGTCACCATGATATGTTTTTGTTAATCCTTCAACATTGAGCATCGTCATCCTTCTTTCTCCTTATCCAAACCAGACGGAAGTCCTTTGCTTAAAATAGGGGCTGCTTTGATTAATTGTTTTGTGTACTCATGTTGGGGATGATCAAGAATCCGATGTTTCCCTCCTGATTCAACGATTTTCCCTTCCTTCATGATTGCTAGACGGTTAGCATAGCGTCTAACATGTCGCCAATCATGGGTAATAAATAAAATCGAACAGCCTGTTTCTTTTTGCCGCTTGGCTAGCATTTGCAAGACGCGATGCCCCGAGACGCTGTCAAGGGCTGTTGTGATTTCGTCGGCAATGACGAGTTCGGGTGATAACAGAAGTGCCAGCGCAATAGCCACTCTTTGAAGTTGTCCACCACTGAGTTGAAAAGGATACCGCTCATACAAAATCTCATCTAATCCAACGGCATCAAGAGCCTCTATAGCTTGGGCATAACGCCCCTTTTTAGACGTAAAACCATGAACGTGTAAATATTCATCAAAATGCTGACCAATTTTTCGAAAAGGGGTAAACGATCCTTGATAGTCTTGAAAAATATACGAGATTTTTTTCCCCCGCACACGTCGTATCTCTTTAGCGGATAATGTAAATAGATTTTGTTGTTTGAAAAAAACGCTCCCCTCCACGTGTAAATGTGAAGGAAGCATTTGGCCAATGCTTTGGGAAAGAAGGCTCTTCCCGCTTCCACTTTGTCCGACTAAGGCATACCAATCTCCTTCCCGAATAGACACGGATGCTTGATCAACGATCGTTTTATTTTGACTGCGAATCGTCACGTCATTAAGGGATAGAATCATGAGCGCACCTCTTTCTTCACATCAAAGCGATCTCTCAAATAATCTCCTATCATATTCGTCAAAAGGACAATAAAAACAATGGCAAGCCCCGGGTAAACCATCAATTGAGGCATTGATTCAAAATAAGGGCGTGAATCATTTAACATTGCGCCCCATTCAGGCATCGGAGGTTGGGCTCCTAGCCCGATATATGAAAAAGCAGAGATCAGAAGAATAATTTTTCCTAAATCAAGACTTGCCATAACCAATACATGCCCAATAATATGAGGGAATAGATGCTTTGTCATCATTTTTCTTGGTGATAAGCCATTAATGCGAGCAACTAATATGTACTCTTTTTGTGCTTCTACTAATACCGTACTCCTGACTAATCGTGCGTAATTAACCCATTTCACGAGAATAATAGCGAGAATTAAATTGCTTATACTAGGACCTAGTAAACCGACTAATACAATTGCAACGATCGTTTCAGGAAATGCTAAAAAACCATCTGCTATTCTCATAAACACTCGGTCGATGATACCGCGTTTATAACCTGCAAAAATACCGACAGGCACCCCGATTACAACAGCTGCAAATAAGGCCAAGAAACTGTATCCGATCGTTTGTTGACCTCCAAGTAAAAGCCGTGTTAACACGTCCCTCCCTAAATGGTCTGTACCGAGCGGGTGCAGTAAACTGATACTTCCAAGCCTACCACTTAAATTCGTTAAATAGGGGTCATGTTTCAAAAATAAAAACGTATATATCACACTAATAACGATGAATACAAGAAAGGCAATCGCGATACCTAGTTGTATCTTTTGTTTTCTTTTTTTTGGCAAACGTACAGCGAACCTCTTCATCGGCTTGTCTCTCTTTCTTTCAGTTTTAGCTCTGGATTTAAATAGCGATATGACAAATCAACACACGTATTGACGATAAAAACAATGATAGCCATCACTAATATATAGCCTTGAATAAGAGGATAATCACGTTGGCGAATGGCATCAACGACCATTTTACCGATCCCTGGATAGGCGAATAACACTTCTATGACGACAATGCCTCCAATCAAGCTCCCAATACTCACGCCAAAAACGGTAATTACAGGGGGCAAACTGTGACGGAATGCATGAGTGAAAAAGATACGAGACTCTGATAACCCTCTTGCTCTCCCGGCTCGAATAAACTCCTGGTTAAGTGACTCCAGTAAACTAGACCGAAGTAAGCGAACATACACACTAGAAATAGCTAAACCGAGTGTTACTGAAGGCAAAATTAACGTATCTAGCCCACCTTTGCCCATACTAGGAAGCCAATTAACCCGAACACTAAATAAATCAATTAAAATAAGACCTAACCAAAAGCTTGGTACAGCTGCCCCAATAATGGAAAGTGTCCGACTAATCTGATCGATCCAACTGTTCCGATAAAGGGCAGACAATGAACCAAGCGGAATAGCTATCACTAACATAACGATCAAAGCGCCTAACGTTAATTCAAGCGTGGCAGGAAGACCTTGCATGATCATTTCCATGACAGGCTGGCCAGTGACATAGGACGCCCCAAAATCAAGTTGAACAAAGTTAATAAGCCAATGCCCGTATTGTACGAGCAGCGGCTTATTAAAACCCATGTCCTCTCTTAATTGTTCCACTTGCCCCTGACTAACGGATAATTCATCCACATTTAGGATGGTTAGAACGGGATCACCAGGCGCTAAGCGAACAAATACAAAACTAGCAAATGTAATGAGTACTATGAAAAAGAAGACTTCAAGAAATTTGCGAGTGATTATTTTTAACACGTCACTTCACATCCAATTGGTTTGTAATCATGTAATATTCGCTACGAGTCGTTACCCAATTGTCTACTTTGTTCTCGTTATATGCCACAATGGTAGATGGATGTAACACAAATGAATTAATGACGTTTTCATGAACATACTCCGCCGCTTCCTCAGCAAGTATCGCTCTTTCATCGTAATCGACTGTTTGATTCAATTCATCAATGATCTCTGTCAATTCTACTTCTTCAGCACCACTAAAGTTGAGTGCTCCTGTCGGGTGATACGTTGCATTTAAATAATAGCCAGCATCTCCACGAGGGGCTGTTAAATTACTATAAGTGGCGATATCCCAATCACGATTTGATGCCATATATTCTTCAGGAATGTCAATCTGCTTAATATCCACCTCAATACCAATTTGTTTCGCATCGGATTGAAACACTTGCGCAATTAACGGAAGATCTGCTCTTGATGGGTACGTTAAAAGCGTTAAGGTAAGTGGTTCGCCATCTTTTTGCATCGTGCCATCCTCAAGGGTGTAACCTGCTTCCTCTAAATATGCGACCGCCGCATCAGAACCTGTTGGCTGCTCTTCGTAAGTTGGCGCAAATGGAAGACTAGGTAGAAAAGGTCCAACTGCCACTTCCCCATGTCCTAGTAAAATAGAATCGACAATGTCTTCTCTATCAATTAACGCATCAATTGCACGTCTAACATTCACATCTTGCAAATTCTCCCGTTGCATGTTCATCGTCATTTGATGGACTCGAAACGTAGCGGTTGACTCTACTTGCAGACCGTCTATTTCTCTTAATGTATCCAAGCTCTCAACCTCTGGACGATAGACAATATCAACTTCTCCAGATCTTAAAGCAAGGGAGCGGGCATTAGCATCTTCGTTAAACGAAAAAGTCACGCTATCCAAATTAGAAGCACCGTCCCAATAATCATCGTAACGCGTCAGATCAAGGCGACTTCCTTGGACAAATGTATCGAGAACAAATGGACCTGTCCCGATTGGCCGGTTTAAAATATCGTCTTCAGTTACATCAATAATTGCTACATTTGGATTAACAAGTTCTGAAATAAACTCCGGAAATGGTTCACTTGTGGTGATCTCTAAGGTGTGACCATCTGCTTCGATTTGGTCAATTTTCAGTGCATTGTCCATGGCAATGTTTTCGGTAATGGCTCTTTCCAATGAAGCTTTGACGGCCTCCGCATCCATTTCTGTGCCATTATGAAACGTCACATCTTCACGAAGGTGAATGATCCAATTAACGCCATCTTCACCTTCCCAATCTTTTGCTAGCCACGGTTCAACTGTTAAATTTTCTTCATCTAATCGAACCAACGTTTCTGTAATCCCTGCTCTTAATGGGACATAACTCGTATCAACGTGTGGATCTAACGAATTTGTAGAGAAATTATATAAGAAATGAAGATGCTTATCTTCACCATCCCCCTCGTTTGAAGAAGAAGTTGAATCTCCGCATCCTCCTAATATACCAATAACGGTAAACAACGTGAGAAGGGAAAGAATATGACTCTTTTTATTTAAGAATAGTTTAATTGTATTCATAGTGATCCTCCTATTAGTAATAATTCCGATTTACATCATATCGTAATAATTACTATTTAGCAAGGCATTATAAGCAACTTGTTTACTATTTTAAAAATCGAAGTGTTCTCCTGGTTTACGATACGAGCATTACGCTCATCGCTAAACCCCACATGATAAGTGAGCTTTTATCCTCTCTATCCTCCACTTTATTTACTAAATACGCCTTCGAAAATAAGGACTTTGACTTGTCTAGCAATCTCGTGTCCTGCTTATATGAAGTTCACCTTCTCCACAGAGATTTGTCTCCTACAGCCTTCACAGTTCAGACTTCATCCCTATAATGTACACACTTGAAAGAGGTGCGATTTCACCCTCGAAATCACACCTCTTTTTTTACTTCCTATTGACTAAACACCTTATACAAACAAGAAGAGTTTCAGTTATTATCCACCTGGAGCTGGGATAATCGTCGCCAGCCAAAAACTAAGCACAGGAAGTACTGATACCATAAACATAAGGAATAACCAAGTTAGACCTCTTCTATCTAATACAGTATTAATATTAGACAGAAGTTCACGAAGTGGTGGCAGCTTACTCATGCGCAACATAATTAACTCAAGCACAAAAAGCATTGTCGAAGCTACAGCAGACACCATACAGAAAGGACAAATTGCTTCAATAACAAATAATTGCAGATAAACAAAGAAAGATGAAGCAATCACACCAATTGCTGAAATCGGTGTTAAAATTTTAAGCACTAAAGGTTGACGCGAGTAATGCCATAAACCTGCAAATAATAGTACTGTGAGATAATAGAAAGCTCCTAATAAAGCCAATGGAATACCTAACACATATGCCCAATCACTAGTCATCACGGCCCAAGGTGTTCCTGCCACATCAAAGCTTACGGGTAAGGGAAGTACCCAAAAATGGACACCAGTTAAGAAAACACTCACAGCCCAACCGATAGTGGCAATAACAGTAAAAATAGCAAATAGCTTAGGGACAACGGCCCCATAATTATGTGTTGTATCATTAAATGTTTCTTCTTTTATTTCTCTTCCTAAAGTCCCACTTCTTTCATATAATATCTCTTTCATCATAACCCCTCCTAATTTTATATACCCCATACGGTATATAAAGAAGTATAATATACCCCTGTAGGTATGTCAAGTGGTCCTTCATAACCCGTTCGATCGTTATTAAGGAGAAAAACATCAGAATTCAGTATGAAAAAATAGATCTGCGTGTTGATGTAGATGGACCTCAATACGACTATTCATAAAGCTAAGCTTCAATCAGTGCGAGTTTTCCTTCATCCCCCACCTAAACTTTTCGACCTTCTTAAGTTTTGAGGGTGGGGGGCGTGCCCCTTAAGAGTGGGATAAACTTCAATTCAGTGTGGAATTGTCTTTCTTCTCTCACTGATTGGCCGTTGATTGAATCAGAACACGATCGTCCGTTATCTCTCGCCTAAATACCTTTCACTCTCCTCTCTATTTTGAGACAGGAGTTTTACAGACAGTTATCTGAGATAAAAAAGCGCCTCCTTTACACATTGGAGGCGCTGCGTGTTAGTATGTGTTATTTAAATGAGTTACTGTTCACCTTTCTTATGGTGACACTTTAATATCCCATTTTTCTATACGCGAAATGTGGATATCACCTTCAGCACACATGGCGATTCCATCTGATTTTTTAGTTGGGTAGATTGTTGAAGTCAGCGTATATTCCCCTTCATTGACAAACACTTCTACAGAAGCACGATCAAAATAAATCTCTAACTTTAAATGATGATTTTGTGGATTCAATTGAATAGCCCTTTGATAAACAGGCTCCGGTTCTTTTCCAATCAACGCCACACCACTTTGCTTACGATCCACCTTTAATAGACCAGAGTGACAATCATAGCTCAAAACCGTTTTCTCGTTCTCGTGACTTCTTAATTCTAAGTCAAAATGCTGCCCTTTTGCTACATCTATATCCAGTTCTAGTACGCCTACCTCACAGGAAAGTTCTGAAAGGTCTTTTTTCTCGTTTGATAATATTATGTCAGACATTTTGTGGTTGTTCGTGTAGTATTTTTTCACTTCTGGAATCGGCCTTTGATAAAGGTGATTGTTTTTAATGACTAGCTCTCTAGGTAATGTCATCGCACCTGCCCAACCATGCCCATCTGTATGAGTCGGAATGTTTCTACCCCACATTTGCATCCAGGAAATCATGACTCGCCGATTCTTGTTGTCACTAATCGTTTGTGGTGCATAAAAATCCATACCATAATCTAACTCTTCGACGACCTCTTTATTAAAAACCCCTTTCTCCCAATCCATTTTTCCGATGATAGAAAGAACAGAATGTGTATTCGTGAAATTGTTCTCTTTTGCGGGTAATCCTTCGACAGAAATGATCAAGACATCTTTCCCATTTAATTCAAAAAGATCTGGGCACTCCCACATCGGCCCTTCATCCTTCTCTCCTTTCAGTAAAACTGAAACAAACTCCCAATCTAGTAAATCCTTTGATTTGTAAAGGAGAATCTGCCCGCCACCTTCTTTTGCTTTTGAGGCGATTAAAGAATAATAGCATTCCCCATGTTTGAGTACTTTAGGATCCCTGAAATCTTGTGGTTTGGCATTATCGGGGAGGTCCTCTTCTGAAATAACAGGGTTTTGCTCTACTTTCTCAAAATGTATGCCGTCATCGGAAACAGCCATACACTGCACTTGCCTCACATCTTCTGGTCTTCTTCCTTCTATATGTCCTGTATACATGAGATACATTTTCCCGTCTTTTTCAATGGCTGTCCCGGAAAAGCAACCATCCTTATCATAGGTCTTATCAGGTGCTAAAGCCACTGGAGCGTTCTCCCAATTAATTAAATCTTTACTTTTCACGTGCCCCCAGTGCATTGGTCCCCATTGTGTTTTATATGGATAGTATTGATAAAATAAATGGTACTCTCCTTTAAAGTAAATAAAACCATTTGGATCATTAATCCATCCAACAGGTGCCATGACATGATAGGTATGTCGATAGTAATTGTTTACTTGGCTACTTGTCGTTTTTATATACGTGTTTGCTTCTTCCAATGAGTACATGCCGTTATCTTCTCCTTTATTGTTCACCCTATTTTATCCCTGTTCCAGAGCCACCAAGACCTTGTAATATATACTTTTGTGCCACAATATAAACGATTATTAATGGGATAGTAGAGATGGTTAGAATGGCCATGACTTGATTCGTATAAACAGGTTGTGTCGTATTAATATTCGTAATCGCTACTTGTAAAGGAAACATACTTGTATCTGTTAAGACCATCAAGGGCCATAAATAGTCATTCCAACTAGCGATAAATGATAGGGTCCCCACTGTGGCGATTGCCGGTTTGGACATAGGTAACATTATTCTCCAAAATATTGTCCAATAATTGGCCCCATCTAATTTCACCGACTCAATGACTTCATCTGGTACTGCTTTAAAGAAGTTTCTAAACAGATAGATGAAGAACATGTTAGCTATCATTGGTAAGACAACCGCTAATCTTGTATTTAAGATACCTAATGTGTGTGCAACCGTGAATTGCGTAATAATAATCGTTTCCAATGGTACAATTAACAACACTAGTAATAAGGCAAACAGAAATCTCTTTCCGCTAAATTCAAACTTTGCAAATGCATAACCCGCCATCGCATTCACTACGATCGATCCACCTGTTATGACAACAGCGTAAGTGACACTATTGAATACATATTGAAGAATATCAAACCTTGAAAATAGTTCTTTATATGTGATGAACCATTGCGATGGGTCCATGGAAGGGAGGAAGGCCTTAATACTATTCATGTCCAAATAAATATGTGATTCTGGTTTCATAGAGGAAACAATCATCCATAACAAAGGAAAGATAAAAAGACAGGCTAATAAAATAAGAAAGATATACTCTACAATTTTTTTACCTTGTCTACTCATTAGATGTCATCCTCCTTTGTTACTTTGCTTTGAATGAGTGTGACGATGCCAATTAAAATGCCAAATATCACCGTCATAGCACTTGCATATCCAATCATTCGATCAGAAAAACCAGTTTGATAAATATAATATACAGGTGTGATAGTTGAGTTCATTGGGCCACCTTGTGTCATAACCATCGGTTGAATAATTAATTTAAACGCTGCAATTAATGTTGTAATCATGATTAGGATCGAAGTCGGCTTAAGTAGTGGCATTGTAATATGAATGAACCTTTGCCACTTATTCACACCATCAATATCAGCAGCCTCATAAACAGTATTCGGAATATTTTGCAGACCAGCTAAAAAGATTAACATTTGGTACCCTGCACCTTGCCATGCGGACACAAACACAATCGTGTAAATCGCTTGATTAGGACTACTTAAAAAGGGCTGAGGATTCAAGCCAATGTTAACGAGTACATTATTCACCAACCCTTCGGATGGATTTAACAAATACAGCCATAATACAGATATCACAACTAAAGATAAGACCACTGGAGAAAAAAATGCCACTTTAAAAAATATATTTCCCTTTCTTTGTTTGTTAATTAATAATGCTAACCCTAATGCTGATCCTACTTGAATAGGGATAACACACGTGACAAAGATGAGGATATTCTTCAAACTTTGCTTAAAAATCGGGTCTTTGAAGATTTCAATGAAATTGTCTAACCCGACGAACTGCCTTCTATCTGGTGTTAACAAATAGTAATCTGTAAAAGCATAGTAAATCGCTAGTACAGCAGGTATGATCAAAAAGAGTCCCAACAAAATTAATGACGGTGCTAAGAAACTATAAGCTGCAACATTCTCCTTTTTGTTTATATTCATATCCATTAGCTCCTTTAAATCTTCCGGTTTAGAGAAGTGAACCAACTAAACCGGAACTACCATCTTTTAGTTCAAGACATTTTCCATTTGCTGAACTTTTTCATTCAATAATGCCTGAATATCATTGTTTTCCTCATAGTAAGTAACATCACTAATTGTTTGCTGGAAGATACGACTAATTTGTGGGTACTGGGATAATACTGGACGTGCATGTGCAGATGCTGCATTCTGTTCAATTAAAATGTTCATCTCATCCGATACTTCTCCTTGTACTTCTTCTATTACTGAGTAAGCAGCTGGAAGAACGCTATTTGCTAGTGTCATTTCGGTTAAGGATTCTGTTGACATCATAAAGTCGATTAAAGCACCTGCTGCTTCTTCCTTATCGGTTGTTGCAGACATGGCATACTGCCAACTTCCTGAGGGAGAAACAAGTTCATCTGTATCAGGTGAGGTTGGATACGGCATAATACCATACGCCACATCTGGATATTCTTCCATTTCTGCAATTGTCCATGAACCTCCGAGCTTCATCGCATACTCCTCAGTGTGGAATCCTTTTTCAACTGGGGTAATCGTGCTATAACCTTCTTCAATCATCGTTTGAATGAAGGTTAACGTTTTAACAGCATTTTCATCATTAAAAACACCTTCTGCCGTGGAACCATCTTCTGAAACAATATTTCCTCCTTGTGACCACAAAAACGGGGAAAGCGCATACATTAACCATTCACTTTGATCATTAAAACCCATGTCAATTGCCGGTTTATCGTATTTAGTTACTAGTGTTTCATTTAACGCCATGAATTGATCCCAGTCCCAAGGCTCCTCTACTGTTGGTAATGTCGATAAATCTACACCTGCCTCTTCAAACATTTCCTTATTATAAAAAATGCCGACACCAGATTCAGAAAAACCAACTGCATATAATTTTTCATCATATGTTCCTTGCTGAATGATACTCGGAAGCAAATCATCTTTGTTCGTGATATACTCATCAATCGCTGCGATCATACCTGCCTCCGCATAAGCAGCGGTATTCGGCCCATCTAATGTCAAAACGTCTGGTAATGAATTTGTCGTTAAAGCAGCGTTTATTTTATCTTCATATCCGCCACCACTTTCACTTCTAGGAATAAACTCAATGTCTGCTGAATACGTTCCTTCATACTCTTGGTTAAATCGATCAACAATCGCTTGCATCGCTTTTCCTTCAGGAGTTTCATCAGAAGTATGAACCCAAAGAGATACCGTATTATTATCCTTACTGCCGGCCCCATCTCCACCACACGCTGTAATAATTAAAGTCATAAGTGCCCATGCAACGAGTACAACCATTCTTTTCATCTCTAACTCCTCCTCATCTTCAAATGTAAACGTATACATTTGAAGTGTATGTCATCCGGTTTCATATGTCAACCGGTTGACATAAATTCATAAAAAAATTTATTTTTTATGAATTTATTTATTTTGATCAAGTTGTTTCAGCATCAATTAACCTTACTGGGAGTATAGTGTGCTGTTGAATATCCTCTCTCTCACCATCAATTTGTTTAATAAGAATATCGACGCATTTTTCTGCAATGTCTTTAATAGGTTGTTCAATCGTACTTAATTCAGGTAACAGTATTCTGGTGGTTTGTGTGCCATCATACCCGATTAACTTAAGATCGTTTGGAATGATAATATTTCTCTTTCTAGCCTCTCTCATAACATTTGCGGCAATGAGGTCATCACTTGCAAAAATACCATCTACCTCGGGATGATCATCAAATAATCGTTTTATCACTTCTTCATTATCTCTCGTCGTTTCGTAAGTTATCGGAGTTAATTGATTATCTCGCATAACTTTCTCATAAGCTTCTCTTCTCAAGTTAGCTGGCGTTTCTAAATCAATCGGGCCGTTTATATGGATAATATTTTTGCATCCTTTATCTATTAGTAATTGGGACGCTAATCTCCCACCGTCATAGTTATCACTAGATACTACTGGCGTGTTTTTAGAGAGATAGCGGTCAAACCCTACTACGGGAAGGTTTGGAATATCGTATTCCTCAATTCCTCTGTTGTGCGCACCTGCGATAACCCCATCCACTTGATTTCGCTGAAGCATTTGTAAATAACTTTTCTCTTTATCTTCACGTCCCTGACTATTACATAATAAAACTTTATATCCTAGGGAGTTCGCATAGTTTTCTAAATGAAAGATCAATTGGCCATAAAATGGATTACTCGTGGTAGGAAAAATAACCCCAATTAAAAAAGTCTTTTTTATATATAAAGACCTCGCAATATCATTAGGATAATAATTGATCTTCTCCATTGCTTCATGGACCTTTTCTCTCGTTTCTTTACCAATATATCCTCGATTATTTAGCACTCTTGAAACCGTTGTTGGTGATACACCAGCAACTTTGGCTACATCTGAAATTTTAGGCTTCACAATAAATTCCCCTATCATTTAAAATCACTATTTAAGCACTCACGTGTCATCACAGCATTTGTAAGCGTTATAATTGATAATATATTACCATAAAATGAGGTATGAATAAAATAATATTAAAGAGCTCGTGTTCGAATTTTTATTTATTCTGGTATACCTTCGTTTTTGTCACAAATCAGAAAAAGTGCAGCGTGGTGTATAAGATGACTGTAAAAGTCACTATTAAAGATCACCAATACTAATTATTTTAAAAATAATTGCACGGGAACTAGTCCCTTATGTTACATCCCATATATGGGATACTTAGGCTGCGATGGCACCTCATCTATGGTCACTGATTACATGTTGAAAAATAGTGATTAAGCTGACCAGATAAAGACATACTAAACACACATATAGCTACTAAAGATTATCTCCTAACGAGAGGATTCACTTAAACTTACTCAAGTTATTTAGGATAAACAATATAAAGGGGGAAGCAATTGTGAAAAAAATGCTTGTATGCGTATCATTATCTACTTTTCTAATTGTAGCCGCTTGCGGAGATGAAAATGAAGGTGCTGATGGGGATAACAACGTCAATAATGAAGTAGACAACGAACAAAACAATATTAATGATGGAAATGAGGCCGAAAATGCCGCTGATGAGATTGCAGAAGGTGCTTGGGAAACAGAAGTAGGTGAAACAGTGGAGACAGAAGCAGGGACATTTACCCTTCATGCGAGAGCCGATGATATCGAGACGATCGAAACGGGCCCAATCGTCATGGAAATTGAACAACTTAACGCCCAGTCCGGTGAGTTATCAGACGAGATGGCAGAGATTTTGGACACTGAAGAACTTCATATGATTCAGCTTGACCTCACTGTGGAGAACACGGCGGATGAAGACATTATGTTCTATTCTGGACAAGCGACTATTGCCACATCAACTGGTGAGCAACTAGAATCTGACATGTGGCTATCAGATTATATTGATGGCGAGATGATGGCCGGAACGAAAGCAAATGGAACCTTTTTCTTTGTGCTTGAAAATTCAGATGCAGCAGATGTTGAAAGTGTCCGTTTAACATGGAACGCTCCACTAGATGAAGATTGGGAAAATGTTGGTGAAGATGTGGATATTGAAGTGGCGTTTTAAGAAGGCTCCACACAAAAGGATACTTAAAAATAGGGCAGCGTGGCCTGTTTATAAATGAATTCCATAACTACGCAGAAGTTTATAGGTCTGTTACTAATTGAAGACAAAAAAGGACACTTTCGAGACAGTGAGGTCACCGAACGAAAGCGTCCTTTCTGCATTTTCCATACAAAACTAATATCAACAACTAGAACCAATTAATCGGTTCAGGTTTGAGGTTTTGGAAAATATGCTTTGTTTCTGTATATTCTTCAATACCTAGTTTTCCTAGTTCACGTCCAATTCCAGATTGCTTAAAACCACCCCATGGGGCATGTGGGAAGTATAAGTTAAATTCATTGATCCAAACCGTTCCCATACGCATCTTGGCGACACAACGTTCAGCTTTTGCAATATCGTTCGTCCAAACGCCACCAGCTAGTCCGTAAATAGAGTCATTGGCAAGTTTGACTGCTTCCTCTTCGGTACGGAATTTCTCGACCGTGATAACAGGTCCAAAAGCTTCCTCTTGAACTATCTTCATATCTGTCGTACAGTCCGTAAAAATAGTAGGCAAGTAGAAAAAACCTTTTTGAAGGTCCGAATTTTCTGGACGGTGGCCACCCACCGCTAATGTCGCCCCTTCTTTCACACCTGTTTCAACATATTTTTCGACTTTTGCAAGGTGATCAGCTGAAATGAGTGGCCCCATTTGGGTCTCTTCGTCAAATCCGCTTCCTAGTTTAAACTTTTTCACTCGCTCTACAAGTGCGCTAACGAACTTATCGTGAATACTTTCTTCAACAATCAGTCTTGTACCAGCAGAACAGATTTGTCCTGCGTGGAAGAATACCCCGTTTAAAGCTTGGTCTACAGCTATGTCAAAATCGGCATCTGCAAAAATGATGTTAGGGTTTTTGCCACCGAGTTCAAGAGCAAGCTTTTTCACGTTAACGCTTGCTGCTTGCATAATTTTCTTCCCAGTTACAATACCGCCAGTAAAGGAAATAAGATCAACATCACCATTGCTCGCTAGTTCAGCACCAACAGTATGACCAGCACCAAGTACTAGGTTTGCAACACCGGCAGGTACTCCTGCCTCTTCTATCAGTTCAAATACTTTAATAGTCGTAAGTGGGGTAATTTCACTTGGCTTCATGATTAACGTGTTTCCCGTGGCAAGAGCTGGTGCTAGTTTCCAAGATGCTTGTAATAATGGATAATTCCACGGTGTAATTTGCCCACAAACGCCAACAGGTTCACGAACGACCCGACTGATACCATTTGGCACTGGAGAATCAATCAGTTCTCCGCCATCTTTGTCGGCAAGTTCAGCATAATAGCGAAATACGCCAGCGATATCATCCATGTCGCCTCGGCTTTCTTCAACTGTTTTACCAGTATCTAACGATTCTAATCTGGCAAGTTCTTCTTTATCTCTCTCAATTAATTCAGCGATTTTTCTTACGATAGCCCCCCGCTCTGTCGCTGGGGTTGAAGACCATTCACCGTTATCAAAGGCTTCTCTTGCTGCAGTGATCGCTGCTTTCGCATCTTGATCGTTACCTTCTGGAACAGTGGCAATCACTTCCTGGTTAAATGGATTTATAATATCGCGTGTTTCGCCTGAAATCGCCGTCACCCATTCACCATTAATGTATTGTTGTTTTAGACTCACATCTATCAACTCCAATTTTTTAATAATGTTTTAGCAAAAAAGAGAAGGCACTCTTTCATAACATGTTTGTTTCAGTGATCATACATGTTGAAAGAGGCCTAAAAATTGGTTAGGTTAACCTTTTAATGTGCCTGCATCGGCTGAATGTACCCCATGACGGTAAAAATCGGCATGAATAGGTGCAAGTGGTTCGCGCCCAAGGATAAGATCCGCTGCTTTTTCTGCCAACATTAACACAGGTGCATGGATATTACCATTTGTGACATAAGGCATAGCAGACGCATCAGCGACACGTACATTTTCAAGCCCGTGTACCTTCATCGTTTCTGGATCTACGACAGCCATCGGGTCTGAAACTGGCCCCATTTTTGCTGTGCACGACGGATGAAGAGCTGTCTCCGCATCTTTCGCCACCCAATCCAAAATTTCCTCATCCGTTTTCACAGATGAACCAGGAGAAATTTCACCTGAATTGTAAGGAGCCATTGCTGGCTGAGACATAATTTCTCTAGAAATGCGTACCGCTTCAATCCACTCACTTCGATCCTGTTCTGTTGAAAGATAATTATAGACCATACTCGGATGCTCTTTAGGATTTTTCGAACGAATCTTTAATGATCCCCGTGCATCAGAATACATAGGTCCCACATGGACTTGAAAGCCATGTGCTGTATCTGCTTTTTGTCCATCATATCGAACCGCTACTGGAAGGAAGTGGAACATCAAATTTGGGTATTTCACATCTTCATTCGAGCGGACAAATCCTCCACCTTCAAAATGGTTGGTTGCCGCTGGACCTTTTCGGCCAAGTAACCATTGTAACCCAATCCAAGGCATCCGCAACTTATTTAAGTTAGGTTGTTCAGATACCGGTTTTGGACAAGAGTATTGAATATATGCTTCAAGATGATCTTGAAGGTTTTCACCGACACCAGGAAGATCAACGACCGGCTTAATTCCAAGTGAACGCAAGTGTTCTGCATCACCTACACCTGATAATTGCAAGAGTTGTGGTGTATTGATGGCACCGCCTGCAAGGATAACTTCACCTGCATTAACTTGATGCGTTTTCCCGTTTCGTTGATATGTCACACCTGTAGCACGGTTACCATCAAAATCGATACTTGCAACGAAAGCACGGGTTTGCACAGTAAGGTTTTGACGCTTCATTGCTGGGTGTAAATAAGCTCGTGAAGCTGACAAACGTCTGCCTTTGTATACATGCTTATCAAATGGGCCGAATCCTTCTTGACGGAACCCGTTTACATCAGGGGTACGAGAGTACCCAGCTTCTACAGCTGCGTCAAAGAATGCTTGGAATAAAGGATTTTTTGCTGGCCCGCGTTCTAATTTAAGCGGACCATCATGGCCACGATAGTCATCTTCTGGATCAGCAGCTAACGCATTTTCCAAACGTTTAAAGTATGGGAGGCAGTGGGCAAAATCCCACTTTTCCATACCTGGATCAGCTCCCCAACGTTCATAATCCAATGGATTACCACGCTGATAAATCATACCGTTGATTGAGCTTGAACCTCCGAGGACTTTTCCACGGGCATGCTTGACACGTCGGCCATTCATATGAGGTTCAGGATCAGATTCGTATTTCCAATCATACAACGATTTACCTGCAGGGAATGGCAAAGCAGCCGGCATTTGAATTAATAGATCCCATGAAAAATCACTACGCCCTGCCTCTAGAACTAGGACGTTGCGTGTACCATCTGCACTTAGGCGATCACCAAGTACAGAACCGGCACTACCGCCACCAATAATAACAAAGTCATATGTTTTAGTCATTTTCTAGACCTCCTTGATATTAAACATTGAATGAAGTGATAAAACGAACCTTCAATCAGTAGAAGTTGTCGTTCTTCTCCGACTGATTGGTCGTATTGAAAACGAGTTATAGTTTAATAGTAATTAATGACATGTCATTAACTCATTTTGTGACTTGCAATCGAGGAAATAATAAACGTTTTTTAGTTTCTTATACTCTTTTATTCTAGATTTGCCTATCAGGGATCAAAGCCAGACGGTTTATAATGATACAAAAAAATAACTATAATAGCTTTTCACACTTCCAGTAAGGTCCCATTCCTTCCCCTCTTGCGTTAACCTATCACTTCACTCTTGTGTTTTGTTAAGAAATAATTTAACGTTTTTAACGTTTTTAATTTAACATAGGATGTTTCTTTTGTAAACCGTAGCTATCTTATGAAACTATTTATCTTATAAGGGATATGACGTAACGATTGCGCACTATTAAGCGAACAACCGATCGTTATACATATTGTAAAAAAAAATAAAAAAGCTTCCCAAAAGTTTTACATCCCTTTGAGAGGCTTTTGATTGTCTATTGATGACTAGCTTCCCTAAATTCTTTCTTCATATAACACCTTAAACATTGTTAACTGAATGCCTAAATAACATTCATTTCATGTAAAAGAGGCTGGGACAAAACCAGGTAAATAAAAAATAGAGAGGCACTCGTCCCAA
Source organism: Bacillus sp. A301a_S52 (assembly GCA_024701455.1). Classification (GTDB taxonomy): domain Bacteria; phylum Bacillota; class Bacilli; order Bacillales; family Salisediminibacteriaceae; genus Salipaludibacillus. The sequence goes on along the minus strand of JABXYP010000001.1, from coordinate 847,488 downwards.
TAAGTTTGGGTGGGTGTCTCTCTTTCCTTTTTATGCTCTGCTAAACTTTGTTGTTGATTTCCGCTACAGGACGATCGCTTGCCTCAGGCATTGCCTCTGCTTCCTCGGGAAAACCGCCCTGCGGGATCTTCGCCGAATACTTTTCCCGAAGGTGTCTCGCCCCTTTCGCTACAATCACCTAATTTGTTGAAACCTAAAGGACACCTTCCGGTAAAATTAAAGTAATCACACAATAACTTACCGGGGGTGTCCTTATGTTTAAATATTATAACCAAACATCTTATTTTGATGATCGGACCCTTTCTACAATTATTTCTTAGCTAAATTTGTCCCAGCCTCTAATGATACGAATTAAAATCTATCGTGAACGTCTCTTACATTGTACTAGTATCAATGACAAAACGATACTTCACATCAGAAGCTAATACCCGTTCATATGCTTTATCTATTTGATCAGCTGAAATGACTTCAATGTTAGGCATAATATCATGTTCTGCACAAAAATCTAACATTTCCTGAGTCTCACGTATTCCACCTATCATGGAACCTGCAAATGATCGCCGATGAGGGATGAGCGTGAACACATTGACGGATAATGGTTCTGCCGGGGCGCCAACGTTTACTAAAGTGCCATCTAACGCCAATAAAGAGAAATAAGCATTAATGTCAATACTGGCACTAACCGTGTTAATGATCAAGTCAAAGGAACCAGCTAGTTTCGTAAATGTCTCCGGATCACTTGTAGCATAATAGTGATGAGCACCAAACGCCAGACCATCTTCTTTTTTCTTTAATGATTGAGAGAGAACGGTCACTTCTGCCCCCATGGCATGTGCAATCTTGACAGCCATATGGCCAAGTCCCCCCATACCAACAACCGCTACTTTCTTACCTGGCCCTGCCTCCCAATGGTTAAGTGGTGAATAGGTCGTTATTCCTGCACATAGTAAGGGTGCCGCTGCATCAAGGGGAAGATTATCTGGGATACTAACGACAAAGTCTTCCGTTACCACGATATGTGTAGAATAGCCGCCTTGTGTTGGCTCACCATATTTGTCAACACCAGCATACGTAGGGACATGCCCTTTAAGACAGTATTGCTCCTCATCTTTACTGCAATTCACACATTCACCACAGGAGTCAACCATACAACCGACCCCTACCCGGTCTCCCACTTTGTATTTTGTTACCTCCTGTCCAACATCCGTCACAACTCCTGCAATCTCATGCCCTGGCACAAGAGGATAGGTCACTTCACCCCAGTCCCCATGTGCAATATGGATGTCAGAATGGCAAATGCCTGCATATTTAATTTCAATTAAAACATCCTGTGCATCAAGATCGCGTCGTTTAATTTCAGCAGCTCGAAAACCTTTGTCCGGACCATCAACAGCTCTTGCTTTAACAGTTATCATAGAACCAACCTCCAACTGAGTTATATTTTACGAGAGTTAGGAGAGATGATAGTTCGGAGCGAAATGATGACTTGAAATAAGATTCTCCTTTATTCATCTCACACCCTTCTCTCTCTTATAACCCCATCATATTCCTAATTGTTAACTCTAAGTCAAGGGAAGTGTCTTTATTACTTAACATTTTCTTGAGAAACAAGTTCATATTACCAATTAATCTAGCTAAAAATTACTGCTATTTGAATGAATATCATCATTCAAAATAAGGTATCAAAGTTGGAATAATGAATGTGATCTTCTCTTCAGACTGCACTTAATCCTCAGTGAGTCGTCTTACGTTTCAGTCACTTTTCAACTTAAAAGTCATCGCCAGCAGACACACTTTTAAGAGTACAGAACAATCCAGAATATATAATTCACATGCCTTAAAACGAGACAAAGCTCTCACATAACAATAGCCATACATCTAAAACAGGCTTTAGATGTATGGCTATTGGAGATGAACCTGTATGATATAGCGCCGTGATTAGTATAGTCGGTGCTTACGGTCTATTTAATAAAATCTCCTGTTCATACTTTTTCACGTCTTCTAACCATGCTTCTCTTACCGGAACACCCATTTCTTCACAGTAGTGATCCCACACGGCACCAAATGGATACGTTTTAAACTCTTCCATTAATGCTAGCCGTTTTGTAAAATCCCCTTCCTCTTGGAGCTGTTTGAGATAGTCAGTTGGTGTCAGCATAGCATAAAGTAATGCCTTAATCATATTACGTGTTCCGATTGTCCAAGCAGCAACGCGATTGATGCTTGCATCGAAAAAGTCTAAGCCGATCCGGACTTTATCGAGTGCCTCGTTACGGACAATTTCGAGGCCGATTTCTTTTAATTCATCATCTAAAATAACGACGTGGTCACTATCCCAGCGAACAGGTCTAGACACGTGTAAAGCTACCTTATCACTAAAGAGAAGCATGGAAGAGATTTTATCTGACACCATTTCTGTTGGATGGTAATGTCCTGTGTCTAATAGACAAATCTTATTATTTTTCAATGCATACCCCATATAAAATTCATGAGACCCCACAACATAAGCTTCTGATCCAATTCCGAATAGTTTACTTTCAACAGCATCAACGTTGTAGCGGTCATCAACTTCAACCGCAAAAATCTCATCCAATGACTCTTTCAATCGTTTCCTTGGCGTTAAACGATCACTAGGCAAATCTTTATAGCCATCTGGAATCCAAAGATTTGTTAATGCAGGTGTTCCTAGCTCTTTACCGAAGTATTCACCAATTTTCCGACTAGCAATGCAGTGGTTAATCCAGAAGTCTCTGATACTTTTATCTGGATGGGCTAACGTTAAGCCATCAGCGGATTTTGGATGGGAGAAAAGGGTTGGGTTAAAATCGAGTCCAAGTCCACGTTCTTTCGCCCAGTTCACCCAATTTTTAAAGTGCTCTGGCTTTAACTCATCTCTCTCTACCACGTCACCATTCGTTTCGCCATAGATGGCATGAAGGTTCACCCGATGCTTGCCTGGTATAAGTGAGAGGGCCTTTTCTAAATCACGCCTTAATTCTTCTGGTGTTGTGGCTTTTCCTGGGTAGTTTCCTGTTACATCAATTCCTCCAGATAATGCTTGCTGATTGACTTCGAAACCAGTTACATCATCCCCTTGCCAACAGTGGATAGAAATGGGGATAGACTTTAGTTTATTAAGGGCTTCTTCAACGTTTACACCCCATTTTTCATATTCCTTTTTTGCACGTTCAAAGTTGTCTTTTGTAGCCATGATGATCCCTCCATTATGAAAAATCTATTCTGCAGTTCCTGCCTTATATTTTTTGATGCCAAACGAGTTTTTCACGAGATTTCTTGCCTGTTCTATTCCTTCTAACTCTCCATTTGCCATCATCTGAACGACTATATTGCCAATCGCCGTCGCTTCTACTGGACCTGCAAGCACCTCTTTACCTGTTGTATCAGCAATCAATTGATTCAACATCTCATTAAGACTTCCTCCTCCAATAACATTAATCGTATGAAACTCTTTTTCATAGATCTCTTCAATTTGGTTAATCGCTTTTTGATAGCTATCTGCCAAGCTGCCAAAAACGCACTTAGCTACTTCTCCAGGTGTGGAGGGGGCAACTTGACCCGTTTCAGCACAATATTTTTTTATCTCTTCGATCATGTTTTCTGGCTTTAGAAAGCGGTCATCATCAACGTTGACTATCGATTGAAAAGGATGTGCCTCATGAGCGAGTGCGACCAATTCAGCAAAACTATACTGATCATTGTATTGGCGTTTCACTTCCTGAATCATCCATAGTCCCATGATATTTTTTAAGAATCGGTAGCGATAATCAATGCCACCTTCGTTCGTAAAATTGTCATCCAACGCTTTTGTCACACAAATCGGGAATGTATTTTCCACACCGATCAATGACCACGTCCCAGAGCTAATGTAAATTGTGTCGCTCACTTCAGGAACAGATACAACTGCCGATCCTGTGTCGTGTGTGGCCGGTAAAATGACGTCCAAATTGAACCCTACTTCCTCTACTACTTCTTCTTTTAATTGACCTAGCTTTGTTTTTGGTGGCAAAATTTCATGGAACATCTCTGGATTAATGCCTAACTTCTCGATTAAATCTGTGTCCCATTTTTTTGTAAAAGCATTCACTAATTGTGTGGTTGTGGCATTTGTATATTCATTTGCTTTGACACCTGTCAGTAAAAAATTCAAGTAATCTGGGATCATCAAGAAAGAGGTTGCCTTTTGAAGCAAATCAGGATAGATCTTTTTCAAATAGTAAAGTTGATAAATCGTATTAAATTTTTGAAACTGAATCCCCGTTTCTAAGTACAACCTTTCTTTACTAATAATCTCAAAAACGTCTTCCATCATGCCATCTGTTCGTGGATCACGATAAGCGACAGCATCTGTTAATAACTGATCATTTTTATCTAAAAGGACAAAATCGACTGCCCATGTATCAATACCAATACTTGTGAGCTCTTCCTTTCCTTTTGCACACAGCTGTAAGCCAGTGATGATTTCTTCAAATAGCGTGTCAATCTTCCAACAAACGTAATCTCCTTTTTGAACGATCTTGTTTTCAAATCGGTATATTTCGTCTAACTTTAACTGATTCTTTTCTAGATAACCTTTGATTATCCGACCACTTGATGCCCCAATATCGACCGCTATACTGCCTGTCGTCATTCCGCCACCTCTTTCTTGTAAGCGCTTTATTGTTAGCTTATGATAATTAGAAGGACATTTTAATAACGTCATTCACTTTGTTTTTGTCCTTATTTGCATTAAACTGAATAAATTAAAAAGGGGTGTGTTCATATTTTACAAACACATCCCTTTTACTTCTGCCTAAATTGTTCGCGAAATTGTTTAGGCGTTACGCCATATTTCGTTTTAAAAATCCGATAAAAATGACTTACATTATCATAACCGACCTGTTCCACCACAGCAGATATGGCTATATCTTCACTTTTCAGTAATTCTCTTGCAACAGTTAGCCGCTTATCTTGTAAGAGGTCTTTAAACGTTTTGCTTGTTACCTTTTTAATCTTTTTACTTAACCCATAATGAGTTTGATTAAGCTTATCCGCTAATTCATACAAAGAAGCTTGCTGATAGTTCTCTTCAATATACTTTAAAGACGCCATGATCACCTGTTGTTGGCTAGTCGTATCAGTGAGCCTTTTCATTTTATCTGAATGCTTTATTAACTCAATCATAAGAAGACCCATGTACAGCTTTATGGATGATTGTGAAAAGACATTTGGCTCCATGATTTCTATAATGATTTTTTGGAGAAGTGTTTGAATAGTTGTCACTTCAGATACAGCAAAATACAGAAACTGCCCCTTTTGCGTATGTTCAAACAGACTATTAATGAGAAAATCATGAATGTTATGTTCAGTACTGTCCGCTGCTAGGTAGGTGAAAATGTAGTCAAAAAAGTGTGGTCGGATTATAAAATTAATAATGATATCTTCTCTACCGCACGCTTTAATTTCATGCTCAATAAATTGATTTAACAGAAGTAATTCTCCGGTTTGCAACTCAAGTGGGACATCCCCCACTTGTTGCTCAAGTTTCCCATTAAAGACATAATTCATTTCAATATAATCATGCTTATGCTTTGGAAAATCTACAAACCTTGTATGCTTTCTAACCATAATCATCGTGTGAGGCTCCATCAGCTTATCACTTTGGATAATAAAATCACGATGATTCGTATACAAATCCTTCTTCACCTTTTTATCACGTTGTAAAATCGCCTGTTCTTCATCTGTTTCTTGAACTAACCGATGATAAATGTCGTGTGACAAGGATGGTCCTCCTCTCCCATAAGAGTCACAAAATGATTATCTTACTCTATCAATACCTTTTCACGCGCAACTCTACAATAGGACATCTTCTACCTAAACACTGGACATGACCTTTTAGTTTTTTTCTTGAGAATCGGTTATGCCATAAGCATTTATATCCCAAAGGGTTATTCTCAAAAATTCTCGGTCATCTAAAACGAGATCATAAGGGTCTTTAATATCTATCCATTGAACATGTCTCTTTTTCGAGAGTGCTAAGTCTTCCTCACTGTTCCAAGAAGTAAAATATTCTATCATACCACTATGTTGAATAGCTTCTTCAAGATAGGAATAAAGAATTCCTAAACACTTCTTCTCTTCCGCAGTTCCCTTCATGTCACTGCTTAGCGGAATTTGATTAGCGTCTGCCGCAACTTGATGCTTATATGAAAAGTGTGAGCTGTAAGTGTACCTTTGTTTTGAATCGCTATCATAATTATTCTCAAAATATAAGTGAGTGAAATCTAATTCATCTCTAAAGACATTCGGTTGTTCAGGCGATACAGGTCGTTCCCCGAATGAGCCCACAGGTAATCTCATAGGTGATGCTATATAAATATACTGGGTCATTCATGACATCTCCTTTATATTTGAATGACTATCTCAATTAAATTTTCAAAACAAACAAGGAGAATAGTCTATAACAATTATTTGTGTTTAAAGAAAGGTGATGACTCCTAGAGAGTGAGCAGTATCAGGACCATTATCTTGTAATATAACGAACCGTCAACCAGTCGGGTATTTTCGTCTTTATCTTACTTATAGTTGAGGTTAATCACGACATTACCGACCGGCCGTTAGCCCCCACCTTAATAGATTTAGTTTCCTCTCTATGAACGGGGTTATCTGTGATAATCAAAGGGTCGAGACTTAAAACAAGTGATCATAATGCTTCCTTGCTATGATCATTATACGACACATATATTGAGTTAGCATGTAAATGTTAAGAGGTTGCTACTTGATTTCATCATCCAAATCACGCATGATTTAAATAAGAAATTTATAAAAAAGAAGTGATAACGATGTCCCAATCGGTGATCTTAACTAAAATAGAACAACAATTATCTTCTTTCTCCGCTGCAGAAAAGAAAGTCGCTCGCTATGTGCTGACACACCCTGAATTTATCCCTAACTTGACTACAAAAGAGTTAGCTCAACAAGCGCATGCCAGTGAAGCGAGTATTGTCCGCTTCTGTAGACGGGTTGGTGTCGACAGTTTTAGAATGTTTAAACTCGCCCTTGCAAAAGAACTGACACGGGGTAAAGCAACTATTAATAGTGCGTCCTTATTAGAGACAAGTGACACACCCCATATGCTGTTTCAAAAAGTGTCTTCTTTAAACCAATCCGCATTAGAGATGTCCTTTAATACGTTAAGTTCTCAAGAATTCTCGAAAGCTGTTGATACATTAAGCGTTGCTAAAAAAATCGGCTTTTTCGGTGTTGGCGGGTCCTTTACCTCTAGTGTAGATGGTCAATATAAATTCATGCGTCTCGGTTTCCATAGTGTAGCCTCTACAGATTATCATTATATGATCCCTTTCATCACAATGATGGCACCTGAAGATGTCCTTATTTGCATCAGTACCTCAGGAAAAACGAGAGAAGTGATTGAACTGGCGGCCTATGCGAAAGAACAAGGAACTACAGTCATAGCGATTACTTCCTCCAACACGTCACCACTTTATAAACAAGCTGATATACCTCTTTTAATACCAAATATAGAAGTTGAACAACGAATCGGAAGCATCGCTTCAAGAACAAGTCAGCTAAACCTTATTGACAGCTTGTATGTGTCTGTCTTCCACCAAATCGGCGAACACCTATTGGAGCCCTTTGACAAATCACGTCAGAAAACAGAAGAGAAAAGACTATAACGGCGCAAAGACATGGGCTCATACCATGTCTTCTTTAACCCCTTTATTGAAATTGAATTTCAATAATCAATAAAAATATATTGATAATTAATTTCATTATCATTATAATGAAAGCGTGAACAAAATTATTTTTGATAGGAATGAGGGGCGTTATGTTAGATAAGCTTCGTACAGAAAAGAGAAATGAAAATTCAATGGATTTAGATGAAAGAAGCACTTATGACGTTTTAAAGCTCATGAACTCTGAAGATCACTATGTGCCATCTGCCATTAAGCAACAATTAAACCACATTTCAAAACTCGTTGAGCAAACGATCGAACGCATGAAAAAAGGGGGGCGTCTCATATATTTAGGTGCTGGCACGAGTGGGCGTTTAGGTGTATTAGATGCTGCCGAGTGTCCGCCAACATTCGGTGTAGACACAACCTTAGTCATTGGCTTAATAGCTGGCGGTGAAAAAGCGTTTATTCATGCAGTAGAAGGTGCTGAAGATTCTCCAAGCTTAGGTGAAGCAGATTTAAAGTCGATTTCCCTAAACGCGAATGACACCGTCATCGGTATTGCTGCTAGTGGACGTACCCCTTATGTCATTGGCGGACTTCAATATGCTAATAGCGTCGGCTCATTAACAGGAAGCCTTTCATGTAATATCAATGCTCCTATATCTACAGAAGCAACGCACCCAATTGAAGTGAACACTGGAAGTGAAATCTTAACTGGCTCAACACGATTAAAAGCAGGAACTGCACAGAAATTAGTCTTGAACATGATTTCGACTGCCACGATGATCGGACTTGGAAAAGTGTATAAAAATCTGATGGTAGATTTGCAGCCGACAAACGAAAAGCTCGCCTTGCGTTCTCAACGAATTCTTATGGAAGCAACCGATACTGATGCCATGACCGCTTCTAAAAAACTTGAAGAAGCAAATGGCTCTGTGAAAGTGGCGATCATCATGATTTTAACGGGAAAAAGTGAACCAGAGGCCAAGAAAAGTTTAGAAGAAGCGAATGGATTTGTAAAATATGCCATTCAATAATACATTAGGGGGATTGTATCATGACGAAAGAAAACGTCATCGTTCAAGGGATTCTAGACCATACCGGTGGAAAAGACAATACTAAACGAATCGCCCATTGTATGACACGAATTCGCTTGGAAGTCCACGACTATAAAAAAGTCCGTTTGGCTGATTTAAAAAAAGTCGAAGGCGTAATGGGTGTTGTGGAAGACGACACGTTACAAATTATTGTTGGACCAGGAACAGTCACTAAAGTAGCTGAACAACTCTGTCATATTACTGGACTTGACCTTGGCGAAGTAGCAGATTCTGACCACGTTGCTGATGACGTAAAGAGAACCATTAAAAAAAAGAATAACACACCAGTCAAAAACTTTTTAAAAAGAATTGGGAACATTTTCATTCCGCTTATTCCTGCACTCGTTGCGTCAGGTCTAATTAACGGAGGGGCGAGTTTTGCGCAAAATGCTGGAGTTGATCCAGAAACAACGTGGCTTCAGATCTTACTCGTTATTGGCGGCGGTATTTTCACCTATTTAGGTATTTTAGTCGGATGGAATACAGCAAAAGAATTCGGTGGTACACCAGCATTAGGCGCGATTGCTGGGATACTCATTATTAATCCTGCATTAGCAAATATTACGCTTTTTGGTGAAGAGCTAGTCCCTGGGACAGGTGGGCTATTTGCAATTATATTAGCAGCATGGTTTATGGCATTTGTGGAGCAGCGTATCCGAAAAGTCGTCCCAATTTCTTTAGATATTATTATGACGCCTTTCATAACCGTTTTATTAGTCGGGGTGACAACGATTGTTCTCTTACAGCCAGTAGGCGGATTTATAGCCAACGGGGTGACAATGGGTATTAATAGTGTATTAGATATTGGCGGGGTTGTCGCTGGTGCTATCTTAGCTGGAACATTTCTTCCTCTTGTTATGGTGGGGATGCATCATGGGTTAACACCTATTCACTTAGAATTTATCAGCGCACAAGGCGCAACACCCCTTCTAACAATCTTAGCTATGGCAGGAGCCGGGCAAGTGGGGGCCGCTATTGCTGTATTAGTAAAAACAAAGAATCACCGTTTAAAAAACACCGTTAAAGGTGCCCTTCCTGTAGGTTTTTTAGGGATTGGAGAACCGCTTTTATATGGTGTCACCCTTCCGTTAGGACGCCCATTTATAACCGCTTGTTTAGGTGCTTCTGTCGGTGGCGCTTTTCAGGCATTAACATCCACCGCTTCACTCGGTATTGGCGTTTCTGGTTTATCTCTTATACCATTAATCGCTGATAACCAATATATCATGTATTTCCTTGGATTAGTTATCGCTTATACATGTGGATTTATCTTTACTTATTTATTTGGTTACAACGAGGAAATGGCTCAAAACCTTCAGTAAGACTTAAATCAAAATTGAGAGACTGTAACTTCCTGGGCGGTCTCTCTTTATCAATTTAAGCTGAAAAGGAGTGTTCGTTTTGAAAGGCGTATCGATATTTTTAGGTCAACAAACCGAACAAGAACAAAAATATTATTTAGAACGTATGAAGCAATCAGGGTTCCAGTCTATCTTCACCTCCCTGCACATTCCCGAAGATGACCCACACATGTATATAGGCGCCATAAATATACTTGGGCAACAAGCTAAAGACTTAGGTATGAGCTTGATTGCAGATGTTTCTCCTACTTCTTTATCTTACTTAAATGTTGATATTGATAGCGTTGATATGTTGATTGAGAAAGGGATCACAGGATTAAGGGTGGATTATGGCTTTAGCAATGAGGCGATCATCAAAATCTCAAAAACAATGACAGTTGTTCTTAATGCCAGTACGCTATCTTATAAAAAGGCCTATAACTTATTGGATCAAGGTTTAATTAAAGATCATTGTGACGTATGCCATAATTATTATCCACGCCCTGAAACTGGATTGGATAAAGACTGGTTGATAGAAACGAATAAGTGGCTGCGCTCTTTTGGCTTTAAAACTATGGCATTTGTGCCTGGGGATTTAACTTTTAGAGGCCCTCTTCATAAAGGATTGCCGACACTTGAAAAACATCGGCACGTTCCACCATTTGCAGCGGCAAAGGAATTATGGGATCAGTGCGCCATCGACCATGTTTATATAGGGGACCCTGCCATATCAGTAGAAACGAGCGAGCTCTTTCGCCAGTACGGTGAAGAAGGTGTCATCACCCTTCGTACATGCTTTTTTGACATGGATGATGCTGAATACGCCGTGCTAAACCAATTGCACCGTCAACGGTTAGATCCTGCTCGTGACGTTATCCGATCAGAGACATCGCGGGCATATGCTCAAAAAGGGAAGATCGTCATTACAGCTCGTTCAACTAGGGGGAACCCCTCCACAGGGGAAGAAATGCGTCAGGCGGGATCAATTACAATCGATAACGAACGGTATGGCCGATACCAAGGTGAATTACAAATTGTCAAACGTGAGCTAGCCTATGATCCAGCAGTCAACATTATTGGCAAAGTCATTGATGAGGACCTTCCGCTAGTTCAATCCCTTAAACCTGGTGAAACATTTAGCTTTAAACAGGTTGAATCTCATAAAGAGACATAACGCGTTAGTTTGAGGAGAAAATTTTATTTTTTTCTAGTTAAAGTACCTTCATGGAAATTATGTTAGGTGTAAAACTTTTAAAATATTGTGCGATAGGGAAAATTAATGACAGTAAGGAAGCTTGTTATTAAAGTCTAGCTCTGACATAATATAAGTCATCGAATGTCAAAGTTACTACCGCGCCATAGCCTCATAATGTGTAACAAATATATCGTTTATGAAAAATGACTTTCATTAAAAGAGATTTTGTTAAGTGTTCTTATTTATAAAACCAACGCTCAATCAGTGGACATTTTCGCCCTTTAGCCGGGAGTTTTACGGACAGTCATCTGCGATAAAGCTTAAATATTAATTTCATGAATCTTCTACTTCAGTGATAATATGACCATATAAATCAATGGGGAGTAGTTCCAACAAAAATAAAGTTATTGCTTGAATGAAATCCCATTGAAGAAAGCACGTTAACTATCAACGAGTTAACGTAGTGTTAGAAGGAACAAGCCTCGGGAAAGCGTCCCCTATATGAAGATCACTTGTATGACTCGTTTTTCAAGTGTATTTTGTATAATGCAATTAGTTCAAATCAGTACCCTTTAGTAAACTATGCTATATAAAGATTAAGAACTACATATACAATGAAAGGGCTGTTTTATAGTGAAAAAAATCGGAGTACTGACATCTGGAGGAGACTCTCAAGGTATGAATAGTGCGATTCGTTCTATCGTGAGGACGGGTATTGCCCATGGCTATGAAATGATTGGAATTAAAAGGGGATTTAACGGGCTAATGGAAAAAGATTTTGTGGCACTCGAAACAAAAGATGTTGCTGATATCCTTTATCGTGGGGGAACGTTTCTACAATCGGCTAGGTCCAAAGAATTTAGAAGAGAAGAAGGACAAATTAAAGCTGCAAACAATTTAAGAGAAGCTGGAATTGAATACCTTGTTGTTATTGGAGGGGACGGTAGCTATCGCGGGGCCGCTAAACTTAATGAACGAGGTATTAAAACATATGGATTGCCAGGAACCATTGATAATGATATTCCTTTGACCGACTACACAATTGGCTTTGATACGACATTGAACGTTGTGACGGAGGCAATTGGAAATTTAAGAGATACTATGAGTAGTCACGAACGAGTAAGTGTGATTGAGGTAATGGGAAGAGACCGGGGTGATATCGCCCTTCATGCCGGAATTGCTAGTGGGGTCGACGCGATTTTAATTCCTGAAATACCAGGAGATATTCATAAAATTTCTGAAAAACTTAAAGATGGTTTTGAAAGAGGAAAAACGCATAGCATTGTTATAGTCGCTGAAGGAGTCGATAAGGCTGAAAAAATTGCCCTTTTAATTAAAGAACAGAGCGGCCTAGATACAAGAGCGACTGTTTTAGGACACATTCAAAGAGGTGGAACGCCATCAGCTTTTGACCGTGTATTTACTAGCCGTATGGGACATAAAGTGATTAAATTAATGGAAGAAGGAATTCACGGCGTTGCTTTAGGAATGGAGAAAAACGAAATTACTTACCATTCCTTCGAAGAGATTTTTCAAGCTAAAAACGTAGTCAAAGCTAACTTATATGAAATATTTGAAGACCTCGTATAACCAATAACGCCCTAGCCATTTTGCTGGGTGTATTGATAAGTCATATGGAGGAGGAAGAGCGGTTCCCCATAACTTTGAGTTCACTGTTGGTTTTCAAGAAGCAAGACCAAACCCTTCAGCCAGACTTGGATATTCCCCCAAAGATGTTTAGGCGCTTTAACACTAGAGAGAAACAATAGGATTGACAGTCGAGGGCTTCGTCACTTATACTAAGTTAAATGTGTGAATCGATAAGAGATGCAGGATAGCTTTTTCCAATGTCCGTTAGGATAAGGGAATGAGAAGTCCCAATGCAAGCTTTCGAAGGAAATGACTAATTTTAAGATTTTGGTTGCTTACGTAATCACTTTTATAGTGCGTACAAAAGAGACCAACATTTGATGGATCATACCATCAAATGTTGGTCTCTTTTTTTGATAATCAGTTTTTAAAGGGAGATGGATAGGATGAATCGTTGGTTAGTAGTACTTGGAGCTGTTATTATTCAAATTAATTTAGGAGCGGTATACGCTTGGAGTTTATTTAACCAGCCATTGATGGACAAATTTGGTTGGGATAGAGAAGCCATTGTGCTTACATTTTCGATTACGATTGCGACGTTTGCATTGATGACCATTTTAGCAGGGAAACTTCAAGATAAAATTGGACCACGTTGGGTTGCAACGACCGGCGGCATTCTTTTAGGATTAGGATTACTTTTATCCAGCCAAGCAACAACAGTAACGCAATTATATTTATTTTACGGTGTGATTGGTGGAGCTGGTATTGGAATGACGTACGTTTGTCCACTGTCAGCGTGTGTGAAATGGTTTCCTGAAAAAAGAGGATTAATTAGTGGTATTGCTGTTGCCGGTTTTGGATTAGGCGGTCTTATTTTTCAACCGATCATTCGTTATTTCATCGAAAACTTTGGTGTTTCTTCGACGTTCATGTATGTTGGGGCTATCTATCTCGTCTTTGTAGTAGCAGGTGCCCAACTACTGAGAAACCCACCTATTAAAGACATGAATGGAAAAGGAAATAGTGTTGCCTTAGAGGAGTCTACCCATTTTTCATCTAAGGAAATGGTCAAAACGTATCCATTTTACTTGTTATGGTTTATGTTTTTGTTCGGAAGTATGTCTGGATTAATGGTTATTAGTTTTGCTGTCGATATTGGCGTAGAAGTCGTTCAATTGGATGTTGAAAAAGCCGTTAATGCTGTGATGGTGATCGCTTTATTTAATGCAGCAGGGCGCATTATTTTAGGGAATATTTCTGATCGTTTCGGCCGAGTAAATACATTGATGTTTATTTATGGCATAACGGCAGTGACATTGCTATATATGAGTATCGGATATATGAATTATCCGCTATTTTTAGGAACAGTTTCTGTCATTGGATTTTGTTTTGGCGGCTTTCTGTCTTTATTTCCTTCTATCACGGCTGATTATTATGGTACAAAAAACATGGGCAGTAATTATGGATTGATGTATCAGGCTTATGGTGTTTCTGCTTTTGCTGGGCCTTTTATTGTTAAAGTATTTCCATTTGGTCAAGCGTTTATTGTGGCATCTTTGTTTTGCATGTTAGCTATGCTGATGGCAAAAGCGGTTACTGTTCCTGTGAAAATAAAGGAACCGACAGTTTATAGAGAAGAAATTATTAATGAGAAGTAAAAGAAGTTGAATTGACACAAAGCATAGTTCTCGATAAAATTCTTATTGGGGAAAATCGTTTAAATCGATCTCACTTTAATAAGTAGCAGACGTTGATGAAGGTGGATATATGACTAAATCAAAAGGTTCTATAGAAGCAGAAATAAGTAAAGTCCTTACCCAATGGGAAAAAGATTATCTTGGAAGAGGGTCTGTCTCTGTTAAAACAGATATATTACGAGACATGATTATCGTATCGCTCAAAGGTGTTCTTACTCCTGCCGAGTATACTCTTTGTAAAACAAAAGAAGGAAAATCGATGATTAAAAAAACCCGCTCTGATTTAGTCGAAACAGGTGTCGATATTTTGAGAGACTATATTTATTCAATAACAGGTCAAAAAGTGATTAGTTTTCATACAGACCTAAGCACAATGACTGGTGAACGTATTATCGTATTTAAATTAGCTTCCGATCTTGAAGAGACGTTTAGATCAACAAAATAATTCGAACAAGGAGGAACCGTCATGTAGCGGTTCCTCCTTTTGATACAAGTCAATGTAAACTCTTAATTTGCCACTCTGACAAAGGTGCTCCCTTTTGAACAATCTCCTCTACATAGTGAATTGCAACCCGATGATTCAACCTTCTTCTAACGTTTTTCCACCGACCTTAATTCCTTCTAGAACTAACTTGGTTTCGTCAATAGTTAACGTAGTGCCTTCAATGGCATTTGTATTCTATGTTCATTCGAGCCAAAACTTTTTACGTAAACTTTTGACTTTCTATTTAGGTAATGATTTAAATGTTCGTGAATAACTTGGGAAGTTACGGATGAATTAATCGATGAGAGCAATCCAACATTTGATTTAAAGGTTTCACCAAAGACCTTTATCCCACTTGTTTCCACATAGGTGAATAACCTGATTTACCTGTTGTACTCAACTCCTATATTTGGGCAAAAACATCTGACCTCTCTCGAAATAGGTCGAGGCTGGAGTAACAGTCGGTTTTTTATAAACAATGGGACACCTTTATCCTACCAACTAATACCCACCTTATGAAACCTAAGTGGGTTCATCTAACCATTTTGATTATTGATTGTCTCTCCATTCGTCGTATTGACTTTGAATTTCGTCTAATACTTTTTGCATTCCTGCTTCATAAAGTTTTTTATTAAATTCAGGAATGTACTCCTCTGGGTCTACAGCACCTTTTAACAACGCTGGTGAAAATTCACTTGTAACGTTACTGATCGCTGCAATTTCTGTACGAACGGGGTTAGTATCAAAGTAAAACCCTAATACTGGGGATGGAATGGCATTTTCGTTAAACTCTTCAAAAGCATCCCATTTATCTGCTGGCTCGTCTTCATACAGTTTTAAAATTAACTGGTTTCCGATCGCAAAGCTTGGCATGTTAAACCTTTCAACTCGAGCAGGTAAGTCATTAATGGTCCCATCTTCATTTTCTTCGTAGTGAACACCTTCAATCCCTTTGTCAATTAAGTTCCTTAAATAAGGATCAGAGTTTAATAAGTTTAAGAACATCATAGCCCGTTCTGGGTTCTCTGATGTATTTGAAATCGCTTGCATAGAACCTGTCACTGAATTATTAAATACGTACGGCTCATGAAGAGGACGAGTAACAATTTCATATCCGGCTGACCTAGACCATACATGTTCTGCATACGGTTGATAGAGCTCTTTACGCACAAACCAGTTTGGTGTTTCTAATGGCCACGAGTCTGTGCTGGTTGCAGCATCTGGACGAATGTACCCTTTTTTATAGTAATCATGCATTACTTTCAGGGTTTCCATCGTCGCCTCTTCTTCATATTTATTTACTACTTCATCTGTATTTCCCTCTAACCTGAAAGCAAATGGCATTTCCTCTTGAAGAATAGAATCAAAAGGGAGGTATGCATCAAATGTGGCAATCGGGGTTACATCCGATTCCTCTTCTTTAATTACAGCTAAAAGTGGCTCTAAATCTTCTAGCGAGTTAACTGTTGAAATATCAAGATTGTGTTTTTCAACTAATTCATTATTGAATGAAAGGACAGCTTGCTGACCTACTTCTTTATTCGTTGGAACAGCATAAAGTTTTCCGTCAACTTGAGCTCCTTCTAAAAATGCAGGATCAATTAGTTCTTTCATCTCTTCCCCATATTCATCCATCAAATTGTCTAATTCAATAAACGCACCTCGACGGGCATTTAGAGAGTAGTTATTTGCCCATGAACTTGTAAACGCAATATCATACTCTTCTCCGGAAGTGGTAATTACCTGCAATCTTTCATCAAATTCTCCCCAGTCCAGTAATCTAAGGTCAATGGTTGCATTAATCTTTTCTTCAGTATACTCGTTAACTTCCTCCATCACTACATCAAGGTCTTGTTGTGGTGTGCCAATTAAGTACCATGTAAGTGTCACAGGATCTAACACGTCGTCTCCTTTACCTGATTCACCATTGCCTTCTCCATTTTCACTCGCATCAGAATGACTTCCTACGTCTTCTTCACCTCCACATGCTATCAACAAGCTGACAGACCCTACTAACATGACTAGTAGTAAACATAGTTTTTTCATTTCTTTCCCCCATTTAATTTTTTATCATAAAAGGTGGGGATATAAAATAACGATATATTCCCTTCCTTTGATGAGCAATTCAGTCACTATTCCTTGACACTTCCGATCGTCAATCCCTTTACAAAGTATTTTTGAAAGAAAGGATATGATAACGCAATTGGTAAAGTTGCAATGACAACCATTGCCATCCTTGCTGAATCCTGCGGGATAGATCCTAATATACTGCCATTCTGAGTAGATAACATAGCGTTTTGTCTAATAAAATCTAAATTATTTTCAATTCTCATTAATAGAGATTGGAGTGGAACAAGATTAGGATCATCGATGAAAAGCAATGCATTAAACCAGTCATTCCAATAGGCAAGTGTATTAAATAAGGCGATTGTGGCAATACCTGGGATAGCCAGTGGTAATACAATCCTTAAGAAAATTCGAAACTCTCCTGCACCATCAATTCGTGCCGATTCAAGTATCGCCTCCGGAACTGAACGTTGGAAAAATGTCCTCATAATAATGATGTAAAAGGCATTTACCGTCATCGGTAATATGAGTGCCCAAATGGAGTTCTTCAATCCTAAAAATTGTGTCATTACGATGTAGAAAGGTACCATTCCACCACTGAATAACATCGTGAAAAAGGCGATAAACGTGAATTGCTTCCGATACAAAAACTGTTTCCTTGATATGGCATAAGCGTAAAGTGCTATCACCGACACACTGAGGATCGTTCCAACAATCGTAACAAAAAGTGTCACACCATAGGCACGAAAAATCTGTGATCTCACCTGCCATAAATACTTATAAGCTTCTAGGCTCCACTCTTCTGGTATAAGTCGATAGCCCTGCAAAGACAACGACTGTTCACTCGACAGGGAAATAATAATGACATAGATGAATGGAAAAATACATAGGAACGCAAATGAACCTAGTAAAATATGCATTACTACACTCGTCTTACCTGAAAAGCCATAAGGATTATATTCTTTCTTCTTTTTCCTTAGAGGAAGGACTTTTTTATGTTGAGATGATGTTGCTGATTTTGGTGGGAAATCCAACTTTTTCACTCTCCTTTCACCTAAATTTTTCTTTAAAATAATGCATTTTCTTCATCTATTTTTCTAACAATGTAATTCGTCAGTAAGATTAAGATGAATCCTACTGTCGCCTGATATAAACCTGCTGCAGTGCTCATCCCAATATCCCCCATCGACATGAGCCCCCGATAAACGTAAGTATCGATAACATTCGTCACTGAATATAATGGCCCTGAATCCCGTGGAACCTGATAGAACAATCCAAAATCTGCACTAAAAATACTCCCTATATTTAAAATCGTTAAAATAATAATTAATGGCATGATCATTGGAATAGTAATACGCCAAATTTGTTGCCATTTACTAGCTCCATCAATCATTGCCGCCTCGTAATATGTCCTATCGATCCCTACAATAGCTGCAAGGTAAACGATACTCCCAAATCCTACACCTTTCCATTGGCTGATTACCACAAGAAAATAAGGCCAATAGGCAGATTCGTTATACCATGATACTGGCTCTATATTGAACATCTCCAGAACACTGTTAAACAATCCGCGATCAACACTTAGGAAAGCGAACACAAAATAACTAACAACTACCCAAGATAAAAAATGAGGAAATAACATTCCAGTCTGATAAATTTTAGCAAGCTTTTGTTTCGTTAATTCACTTAAGATGATAGCAACACCAACTGCTAATATAAGTCCTAATATGATAAAAACTAGGTTATATAAAACTGTATTCCTGGTGATAACATAAGCATCATTTGTACTGAATAAAAACCGAAAGTTATCAAACCCTATCCATTCGCTGTGATAAACACTGGCAAAAAATCCATCAGGATGGAACCTGAAATCTTTAAACGCCATGACCTGACCAAACATCGGCAAGTACTTCATGACAAGGAGCCAGATAAAACCAGGCATTATCATTAAAAGCCAGATTCGATTATCGTAGACGTTTTTACCAAATTTCTTTAAGCGCTGCATCTTCTTCCTCCTTCCAAATCTGACTTCCTTCTTTAATTTAATTATATGAAAACCCTTACAAATTAAAAAGTTGAGATAGCTTAGATTTAATGGCTAAAATAAATACACAATATTGCTGTTATAAAATAATAAAAAAGAAGAGCAACTCAAAGGTCATTTTTTCCTGTAAGTTGCTCTCCAATCACTGTTTCTTTTTCTCCATTCGGAAGGAGTGACACCCTCTAGCTTTTTAAATTGTTTATAAAAATAGGCAGAATCCATATAGCCCACTTTTTTCCCAATGACACCTGCTTTTTCATGGGAATAGAGAAGCAATTTCTTTGCTTTGTCAATCCTCAGATTATTTAAATATTTCGTAAAGGAGCACTTTACCTCCTTTTGGAACAGTTGTCCTAAATAAATAGGATTAATATGAAAGCTGTTACCTAATGTTTTGAGAGACATTTCCTCTGGAAGGTTTTGATGGATAAAATTCAATACGGTTTGAATAATAGGGCTATATTCCTGATTTCGCTGTGAATAATTTGTATCCAGCATATCAAGGCAATTATCGATTAATTTCAAGGCATCAGTTAATTCTTCTACATATAAAATTTTAGTTAACATCTCCACATAAACTTTATAATCAATATGCAAGGAAAAACTGTTCTTAACCTGAAAAAAGAACTCTAATAAAACACTTTTCATAAGTAACGGGCGATCTTGTTCAAACATAGATAACGTATGTTTCATGGAGGCCTTTACCACTTCATAATTCTGATTAGCAAGTTGCTCCATTATCACATGAGACACATAGTTACTCGAGTATTTTTTCGATGAATCATACCTGTCTGATGCACTGTACAACTGCTCAGCGAGACTGTGTTCCTTTTCTGGAAGCAGCATCTTTAATTCACTGTCCATTTCTAATTCCCGATACACATCCTGAATTTGACTTAGGCTATCAATTTTTTTACTGTGAACAAACACATAATCTTCTATCTTTTCTATGTTGTTAATTAGTCGATGTATTTTGGATATCCCCTCTTCCAAGTCTTCTGGAGCTACCCTGAACCATAGGAAAAGAAAATCACCTGATGGTGTGAGAACGGTAATTGCAGTTCCTTCACATTCGAAGGCCTTTCTCCAAGTCTGCCATCCCTCTTCATTCTGCTCGTTCACATCTACTTTCAATAAGCCTATCCATAGTGGTGTAGTTAGTTGTAACTCAGGATAAAAAGACATTCTCTGTCTTACCCCTTCATAGCTCATTTTGCCAATAATCCAGCGCCAAATAGTATGATCCCTTAACACTAAAGCTGATTTCTCCTCTAAAATAGCTTGATTTATTTTCTCCTTAACGAGTTGGAGTGAAGATACTAATTCTTCTTCTTTAACCGGTTTCAGTAGGTAGTTCTCTATCCCTAACTGCAATCCTTCTTTCACTAAACCAAACTCCTGAAACCCAGATAGTACGACGACGATTATTCTTTTCTGTTCATCTCGCAAATGACGAATCAGCTGAAGACCTGTCATCTCCGGCATTTTAATATCCGTAATTAACACGTCAAATGAAACTTCACGAGACTTCTCTAACGCTTCCAAGCCATTCCTCGCCGTTTCAATCACTCGAAATCCAAATGATTCCCAATCAATGATATTTTTTAACCCTTCCAGAATTAACGGTTCATCATCTACAAGCATGACTTTTATCATGATTTGTCACCTCTCTATAACGGGCAATTTCACCGTTACAACTGTTTTAACATCTGGAATACTCTCTATCGTCACCCCATAACCTTGTCCATATTTTAACTTGATCCGCTCATTTACATTTATTAAACCAATTGAATCAGATGTACTCTCTCCCCTATCCAGCTTACATAAAATCCGTTCTAATGTTTCTTCACCAATCCCCTTTCCATTATCCTCAATTTGAATCAGTAAGGTGCTATCCTTTTCTTTCATTCTAACTACGAGCCTATTATCATTGCTATTTTGTTTAAAGCCATGGATTAAAAAGTTTTCGATAAGGGGTTGTAAAATAAAGGGTGGAATTAAATAACGATTCAATTCTTCATTACCTGCAAAAAAACTGGTAAGTTGCTCTGGAAATCTAAAACTAAACAACTCAATATATTGCCGGGCATGATTTTGTTCCTCTTCCAATGTGACTAATTCTGCTGTTTGTAAAGAATGGCGGAATAATTCAGATAGTTGAACGATCATCTTCGCAGTCGTCCGACCACCTTCTGCTAAAGATTTCATCCTGATTGCTTCTAACGTATTATATAAGAAATGTGGATTGATCTGCGCTTGAAGACTTGCAAGTTCCGCCTCCTTCTCTTTTATTTTTGACGTATACACCTTATTAATATAATTATTCAATTCATCTAATGTCTCATTAAATGTCTCTGAAATCACACTTAAATCATCATTGCCTTGTCTAGTATCAATCTTTATCTTTAAATTACCTTCTTGGACTTTGCGCATTTTTGTGACAATATGATCCACACGTTTCGAGTGACCCCTTAGAGAAAAGTAAGGTAACACAATGGCGATCACAGTTAACACGATAATGATTAATAAGATCGTAATTTTATAGGTGAATAATGAAGCCAATTCCTTTCTTGGTATAATGGACGTAATCATTAAATTGCTCACTGGTTCCACAGATGTTTGAATATAATATAAATCATCTAACTTAACCTCTTTTTGTACAGTCCCAAAACGGATGTCTTCTAAAACACCTTCCGTTAAATCTCCATGCAGAAAATACACATTCATCTCTTCATCAGTTACGAGAAATGTTCCTTGAATCGTATCGTCTCGAAGGGAAAGAATTCGTTCAACATTCTCGTAGGTAAAATGGATGGAGAGTGTACCTAATCTTTCTAAGTAAATAGGATCATTTATTATTTCATCAACCGTATAAAGAGTCGAATTCCCCTTTCCATCAATATCTTTTCTTGTTCCTTGTTGTGTGTTTTCATACCAGCGTAAGTGATTAAACAAATAAAAATACTCGGTACCAAGAGTATCATTTTTAATATCCAGAGCAACGACGGTGTCATCTCTAGAAAAATAATTTTTCACATAAATATCAAAATTGTACGGAACAAAGGAATCACTATTTGCAAATTTTTCGAGCCTGTAGCCGATATATTCTTCATAATCATGCTGTAAAGCAAATGCCAAGTCTTGTATTAAATCTTTCTCAAGATATAAATTGCGGACTCCCTGGGATACAAATTGATGCTTCTCATGAAAATGTGATTTTATTTCATCTATAATCGTTCCATGTTTATCTATCTCTCTCTGAACAATAAAATCAGAGTAATAATTGGAGAGAAATAAAAATAAGCTGGACATTGTTAAAATTATAATCGTGGAGTAGGTAAAAAACACTCGGTGAAATAATTTTCCGCTTATTCTTCGAAAAAAACTTAATGTTTTCATACTTTCTTCTCCTAACTTGTGAACGAACAGGGAAAAGAGACTAGATACTAGTCTCTTTTTCAAGTTTTCAGATTACTATTTCCACTGTTTTTATTTCATAGGGGGTAAAGTTTAATTTTATAGGGGCATTAGTGAACTCCCCCTGAGGAGATGAATACTCCTCCTCTATTAACGTTACTTCACGCCATTGTTTCACATTATAATAACTCCCCAACTGAACCTGTACCTGTGTTCCTTCCATTTCATGAAGTCTTACTATTAAGTGATCACTGTCTTCAGCTTTCTTTACTGCATCAATAATTACCTGGTCACTTGAAACCGTGAGAAATGACGCGGTAAACGGCACTGAAACCGCACCAGGAGTAGCCACCAGTTTGTTGTTTAAATAGGTTGCTTCCCGCTCTACGTCATGCTTATGTGTAACACCTGCGAATGGATAAAGGGAGTAGGTGAACTGGTGAATCCCCTCATCTGCTTTAGGGTCTGGATGGATCGCACCTTTTAATAAGGAAAGAGCGATAACATTATCTTTAATGGCGTACCCATACTTGCTATCATTCAGTAAACTGACGCCATAATTCGGTTCTGCGAGGGCTGCCCACTTATGCCCAACAGTTTCAAATCTCGCCATGTCCCATGATGTATTCCAATGGGTTGGGCGCTTCACATTTCCAAACTGAATGTCATAGATTGCTTCTGTCGTACGTACTGCAATTGGGAATTCTACTTTTAATAAGTTTTGGCGCAAAGACCAATCCACTTCCGTTTCAAAATCGATTCTTTTAGTATGATGATAGCAATGAATATGTTGGCTAATTTCTAAATTTCCTTGTTTCCAATTAAAATGAAGCGTTGTCCTCAACGGCCCATTATCTATTATTCTACACCCTTTGAATGTTTCAATAGTAGAATATTTCTCCTGATAATATAAATCGATATCCCAAGCATCATGTGCCAAAGGCTTATCTTCATATAATTTTAAGGTATTTCCTGTTTTTCCGGCCTCAATTAATTCTCGGTTGGAACTCTTATCAAAAATACTAGTAAACTGACCGTTAGCATTCCACCGAATCTTGTAATAAGGGGTGTCCCATGTCCGTTCTTCCAGAGAGACATGGCTGAGCACTGAATTCATCTGTTCCTTTTCTATTCTATTTACACGAATCTCCTGGAAGGCGAAAGGTTTACTCTTCTCAATTAATAGCAGGGACTCTCCATTAGCTGTTACCTGACTTACTAGGTTAGTTCCTTCCACTTCGAACCTATGTTTCTCGTAGCCATTCGGTACTGTTACAAGAATTGGGTTATGATATTGATGAAAATGTGAGAAAGTTAAGTTATTCTTTGCTTCATGCACTATTTCCTGTTGCTGGGATTCAACAATTCCCTTATTTATTCTAGCAACTTCGTTATAGTCCTTATAGGAATCTTCATACACCTCAGTAATGGAGGAGCCAGGAATAATATCGTGGAATTGGTTTAAGAGCACCATTTTCCATACTTTTTCTAAGGCAATGCTAGGATAGTGGTTCCAACCATTTTCAAGGCTGTTCCATGTGGATAGGATTTCTGTTTTTCTTAAGGCATTCTCTAATTTTCGGTTCATTTCTTTCATTTTTGCTTGGCTCGTATAAGTTCCACGATGATACTCCAAATACAGCTCGCCGTCCCATGTGTGGACATACTGATCAGTGTTCTTTACATTATCATGCAGTTTCTCAAAGTAATCTCCTACTTTCGTTGCGGTGATCTTCGGCAGACTAGGCATCTCATTATACTGCCTCTTCAACTCCAGCATCTCTCGATTGACTCCTCCTCCTCCATCCCCATACCCATAGGCTAAAAGCAGATCTTGGTTAATCTCCTTATCACGGTAGTTTTTCCAGATCCCCTTCACTGTTTGAGCAGTGATGAGACCATTGTAAGTATAAAACCAAGAGTCCTCCGCTCTTCCTGGTTCTGGTGTTGTAATAAAATGAGTTAATATTTCCGTCCCGTCGATCCCCCGCCAATAAAACGTATCATGAGGCATGCGGTTATACTGATTCCAGCTAATTTTCGTTGTCATAAACGTATCAATGCCAGATTTCTTCAAAATTTGAGGTAATGACCAACTATAACCAAACACATCTGGTAGCCAAAGGATTTTATTTATTTTTCCAAACTCTTTCTTAAAGAAGTTCTTACCATAGAGTAGTTGGCGGACGAATGATTCCCCTGACGGAATATTACAATCAGCTTCTACCCACATGCCGCCTTCCACTTCCCATTGGCCGTCCTTTACTTTTTCCTTAATCGCTTCAAACAGCTCTGGTTCCTCTTCCTTGAGCCATTCGTACAATTGTGGCTGGCTTTGTAAATACGTATAATCTGGATACAGCTCCATCAATCTCAAAACAGTTGAAAATGTTCGTTTTGCCTTTTCTTTCGTGTGCTTTGTTCGCCACAGCCAGGCAAGGTCAATATGAGAGTGACCGATCGTATGAATAGTAACATTATCGTGTTTTTCAATTTTTCCCATTCTTTTGTTAAGTAAGGCTAACGTCTGCTCAAGAGAGGTATAAAATTGATCGCTTCCAGGGTACGACCAATCCACTTTTTTAAAAGCAGTGTCCAGACTTGCAAGTAAAGAAGCGTATGCCGGGTCATTCGTATCTTGACTCCCAAGAGTATCAACGATGGCTTTGGATTTATAGTACAATTCATCTACCTCTTCATCCAAAAAACCATACCACGCCTCTTTCAAACGGTAATATTGCTCTTGCGGGGGACCCCCACCTTCCAAGCCAGACCACATCATAATGTCAAGTTCTACTGTTTTCTCCACAGCATCAGCTGGTAAAATCACTTCTTGATGATTGGAATCCACTCCTTGAAATGGTACTTTATTCACATAAAGAAGGGATTCAAACCCAGAGTTATTCCCTCCTCCTGTCCGTCCTAAATCAAGATATACGACTACCTTTTTACCTGACCAGGCTGCCGGTATCTCCAATGTCTTGTTTAGCCAAATATACGTATCCCTTCCACGCCAGCAGTCGTTCACTTTCATTTTTTTATCTGTGTAAGAGTTAGGAAGAATTGTCTCCTTCCCTATCTCCGGCTCATACACGCGGAAGAAGTCAATGTTCTCCGATTCACGGTAGCGGTAGCGGTCCAATTCGTTTACACGATTTTGCAGCTTTTCGATCTTATAAAACACGGTTATCTACCTCCTTACCTCTTTGACATTCTAAAGGACTTCCGGGGACATAGATCCCCATTTCGCTTAAAATAAATTCACTGAACATGGAATTAGCCCAGGCAAACCATGAGCGAGTATAGTTCTCTGGTCTGTCCGCATCAAACCCCTCATGCATATAATAAGTAGACCCATGAGTGTTTTTAAACGTATTTAAAATACGATCCTTTTCTCCTCTTTCAACGGCAGTCATTCCTTGAATTGCTAAAGCAATATGCCATACATAATGATCTGGGGTATGAGGACTTCCTATTCCAGATGCTTTTCCCCCCTCATAGTAATAAGGATTATGCCGACTTAGAATAAACTCTCTCGTATTTAAGTAGGTTTGATCCGTCGGTGCAACATATCCAAGATAAGGCATGGAAAGTAAGCTTGGAACATTTGCATCATCCATCAGATTGACATGTCCGTCTCCATCTGTTTCATACACATAAATTTCTCCAAATACAGGGTGATCAACTTTCCCGTATGTTTCAATACCTGCTTTTATCTCCCGGGAAAGTTTCGTGACTTTTTCAGCTAGTTCTGTCTCTTTCATCACAGTTAGCATCTCTCTCGCGTAATCTAGTACTACTACCGCAAACATATTGGCAGGAATCAAGTAACCATATAGACACGCATCATCACTGGGGCGGAATCCAGACCATGTCATCCCCGTTTTGACAGAATATCCACCTTTGCCATTTCGAAGTAGGGTATCTGAAACGCGGCAATCATCCCGTTCAAACAGATAAGGGGAATTCTCCTCATGATTCTGTTCCACCTTCCAAACCTCATAAATTGCTTCCACGACTTTCTTCAAAGTCGGGTTTAAAATCGAATTGTCTCTCGTTGCCTTCCAATATAAATACGCCAATTGGATCGGATAGCATAAGGAATCCACTTCATATTTCCGCTCCCATATCCAAGGGCTCATTTTTGTTCTGTCCTGATGATGCCCCTTATTATCTGCCGTTCGATTAAACGCATTGGCATAAGGATCATGAAGGATATACGCCCATTGCCGCTCAATCACTTGCTTGAGCATGGAAGCAATTTCTCGATCCTCCGATGCGACAGTTAAATAAGGGCGTACTTGGGCAGAGGAATCCCTTAACCACATTGCTGGGATATCACCAGTAATGACAAATGTTCCCGCTTCATCTTCCTTTAAAGTGGTTTCATAGGTGTTAATAAAGCAATTTTCAAACAGTTTTTGTATTTCTTTGTCATTCGGATACATATCCTTTACTCGATTTATAACCCTTTTTAAGGATGCTGGAATTTTTTTGTACTCCGTTGTCATCTCATATTCCCCTTGTTAGTTTATTAAAAAATTAATCCGTTACGCTTCTATTAAAAGCGTTACTATTTCATATGGTTTCACCTTGATGTTAGCTGTACCTTCCCCAACTAAATCTAGCTTTTCTTCTAAAATAGTCGATCGATAAATACAGTTGTCATCTTCCGCTTTTAGGAAGAGTTGTTCTGTTTCACTACCAGGATTAAACCAGCGCATCACCATACTTTCGCCATCAAGGGATGGTTTGCAAGCTGTCATAACAAGTTTGTCGCCTTCCCATGTGAACAGTTCTTTCACTTTTGAGGCGTTTCCTTTCTTTTGATTTGTTTGTATGACAATTGATGTTAATGGATAATGATAGGCTGTTAAATAGGCTCCAGATGAGAGAATGTCTTTTTGATGGGGAATCACCATATATTCAGCCTCATTCTCTCCAAGGCATTGTGCTTCTGGGGTATCAAAGACGCCCCAGTCTCCCAGTTCACCAACTGACCTTAATACTGTCAGGGCGATCGTGTTATCGTCCTTAATTTCATATTCATGAAGTCCTTTTCCAGCAACAGTTAACCCTTTTTCTGAATTATTCAAGCTGACAAACCGCTGCATATGGTGGTCGAAAGAAGGATTAAGCCACTGACTTTCAGGCTTATTTGGACGTATCGCTAGTTCATAAATGCTATCTGCATAATGGTTAGAGCAACTCCTACCAATTGGGAATAGAACACGAACACGATGATCTTTCGCACGATTATTCATGGTCATTTTTACTTTCAATCCTTCCCCTTTCCTCTCTAGGGTCATAACGGATTTCACTATTAGTTGTTCCATCTCTTCACTTCTACCAGCTTTCCGGTCTGAATGCCAAACAAGGTTTTCTTTTTCAAGGTTTAAGCGCTCGTCAGCCTCCTTAGGAACAGAAAGGGAAGATGTTACTTCAATTGAAGCGATATCTCTCGTGTTTTCAAGCACGTTCATCGTGACATGACTATTCTCTGTTGTAACGCGGGTATCATCACCTGAAGCTTTAAACATGTACTCATTACCGATATCCCCAGTATCCTCCAATATTCCAAGCTGGTTATATTCCAGCCCAGATCGTTTATCCACTAACGTATAAGAGCCATTGTCATGAAACTTAACGAAGATATTTTCATTTTCTAATTTAGTTTCGTCCTCCTTCCAAATGAAAGCTTCCTCTTCTTCCTTGTTACCTTGCTCAATTGGAACAAGGAAACATCTTTCATACCCCACCGTATTGGATGAGTGGTATAAGAAGGTAACTTCTATTTCTCGAGCGTAATAAGGTCTTCTGAACCTATCATGGGGAAGGTCATAACCAAAATTCACCCCTAAATCTTTTACCGTAACCGGTACTGTCGAATGATCTGCTCGTTCCAATATATAGGAAGGTAGTATTTCGCACTTAAGTTTCCCAGGTATATCCTTAAAATTAATTTCGTCAAAGTATATTTTATTAACTGCGACCTTCTTCTTGATCACTTCTGTCCTTGCTATTCCGGACGTTTGGAAGACTACTAACGGAATCGCGCCCTCCTTTTCATGGATCGTATCAATGGCCGTGGACATTCCCCTAGCTTCCTCCTCCACGAACTTTAAAGCTCCTTTTTCTACCTTGCTAAATCTAGTAGTCATTTCGCGATGCACAGAGTCAACACTACAGCCACAAATACTGTCATGTGGGTGATTCTCCATCAACAGTTTCCAGTAATATTCTGTGAAGTCTTGATGAAATTTCTTATCAGAAATGAGCAACCCTAATGGCTCCAACACCCGTTCCAGTAATGTTTGACAGCGGTCATTAGCCTGCTTCAAGTAAATTCTTGATGACGCTGTATTTACAAGGGTTGACCATCCATCTGTTTTTTGATTGCGCAATTCTCCCTGTATTGTTTGCAGATTCTCCGGAAGTTCCTCCTTTAATTCCTCGATATACTGTTGAAAACTGGAATGTTTAAATTCTACTTCTGGAAAAAGCTCTTTTGCCACTTTAATCGCATCGGTGACATTTTTCTGCAGAGGCTGGTGGTCACACCCATTCATATAAAGGAGTTTCGAAGTAGAAGCGAATTTTTCCGATTCCTTCAACTTTTTCTTCCAATATTTTTTTGCCTTTTCTGTCTCCACCGGAATCTCATTTCCATTGGAATACCAGTTAGCAAATAATACCCCCAGTATAGAGGAACCATCAGGAGACTCCCAGTTTAATTCAGAATACGGTGAGGAATAACTGTCTTGATGAAATACCTGGTTATTAAATCCAGTCGGTGTCACTCCTCTTCCAAAGGCTGCAACATCGATTTTTGCCTGCTTCAATAATTGTGGTGCTTGGCCATATATTCCAAACGTGTCAGGATAGTAACCAAGATTCCCCTCTTGTCCAAAAGCCTTCGTTGTTTTCATCCCATAAAGAAGGTTCCTTACATTCGCTTCTGAACTTGTTAAAAATGCATCCTGCAAAATATACCAAGGACCAATAATTAATCTTCCTTCCCGGATATATTTTTTCACTTCCACTTCTTTCTCTGGACGGACTTCGAGATAATCATCCACCATGATCGTCTGACCATCTAAATGAAAGCTGTGGAAGTTAGCATCTTCTCCTAATTTCTCCAACAGATCATCAAATAACTTTATTAAATAATACCTGTGTTCTTCTAATGACATGTACCATTCCCGGTCCCAATGGGAGTGGGATATAATATGAGCTGTTTTCTTTTGCATCATGTCGTCCCTCCAACAATAGATTCAGGTTGATTCTGTATCTCACGAAAACGATTTAAAGAGACTTTCATCACCCAATAGGATGGCATGACTCCAAGAGTAAACAGGATTAACCCTGGTATGTGATAGATTAAATAACCTACTAAAGTTAAACCGATGGCAATTAGTATATTTTGCTTAAAGCTTAGTAGTGTGATGATAAATGGTTGTATTAAATAGTTTTTAAATGTTTGGTTAAAATGAACGTAGTAAGAAAACAAGTAAAAGAAAGAGAACAAATAAACCAGTGACAATATTATTAGTAACATACTGCTCAATAAAGCAAACATGCCGTTGATTTGAGTCACCAGATAAAGGTCATACAGAAGAAATGTTCCTATTACTAAATAAACCCATCCTAATCCATTGACCTTCCAGAAATTTTGTCGATAATACTGATGGTATTCTCTATACATTGGCTGGTCCAGTTCTCCCTGGAGCCATTTTCTTGTTATAGCAAACATAGCCGCAGTTGCCGGGAACACTCCTAACACAACACCACCTAGTAAAATATGACTTAACCATAGCCAATTTAATTGCATCATTCTCCATATCCAAAAACTAGCTTCGGTGAAGAAACTTCCTATATGATTAAACATCTCGATCACCTCTTCCGTACTTCTCCATCCAAACATACGCAGCGCCAAATAACTGTGCTTTATCCAAGTGATGACAAAGTGTCACTTTCGGCCGTACTTTTGCAAATGGCTTCGCATCAAACAAAACATCAAGGTGGGCAGTTAATTCCCCCATAAAACATGCTTGGCGGGTAATTCCACCTCCGATGATTATTTCATCCGGATCAATCATATACTGAATCGTAAACACCCCAGTAGCCAATGTTCGAAAAAAGATATTGATTGATTCCTTCGCCTGTTCATGATCTTCAGCGTGTTCAAATACAAGCGGTCCCGTCCAATTCTCATAGTAGGGAGCTGTCTGCCTTAATCTTCTCGTAAGAGCAGAAGCTGAGCCGATCTCACTCCAAGTGTGGAATTTCTCACTAGTGTTCGAAACAGGAACATATCCAAATTCTCCACCATGTAAATTGGCTCCTTTATGAAGTTTTCCATTAATGACAATGCTCCCTCCAATTCCCGTCCCACAAACGATACAGACAAAGGTGCTCACCCTTTTCGCTGCCCCATTCCACATCTCCCCAAGGGCGACACAATTTGAATCATTTTCTACTGTGGTAGGAAGCTGAAAATAGTCCTCTACCCTCTCCCGAAAATTCCCCTCATGCAAGAAAGAAACGGCACTGTGTCCGTCTATCTCTCCTGATTCTGATACACTTCCTGGACTGCTGATGGCTATCCCCTGAATTGTTGGACGTTTTTTTTGGTGGGTGAAATAAGAATCTACCATGGAGTGAAATTGACTTAATGTTTCAGGAGTGGGGTACTCTTGTCTATCCGTTAACTCCCCATCCATCGAAACGAAACCAATTTTTGTAAACGTACCACCGATGTCTACTGTCAATAAGCCGACCATATCTCTCACCACTTTTCAGGAAGCTGATTTTTTTCTGCTACTTGTTTAAACCAATAAGCACTCTTTTTCTTTTTTCGAGTTTGTGTCTCTAAATCGAGTCGAAGCAATCCATACCTATTCTTATATTCATTAAGCCAAGACCAATTATCGAGAAATGTCCATACATGGTAACCAAAACAGTTGGAACCTTCTACTATCCCTTTCTGAAGCCAACGGAGATGATCTTCCATGAAGGTTATACGATAGTCATCCTGGACTTCCCCTACCTCGTCCAAAAAGGCCTCTTCACCTTCCACCCCAATACCATTTTCAGCTACATACCATGGAATATTCCTGTAGTTATCTCGAATGTTTAATGCAATATCATACAATCCCTTCTCATAGATCTCCCAGCCCCGATGGGGATTGATCTTTGCCTCCGGCCATTGATATGGCTTAAAATACTTGTCTAATCCGCTCTCTGTTCCTTTATCCTTCCCAGCCTGCACTCGCCTGGGCTGGTAATAATTCACTCCTAAAAAATCAATAGTATTGCCCTTAATCACATCTAAATCCTCATCTGTATAGGGATCATCAATTGCTTCCTTCTCTAAAAACTCTGTCATTTCCAATGGGTATCGCCCTAACACCACCGGATCCAAGAAGCTTCGATTAAAGAGGATATCGGCCCATTTCGCAGCTTTCTTGTCCTCGGGCTGATCACTCTTTGAATAACTTGGTGTTAAATTTAAAATGATTCCTATCTCACCACTAAGACCAGACTTTCGAAAAGCACTGACTGCCTTCACATGGGCTAGTAAGGTGAAATAGGCGGCATGAACTGCCCGCTTTATATCATAAACACCAGGAAGGTGCTTATCATTTAAGTAACCCATTTCAACCGGTACAATCGGTTCATTAAAAGTTGTCCATGTATCTGCCAGATCGCCGAACGTTTCAAATGCCACTTTGGCGTAATGTGTAAAGTCATCTACGATCCCCTTATTTTCCCACCCTCCTTTCAAATGCAGGCGATACGGCATATCGAAGTGATATAAATTGATGATAGGCTTGATCCCGTTATCTCTTAATCTACTGAATACATCCCGATAAAAAGTTACCGCTGCGGGGTTGATTGTTGTACCATTCGGTAGTAACCTCGCCCATGAGATCGACGTTCGAAATGAATTAAAGCCGATGGCTTTCATCGATAAAATATCTTCTTTATATTGGTTGTAAAAGCTTGAAGTCGTGTCTGGTCCAATCCGTTGATAGAATCTTTCAGGCTCCACCTCAAACCAGTAATCCCAAACTGTTTTCCCTTTTCCATGTCTACTTCCTTCACCTTCTAATTGTGGACTCGAGGCAGCTGCCCCCCACAAAAAGCCCTCTGGAAATCTATTGTTCATTTATCATTAACCCCTCCCTCGAAAGAAATCGCTTACACACTTATCATATAAAGAAAAAAAAGGACTTTGAATATATTTCATCTAAGTCCTTTAATAAACGCAGAAAAACTTTAAAATAGACATTAAATTATTTCTAGTTGGTGATTATTAAACATTTTGACGGGGATCTTAGCTAAAAGCCGTATGTTTCAAACTCATATATTCTTGCTGCCTGATCGCCACCTTGTGTCGGTTGGTGAACCGTTAGGCGGACATATCTAGCTTTCGTTAATGGAACCGAATGTTCGCTCACCCCTGATATATTGTTTGTTACAGATACTGTATCTTCCCAAACCTCTCCATCTACACTCGTTTCGATCGTAAATGCTTTAGTATTGAATGCGGTAGGTTCTCCTCCAGCTTCAGCATGCTTAATGACAAATTGTGATAACTGATAAACATCACCAAGATCCACCATGAGCCAATGATTCAGCCCTATCGCACACCATTTACTGTTGCCCGAAACTTTTCCATCTACCGCGTAACTTGGGCCCTCATTTGGAGCACATTGCCCACTTGCTGTAGCCTCCTGATGCAAAGAGAGGTTTCTAACATCACTGGCATCCTTTGAAATAGTGATAAAGTTTTCCTTTAAAATTGTATCTTCTCCTTCACTATTTCTTGCATATAAGCGAACGCTGTACGTTCCCTCCTCTTCATAAATGACCGTTGGATTCTGTTCCTCACTTGTGGAAGGTGTTGCTCCTTCAAAGAACCACTCTACTTCCTCTGTAGCTTCTGATGATTGATTAAAGAATTGAATTTCATCGCCAGGTGCGATAAAAGTTCGACTCACCGTAAAATCAGCCTTTGGTTTTGGGAACGCCGGCCATTCATACACCTCAGTTATTCCTGCACTTCTAGTGAAATCTTTGCTGACAGCAACTACTTCAATGCCCGTTGAAGTTTCATTTCCATTTCTTCTTAAGTCCGGAACAAATAGCACATTATTAGGAGTTGCCCCTAAAAACACTTTTTCACCATTCTCCAAATATCGGTAAACTTCATAATGACGTACTTCTCCACCACCTTCCCAAGACAAAGCAATGTCTGCATATAGCCCTTCAGTAAACGTTGTGCTTACATCAAAATTTTTTGGGGGTGCAGGGACGATCTTCTCTTGATTTTTACTAGTCATCTTTAGTTCTCCAACATTAAGCTGATAGTCTAAGATTACGTCGGCACTATCGAAAAATAAGGATAAGCTAGCAATCGTCTCCCCATCAAATTTCTTTAATTTAATCCGTTCTGTCACCCAGTCATTATGGCTTTTCTTACGAAGATCGAAGAATTCAAACTTATCCTCCTCTCCCTCAAGACTTATCCCTACTTTCATATTTGGTTTCTTAGTTGAAGCTTTATAGGTAATTAAAATCTCAGTATCTTTATCAACTTCTAAATTCATTTTATATAATTTTATATGAGTTGCATTTTCAGGCGATAACTCTCCATACACTTTTAAGGAGCTTCCCCCGAAATAAGCTTCTTCCCAATCAAAATCGACTGACATTGCTTCACCATCACTTTCGCGAATCCAACGCCATGTGGGAAGAACATCCTGTAAGCTTCGATTATTCCACGATTGATCTGATTTCACTGCTCCTTCTACAGCAAAAAATTGCCCACTCCCTGTATTAAAATGTGTCACAAACGGCTTTTCGTGAATAGCCGTCGTTTCAGTGAAATAATGGGCCATTCCTTTCCAACTATCTGGATTGTCCTCAGTTTTCGTAGGATCACCTACTTGTCCTACCCAAAACGCCTGTTCCTTCACATAGAATTCTTGTATGTTACCTGCTGCTTTAAATGCCCAGTCTGGTCTGTATATTCCTAATGATGTATAAGCTGAGTCCCCCTCTGGAAATAGGTTAGCCCAGTTTACATACGTATTCAGCCCATCCCCCTCTACATCAATACCTGAGTACAAGTCATATGGATTTCGCCCCAATTCCAATGCCTTATCGTGAGAACTCTTCTGACTGCTATTCCACCACCAGAAATTTAGGAACATACTATCCGCAACTTTAGTATCTCCCTCTTGTAAAAACATTTTGTTATTGTCGTTTAAATAGTTTTGCCAGCGAATTTCCCCAGAGGAAATCATCGAATCATACCACATAACATGCATTTCTTCTGGTTTGTTTTTTTGTAAATAAATGAGAAATTCTTGCATCTTCACTGCTGTCTCGGGAGTTCCACCTTCTGTTTCCTGATTGATAAACCATCCATCAAATCCATAGTAATCCGCTACTTCCAACAATTTATCCGCAGCAGGGAATGAGCCATCCTCTCGTTGAACCAACATTTGCTCCACCCATTCCTCTTGTCCACCGTATACGCGTGGTGGGAAAAAGACGTTTCCCAAAATTGGTACCCCATTTCGGTGGGAGGCATCAATAACATCTGCACTTGGGGGAGTAATAATTCCCTCTCCTGCGGAGCCTGCCCAATAGACCATTAAATCAACGTACTGCCAGTAACTGAACGTGTTAGCAAAAAATTTATTATCCCCTTGCGAAGGAACGCCACTCGTATTAGGATTTAGTGCAGACAGTGCTACTAGCTTTGCATCTGTTTGCTGTGTTTCATTAACAGAAAACAACACTTCTCTCTCAGCTAGCGGGACCGTACTACGATTGTATTTAGAATGGGGATCGGCCTCCGGACTCCACTCTAATAACTGGTCCGGGTACCAGTAAGAAGATTCAGGTTGAGCTAATGTGTCTTCTGGAAGTAAGAAAGAAAACAAAATTATAAGTGAAGTTAATAAAAAATAACCTTTCAGTCTCATAATATCCCTCCTAGATTTAGTAAAAAATAAGTTTGACGTATCAGCCTTCTAACCTTCATTCACCTCCTTAAGTTAACCCCACACAAAATAAAAGCGCTTACATTTTAACGCCCGTTAAACAAGAAAGCTCTCTTTATCAATCATTGTTGGAATTAAAAATCAAGTCAATGCTCTATAGAAAGTAATATGATTTTTACAATAATTCTATATTATTTACATTAAATTGAGTTATGGCCTTTTATAGTGCTGGAGAATAAATCTAGTTTTTGAATGTATATGTATCTACTGCATCGCACAGATTTGTTTCCCAAAACAATACAGCTCCCCAGACACCATTCATCAAACTGCATCAGTTTGGTAGAGTCTAGAAAACTGGATATGCGAACAGGTTCATTCAACTGTGGCCTCAGAGGCAAGAGTGTTCTTTACGAATCAGCTCCTTATCAATGCGCTAATCGGTACATTTTCTACGGCTCTTAGTGTTTGAATCCCATAGTCACTTTCGTAATCAATTTTTATATCCTTTTCCACGCTATACTTTTTATTTGTACCATATCCATAACCTCCTAAGTTATGAAAAGAAGCCTTGAAAAAAGCACAGCATGGGGCTTCATCAAGCCATTCATCCACATGTGTGCTCTTTCTCTAGCTATTTTTTCGCTTATCACAGATAATCAAAATAGAGAGGGGTTTGCTAAATCTCTTAAGGTAAGAGCTAACGGACGCTACTGTCCTGATTAACTAAACGTCCAATCAGTAGGAAAGGAACGAAAACTCTACTTCATTGAAGGTTTGTTTTACTAAGGAGAGTATTTAGTATGAGGGAAATAAAAGAGAAAGAAGGTTTCGGTTCATATAAATTATATCGACAACAATGCGATTATGATTTTGAGAGGGATTGGGAAACTATTTTTTCAATCCACGAGTGTACTCGTGAATATGTAGGATGACATCTAAATGATGTATTAATTGATTACCCTGTATGTTATGTGATTATTTCTAATACAGATGCTAAGAAAATGATTTATCCTTTTAGATTGTCCATTCTAATGAATGTCACAATAGAATTTTCAACACGAATAAGTGAACAGCAGTAAATATTTATATCAAAAATAGTCGTTTTAAAAAAGGGCTGCAGTGAAAGATGGTGATTCTCCAGAGGATGAAGCGAAGTCTGAAGATCCAATGATACGAAAGATTTTCTCGCTCCATTTTTTGTTGCGACGAGCGCTCGGAAAAAGCGTCCGTCTGTAGCGAAAAACCAATGTATGTGTCGTTTTTCAGGTGTATTTTGTATGATGACATTGGTTCACCTACAATAATGCTGTAAAAATCGAGCCTTATTCTCTCCACCAATAGGGTTCTTTTACACTCAACGTTTATTGGTTACTGTTTTTATGAAACACTTCTTTTCCTTCCATATCAATGTGTCCCTTAAGATTCTCATTGGATATGCTGTCGTAATGTATGATATCGAAAAAATAAGGAAGGGGAGATTCTTCGTTTAGTAAACTATCCAAAGCTGTAATATTTATTGACTTAACATCCTTACCAACAAGAGCAATGTCAACATCAGAACCTTTTTTGTAATTCCCTAAAGCACGACTACCAAAAATGATTGCTTTTTCAACTTCAGTATATTTTGCAAGTACTTCTCTAATATATTGGATATCCTCTTCCCTTAAACCAAACATATTTTATCATTCCTTTGATAGCTTTTCATATAAGATTGTTAGTTCTGGTAAGTAAAGGTGAGTGATATCTTGCAGCAATTTCTCCGCTAATGCATCATCATACGTGTGAGTTGTTAAATTCCTCTTAGCTAATGCGTCCAACCAAATATGCCCATCATCAATTAATTCTATTTGAAATGCCCTTTTTATTGTTTCTCTAGGACTCTTTACGATAAATCCTTGTGATTCTAAATAATCTTTTAATACTTTCCAAGCTAGTTCAAATGTCATTTCGAAAAATTGAATCACTCCTGCTCTTTCTAGCTCGTTATTCACCTCTTTTTGAGAGTACTTTTTTAAAAGCAAATAAGACTTTTCGAAATTCTCAAACCTCTGTCTCCAACGTACGTCTTTCATTTCATCCATCATTAGGTTCCCCCTCTCTAACTATAGCGAGTAAACATGTCATATTACTATCTAATGGTTATTATATTATTTGTATTTTGCGTTGTCACGAAATACAAGGTATAAGATAGCTCCATATTAGAAGGAAATAGTTCGCGCTGAGCTTATTTCAAAGGCGTAATTCTCCAATAGAATCAAACGTTTATATTCTGGCTCTATTATACCCTTTGTCACTTGGGCTGAACTCTAAACTCAAATCCATCAAGTGATATTTTATGTACTTACAACTCGACACATTAATTGACTAACGTTACGCCTATAACAATTCCATGTTTAATTCTAAAAAACAAACCTTCAATCACTGGGAGAAGAACAAAAACGCCCATTGATTGAAGGTTCTCTTTATCAGCCAATAATTAAAACTATGAAGAACAAGACGGCCAAACCACCAAGTATAGATGGTCTTTGGAATTTATTTGCTAATTTAAGTTCCGACCCTGGCACTACTGGAACAGTAGTTGCTAGGGCAGCCACAGGACCACCAGTGAGGTAATATTGCATAATTGCACACCCTCCGGCACCAGCTGCTGCCGCGGCTAATGGGGAAACATCATACTGAAGTACAATGGTCAAAAATGGAATAACAATCGCTGCTGATGCTGCATTGGACTGCGTCACAAGTCCAGCCAAAGCAGAGACCGCCAGCATAACTAACACAGGTGAGTATGCAAGTAATGGATCGAACAAATCAGCCATAATATCGACAATTCCCACATTTTGAATGACGGATGACATAAAGAGAAAACCTAATGTTGCAATCAATGGAATGGCGACACGTTTGACACCTTCAAGCATCATTTCTTCCGCTTTCTTTAAAGATACTTTAGCAAAAATAGCAACGAGAATTGAGGAAGCCACACCTACGATAAATACTGGATACCCAACAGAAAAACCGATGACCAATATGATGAATGGGATAATAGCTAAAATGAAACTTTTCTCATTATCTATTTCTTCTAAATCTTTTAAAATACTGTTTACTTCTTGTTCCGTAAGTTTGATATCATTTCTTTTCTCTTCTCTTTTTAATCGGAGATAACTTATTCCAATAATCGACAAAGCGACAAATGCCCCAATTAGATTAATCCAGCCAAAAGTAATACCTGCTGTTGCAATGACTGCTAATAGTGTTGGATGTGTGAATCCTCCAAAATTACCTAAGTGGCCTGCGTGAGCTTGAATACCAGCAACTTTGTTTGGATTGACCCCTAATTTTATAGCTGAAGGGCCTGTTATAACAGCTGTGATAGCAGGTTGAGTAAAGCCTGTTAGTCCGCCAATTACACCTGCTGCCGCACTTCCTGCTCCAGCTATTCCTGGTCCTCCGCCAATTTTGCTGCCAACCAAGATAATTTTTCTGATAATCGCATTTAGAAAACCTGTTTTTTCCATAACACCGATGAATAATAACACGCCCGCCATGTCCGCAATGACTGGGTGAAGGCTGCCATTAACCAAGTTTAAAACAGTTACTTCCTCATCTCCTGATAATGGAAAACCTGCCCCGATTGCAGCCAAAGTCGATCCGATTATGGCCGTCATATAAAGAGGGGTCTTACCTGAAATCATCAATATTAGTGTTGCCAGCATAATAAATTGAGCTAGTAGCATCATAAATAATCCAACTCCTTTTTAATGACATTTCATTTGACTCACTTAACATTTTTAAAACTTCATCATTCTACAGAGTTCTACTTACTATTTTCAACCTTTCATATTTTCGACATAACCTAACACTTTTGTTCAACAATTCACTAATACACTAAATATATCAGAAAATCTCCATACAGTGATCTTTTTTTCTTCATATTTTCTTAATTTTTTTACTTTTCATAGGGGAGATAGGCTATGACACTACTAGAAAATGAAATTAGTAATTTTGGAGAGCTGTTTTACATTTTTTAATTCATTCCTATATTATTTTGGGCGAGCTTTCCTTTTGAACAAAGAGAATATGAGTACCAACAAATTATTTTCAACGTACAATAACAGGGAGACTACCTAAAAAAGGAAGCGTTGATGATGAGTTGTCATAAGAATGACTTGTATTGTATCAATACCATAAAAATATTTGACTGGGTTGTTCGCCCTATTGAATTAACATTAATCCAATTCATTCAAGCGTCAAAAAATAGTGTAAAGGATTGCATAAAAGGGAACATTTATCTTCCATGTGGTGATTCAGACACCTTATGGAAAGGGAGTTCTTCTTTACAAGTTTCTGGCACGGTTACACTCTTCCATGCTAGCGGATGTAATGAGTTGGAAGTCATGATTAATGGTGAATTAGCTTTTACTATACCAAGTGGCCAAACTCGCTCAATGACGTTTAACAACTTACAAAGTGTCGAGGTGATATGTCCCGATGGGGAGGGGTTCTGTCTAGGGAACTATTGCTTAGATCTGCATTATAACCTTTGTAATCTTCCCTTTGACTTAAAAGATTGTAAAGTTGTTTGCCTTTTATCTGATGCAGAGGGCACTCCTACAGAGTCAGTAACTTGTAAAGAGCTTAGTCGAGAAGATATTGACATAAGACTTCCAGATTATAAAGTAACTTCTCTTCAGAAAGTAAAACTCATTAAAAAAGGGTTTGTTACTATTAAATTTATTTGCCGTGATAAAACTGTCTTTTTATGTACAATCCCTTTTTGTTTTCTTGAAACATTTATTCTTTGTGCCCCCTCTGAAACTAGCATAGATTGTAATGTGTTTGACTTTTCTTGTAAGATAAAGTTGATCAACCAGAAGGAACAAAGCAAATCGAAACTAGTGATAATGATTCATTTTTGCCAAGAAGTGAAAGTATATTCGAATGTAACAATAGGCATAAAAGGTGATATTTGTAAACCAAGAGAAGATAGCGTCATCACAGAGCAGTGCCCGAACTTCATATCCTAACGAAAAATAAGCCATCTTTAACACAGCTTATTTTTATTTAAAAAATAATGTATCTTGATACAATAACTTCCTAAACACGGTATTTGGTTAACTGCAGCAGTGCATGATACTTTTAATTCAACGATATTTTTATAAGTCCTAGAGCGCGTATTTTTAGGAGGGACGAAAAATGTATCTTGATCTCCTTGTGAATCAATGACCGTCACTTCTAAAGAAGACGCACATCCTTCTCCATAATAAACCGAGACTGTCCCCGCGGTAATCACATCCACTGTGTCCCAAACGGTAACATCTGATGATTCGCATGAAATATGAAAATTTCCGCTTATCCCATCACTCGCTAATATACCTTTAGGGGCTTTAAAATCTAAAGAATTATGGTCTTTATTTATCCTCACCTTCTCCACCTCATTTCTTCTATTCCTATTATATGAATGCAGATGCAAATGTTCTATTCATTAAAAAAGCCGGTTTGCCAATTACAACCATTAAGTTCTTTAAACAAAAAGGAAAAGCCAGGATGACACATCTGTTCAATCCTGGATCTACCTTTTTATTCAATTGTAATATCTAGGCCAATACACGTTTATACAGGGTGATACAGTATGAGCCACTTGACCCTGTCGCAGCTTCTATCGTAAACCCTGTTGGTCCTTGTGCAGCGGCAGCAATGGTAAATCCAGGCGCAGCTGTGATTGTCACTTCTTGTACTCCGCCTACTTCACCAGTTGCAACTGCTACACTTCCGGCAGAGTTAAAGAGTTTAAACGTACCTTGGACATAATGACCTGGTGCACTCGTCCAAACTAACGTTTCAATAGCCGCTTCAGTAGCATTCCAGTTTCCCTCTATACATTCTTGAAACATTTGTGCTCCTGGTGCACATGCTCCTCCTTGACAAGACATATTCTCATTTCTCCTTTCCTTTGAATATTTTTGACCAGTCTTACATTACTAGTAGATGTCAATCCTACCTTTATTGTTAAAGACAAGTGCCTCAAAACAAAGGAATGTTCGTCTGTCTAATTAAAGAAACTTTTAATCTAACTTTAGGTAGAAATGGACACAAACAGGGGAGAAATGCATATTGTATCCATGACCTATTGATCTATTCAAATAAGATACGGGGTATTGAGCCTCTAGTCTCTTATCCTTAGTAAGGAGTGAAATGAACGAGTGATTACAGTTAGTTTATGTATGATTGTCAAAGACGAAGAAGATGTTCTTGAACGTTCTCTCTCTTGTGCAAAAGATATCGTCGAAGAGATCATTATTGTTGATACTGGATCTACCGACAGAACAAAAGAAATTGCCGCTAAGTTTACGAAAAATATTTATGATTTTAAATGGATCAACGACTTTTCAGCTGCTCGAAATTATGCCTTTTCGAAAGCAACTAAAGAATATATTATGTGGTTGGACGCCGATGATGTGATCGAAGAGAAAGATCAGGAATCATTTAAAGAGTTAAAAGCAACGATCCCCCCTGAAGTAG
Source organism: Bacillus sp. A301a_S52 (assembly GCA_024701455.1). Classification (GTDB taxonomy): domain Bacteria; phylum Bacillota; class Bacilli; order Bacillales; family Salisediminibacteriaceae; genus Salipaludibacillus. The sequence goes on along the minus strand of JABXYP010000001.1, from coordinate 805,325 downwards.
ATAGTGTCATGATGGAATATCATATCCATTATGATAAAGCAGGAAAACCAACTTACAGTACGATGCGAAATCGTTTAGTAAAACGAGATCGTAATTTCCAATGGAAAGGTGCGATCCATGAATATTTAGATGTACATGGCGTTGTTGCTAAAAGTAATACGGCGATCTATCATAAAAAACAGAAAAATACGACCAATCGAAATTTAAATATTTACAAAGATCGATTAAAAAATGGGGATCATTTTTCACCCAGAGATTTGTTTTATTACGCAAATGAACTCCAAAGTCACCAACAAATTCATGATGCATTAAAAAAATATGAGGAATTTTTAGCCACCAAGAAAGGATGGGTTGAAGATAATATTGCCGCGTGTATCCAATTAGCAAAATGCTATGCTTTTCTAGCTGACGAAGAGAAACAAATGAAAAGTTTATTTCAATCTTTTTCTTATGATAAACCGAGAGCCGAAGTATGTTGCCGACTGGGGGAAATTTTTTTAAATAATCATAACGATGTCGAAAAAGCAATTTTCTGGTATAAATTAGCAACCAATCTCGGTTCTCCGCCTGACATTAGAGGACTGTTATATCAGCCTCATACATGGACATGGCTGCCACACATGCAATTATCTGTCTGTTATGAAAAAATCGGTGAATTTAAAAAAGCAATTCACCATAGTGAAAAAGCCTTAGAATATTACCCTGAACATTATAAAATTCATCATAACCTCAACTATTTAAAAGAATTGGACGCTCAAACAGAAACGGCCCAAAAACCAGATAGTCACTTTATCAACCAATTATTTGAAGAATCACTGCAATATTTTTTACAAAAAGATTATTTTCGATCATATAATAAATTATACCAAATATTTAAAAAATCACCAGACAATGAACAACTCACATACTACTTTGCTGCTTTCGCCATGGCTACTGGCTGTAAAGAGGTCGCTCAATTTTATATGAGTAAAGGTGGAAGAAAAAACTTCAACTTATTTTTACAAAACTCTGATAGATCAGACCTTTTAAACGTACTTCTATTTGACGATAATGAGAAACAAAAATGGGAGGATCATCGTCGACAAAGAAATATGAATGAACACAACCGTTTTGCTGTTACTGCCCCGTTATGTTCCGGTGATGTGCTAGAGGTTGGCTGTGGGAATGGAGATTTATCTTCAGTTATTGCGATGCACGCTGACAGGCTATTTGGTGTCGATATTGACCCTATAACAATTGAATTAGCAAGATATAAGATGTATCGATATGGACTTGATAACTGTTATTTTGCATTAGCTGATGGCTCACGTTTAGAATTTGCAGAAAACAGTTTCGATACCGTTGTGCTTACGGAAGTACTTCAACAAGTTATGAACCCACAATTATTAATAGAAGAGGCAATAAGAGTGTGTAAACCTGAAGGGAAAATTGTCATCGGTGTTCCGAAAGGCTATTCGATCCCTGATCCAACTCATAAGAAAATTATCACAAAGGATATGCTTCTAGAGTTCACTGAATCCTACAACCAGACGTTTCATTTGGTAAATCATGTTCCCGCTCCTTATATTTTAGGCTATTTTTTGAACAAAAAAGAAGAAGCACCAACAAAACAAACACACAACGTCACAGACCATTTCTTACCTCCTCACCAATTAAAACCATTAGATTTTAATGAAAAAGTAACGGTTATCATCCCTACGTTTAATCGTAGTCGGTCACTTATTCAATCATTAGAAAGCGTTCTTGCACAAACGTACCCAAATAAAGAAATTATCGTTGTTAACGATGGTTCTACAGACGATACAGAAACAGTTTTAAAAACGTATCAAGATAAAGTCACTTATTTGACAAAAGAAAACGGTGGACTATCAAGTGCTGTTAATGTCGCTCTGCCAAAAGCTACAGGGAAATATGTTTGGGTATTTGCCGATGATGATATCGCTTTACCAAAAAAACTTGAACTTCAAGTTAGAAAATTTCAAGAAGATCAAAACATCGGGCTTATTCATACGTCGGCGATTTACATGCAAGAACATGATGGCACGAAAATTTACACAAGGTTGTGGCACGCAAGGCATATTCCAAGAAATGCACAATTAAAAGAAAAATTAAAAGGGAATTATTATTTTTCACCTACTGTTTTAGTAAAGAAAGAAGCATTAGAAAAGGCAGGGCCATTTGACGAACGATTACGACGTGCTCAAGATTACGATTTATGGGCTCGCATTTCTAGATTTTTTAAAGTGTCTGCCCTTCCTATCCCAACCGTGCACTATCTTGTACAACCGAAAACAAATAATCGTGAAACAGCTGAGAAAACAAAGCAAGGTGATCACGTAGTGATTAATAAAATTCGCAAACTGCCATTGAAAGAGGTCTTCCCTAAGGAGGAAGGGAACACAGATGAACTGGTTTATGAAGTTGAGGCGCTGCTAGAGCGAGCAATTTATATGGCACACCATGGACTAATTGATGAATTTTGTGAAGACATTGAGAAAGCAAAAGAGATAGCTAGTCGTAGTGATGAACTCTTAAACTACAGCTTAAAAGGCTTACAAGCGATCATGCACCTTGATAAAGTACTGAATAAAGTGGAAGCTCCTTATGCATTAATGAACTTATTTTACTTGATTGACAAAATCGAAAAAGCAAATCAATAATAAATCGTAAAAATTTTTTTGACGTTTTGTTCAAGTAAACATTATTTCTTTCCAAAAGGGTGATAATTGTGAAAAAAAAATTAAAAATACTCATCCTTATACGAGATTTTGGAAATAAATACCCAAAACATAAACAAAAATTTGATTTGATAAAGCATTTAGAGTCAGTTGCTGATGTTTATTATTGGCACGAGGATGGAAGTATTTTAAATATATTAAAAGCTATTGACTTTGTTCCTGATTTTATCTTGCATTACGATATTAGTTGGGGATACACCTATGCTCCGGATATTACGGACCTAGACAAAGTAAGTATACCTAAAGGGTGTTTCGTGATCGATGTTCATTGGGATAAAACGAAAAGACTCATGTATTTTATTAGAAACCATGTAGACTTAATCTTTTCTATAACCAAAAATCCATTTCTCAACAATTTCCCCCAGTTTAAAACACAGTTCAGGTGGGTCCCATTTTCTATCAATCCTAGCATTTTTAAAGATTGGAAATTAAATAAAAATATAAAGTTTCTTCTTATGGGCTTAGTAAATGATGGGACGGTCACATATCCGGAAAAAGGGCGATATAAATTTAGAGAAGCTGTTTTAAATAAACTAAAACATGTAGAGGGATTTAAATACAATAGGCATCCTGGTCACTTTACACAAAGTACGAACTTGGTTAACGAGAAGTTTTCGCAAGAACTTAATCGTTCTGAAATATTTTTTACTTGCGGTGCTGTTGTCCAATACCCCGTCAGTAAGTATTTTGAAGCACTTGGATCACGAACATTACTTCTTGCGGAACCAAATCCCGATATTTTAGAATTAGGGTTTAAAGATGGGGAAAATTTTGTGGCTTGCACAACAGAAGATTTTTTTGAAAAAGCGATGTACTATAGTGCCAATAAAGAAAAACGAGAGAAAATCATGGATAATGGATATGATTTTGTTCATAAAAATCATACGAATGACGTTCGGGCTAAACAAATCATATCATATATTGATGAGTTGATAAAAAAAGAAAGGGGACATGAAAGTTAATTTTCATGTCCTCTTTACTCTCTTTATTTGATTACTGACTATTTTTATTTGATCAACTGTTAATTCTGGCCACATCGGGAGACTCAAAACATGCTTGCATAAATTTTCGGCAACTGGAAAATCCCCTTGTTTATAACTTAAATGATGATAAGCAGGTTGTAGGTGAAGAGGTAACGGATAATGAATGCCAGTTGATATGCCATTTTGTTGTAAATATTCTTTTAATTGATCTCGTTGATCGATTTGAATGACATAAAGATGATAGACATGTTTAATGTTTGGTTTAATTTTCGGAACAAGAATTCTATGATTCTCTCCTAAAAATAAGTCATAGTGGTTGGCATTTTTAATTCTTCTTTCTGTCCATTGGTCCAAATACTTTAGTTTTACTCTTAAAATAGCTGCTTGTAAAGTGTCTAGCCTACTATTAACCCCTTCTATTTCATGTATATATTTTTTAGTTCTTCCGTGATTTGATAACATTTTTACTCTATGAGCTAAACGATCATCATTTGTGACAATTGCTCCTGCATCGCCGAAAGCTCCTAAGTTTTTTCCAGGATAAAATGAAAATGTTGCTGCATCTCCATATTCACCTGGCCCTTTTCCATTGAACTTTGCACCATGTGCTTGAGCTGCGTCTTCAATCACTTTCAGGTTGTACGTCCTTGCAATCTCCATTATTTCTTCCATATTCGCCATTTGACCGTATAAATGGACTGGAATAACCGCATCAGCTTTCTCACTTTGCAAAAATTCAACTAGCTTTTTTGGGCACATTGTATACGTCTCTTTCTCCACATCGACAAATACGATTTTTGCTCCAACAGCTGAAATGGCTTCACTTGTTGCAATAAAAGTATTTGGGACTGTAACTACCACATCGCCTTTTCCTATACCTAGTGCTTTTAACGTCATCATTAATGCATCAGTCCCGTTCGCACAACCTACAGCATAATTGACATTACAAAATTCAGCAAACTCTTCTTCAAACCCTGTTACTGCTTCTCCGTTTATAAAATTTGTATCATTTATGATGGTTTTTACTTCTTCTAGTATTTCATCATAAATTTCTTCGTAACAATCCTTTATATTCATAAATGGTATTTTCACATTACTCACCCTTACCTTTGTAAGAGTTTATTTCCTTTATCACTTTCATTGGTTTAACTGGATTTCCAACAACAACCATTCCTTTTCACTTCTTTCACTGCCCTAACTAGTGATTGTGACCATATCTTAATGTCAGATAAAATTGTACCGTGAGCACCTATCTTTGCCCTTATCTACAACTGCAACAAGAGTTTGTACCTTGTGCACTTGGATATTTAGCATTCGTAAAACCACGTTAGGGCCGATCCAGCAATTATTTTTTAATAAAATACTCAGATCAACCAATTACATACTACGGAACACACCTGTAAAAACGGCTATACATTGATCTTCCGCTATAGAGGACCGCTTTTCCGAGGGCTCGTCTTTGACTGCAACTATTATTTTGAAACCATATGTTATAGACTCTTTCCATTGTTCGCTTGTTTGTGTTAAAAATTCAATTGTGACATTCATTCAAGTATTAAAACTTGAGAGTATCGTCTGACGTGATTTTCAATATTTACATGATAATTGGTGCGAGAACTTACTCACCTTGCTTCCGATTTGAGCTTGGTAACCAACCGTTTTGAAATTGGTCACCTGTTTTTTGTGCCAACATAGAGGATTCTATAGGAACGAATTGTTGAGCGGCTCTAATTACCGTTTGATTCTCCTCTTTTTTAAAAATAATAATGACATTTTATTCAACCTTTACATGTCGATCGATACGACCATGTAAGCATTAATGTTTTTCATTTGACACACCTAATTTGCTTTTCTTAGGTTCAAATTTTAAATGAACATTATTTTCGGTTGCAACAGATTCATAAATAGCATGGATGATTTCTAGTGATTTCCTTCCTTCCACACCATCGAACATCGATGGTTGATGGTTAAGAATACAATCAACAACATGGCTTAAATATTTCTTATGACCAAATCCATACACATTTTCAGGGTATTCATTTGCTAACAATGCGTCATCTTGATTGAATTGACCTTCGAACTGCCAAATCTTTATTTCATTGACAGCAAGCCCCCCAATTTCAACGCTTCCCTTTTCTCCAAGAATTGAAATTGAACCTTCTAAATCGTTTGGTCTTGTTGCCGTTGTGACTTCTATTACGCCAAGAGCGCCATTTCTAAACTTTATAATAGCAACCCCTGTATCCTCTACTTCTATATTTAATAGTCTAGTAGCGGTTTTGGCCGTTACTTCTACTGGCTCCCCTAACATCCACTGTAATAAATCGATATGATGGGAAGCTTGATTCGTGATACATCCACCATCTAATTCCCATGTGCCCCGCCACATATCAGAATCATAATAGCTTTGAGGACGTGACCACCTCACTCGTACTGTACCTAAAACTAATTTTCCAAATCGATCATTCTCTAACGCTTTTTGTAATTTTTGGACAGCTAAATTAAAACGGTTCTGCAACACAATAAACAATCGGACGTTATTTTTTTCACAAACATTAATCATTTCATCCGCATCTTTTAACTGTAGTGCCATTGGCTTTTCACATACAATATGTTTTTGATAATTTTCCGCAATATCAATTGTATGTTTAGCATGCAATCCACTTGGTGTTAAAACGCACACGATATCGATTTGCTCGTTTTTAAGCATGTCATGATAATTTGTATAATAAGGTACGCCAAGTTTTTCTCCATATTTCCTTGCTCTATCTCTTTGAAGATCACAAACAGACACAATTTGTGTATCGTTAAGTTCCATTAATGACGCAACATGTTTTTTGGCAATTCTACCGCAGCCAATAATCGCAAATTTCAGTTGTACCAACACCATTCCCTCCAGACAATTCATGAAAAAAGACTTATATTGTCATATATATGTTGATAAGAAATAAGCGGTTAACCTTTTTTGATTGGCTCACGATAAGTTTTACATCCCCATCCTAGAGAACTGATATTCACCGATAAAATATAAAATTCCCGCCTAGTCAAGCGGGGAGAACATCGTTAAAAATGCTTCTTTTAAACCCACAATCGGTATTTCCCCAATTGTTCTCATACTTTTCACTTCAAAACGTTAATCGTTCAACCTTTGTTCAAGTTCAATATTGACATAAGTGTTATTGTACAGTTTTTCTATGGTGAGGAAGCATTCTAATTGTGCCCTCAGCAAAGAAGACACCGTGAACACAAGTAGTGGAAACCAGCATTAACATAAATAACCCAACTTATTTTCTTATTTTTTTATCCCACACCCTAAGTAAATAATATTTTGCGAACTAACATGAAAACTATATAAGTTCTTAATATCAATCAATTCATGATATCTACGAATAATCTCCATTTTATTTTGAAAGTAGCGAACATGACTCGCTGAATCAAAATTCGGTACAGAAAAAAATACATGAACATCTTTTTTGATTTTGTTTAATACATTAATATCTTCTTTTAAATGTTCTAATACTTCAAATGTTATTACAATATTATAACTTTCTTGATAAATCGAAGAGGTGTAAGCATCATCTACAAAAAACTTTTCATGCTCATTTGGGTTCGTTTCCTTTGCTAATTTGATTGCTCCATCACTAAAATCAAATCCTTTATATTGATGAAAACCTTGATCTAAAAGCATGTTTGCAAATTGTCCGCCTCCACAACCTATTTCTAGAATTTTAGGATTTTGAATATCCTTCATTAGACTTATTGCTTTCTTCCAAACATCAAAATAAGGACTTTTTTGATAATGTTTAGCGTACATGTTATTATGTCCGCCCTTCTGATATGCTTCATCGTAAAAGTTTTTATTTTTTTCTTCCTTATTTAATTCCAAAAACGTCACTCCCTTCTTCACAGTTATTTTTTATAATGTATGAAAATAAGAAAGTTTTTGTTTTAGGCTTGAAGTAGTATTAAATCAATAAGACGTGGGATTAACATACTTCCAAACAAAATAAAGAAGCACCTTGATCGAACAGGTACTTTGCATTAGATATATGAAATGTTACTTACTCTCTTTCCTTAAAGCCTACTTATCACTTTGGATATGCTCTCATAGAATCCTCTTCTCTTTTCGTATCATGTGTTAAAAGATTGTAAAACACATATGGGCATGTAGCTCATGGATGGAAGTAATAAGGAGGACTAAAGATAGAATACGATTATTATGTAACAAATATTAGCTTTCGTCTTCAGTTAAAACCATTCTTTTACTCCTTTCATATCATAAAGTTTTCCTATACTACTAAAATATTTATGTTATATTATCCATATATCGTTTTTCGATATCGGTAATTGATACTATTGGTAAGAGGGTGATTGGGCATTGTTTAAATTAAGTAACGTTAAATTTAAAGATGTTATTTAAATTAAGGAACTACATATTCTCCCAAAAACAACAACTTGTATTATTGGTGAAAGTGGCAGTGGAAAAAGTACTCTTATTAAGTTGCTCAATTCGTGTGATCAGGGAGAGGTAACCTTTCAAGGAAAGCCCATTGTTAACATTGATCCTATTAAGCTTAGAAGACAAGTTATCATGGTACCGCAAGTGCCGATCACCTTCGAAGGCACAATACAAGACAATTTATTAATAGGCTTAGCATTTGCAGAAAAGCCACAAGTAGACCAAGAAAAACTGAAAGAAGTCTTACGTATCGTCATCTTAGTAAACCATTAGACACTAATGCGGATCAATTATCTGGAGGAGAAAAGCAGCGCTTATCCCTCGCTCGTGCTTTACTATTAGATCCTGAAGTATTTATTTTCGACGAACCAACTTCTGCTTTAGACGAGCAAACAGAAGATAAAGTAATCAAAGACGTTATTCGTGAAATAAAAAATAATCATAAAACATTAATTATGGTCACTCATTCTAAGAAAATTGCTAATACCTATGGGGAATTTATTGCGGTGATGAAGGCAGGAAATATTATTGAAGTTAAGGGGGCAGATTAATGGAAGAAATAATGGAACTCGGCTTCTTTCAAATGGCAGCTGCTTATATTTTCATCGTTGTTCTACTTTTTATTTTAAAAGCGAGAGGTATTCGAAGAGAAAAAGAATTACTCATTTCTACTTTACGCATGACGTTACAACTTATATTGGTTGGTTACCTTTTAGCCTACCTATTTGAGAATAATCATGTGCTTTGGATCATTTTAATTATTATCATCATGCAATTCTTTGCTATTCAAAACATCATGAAGCGAGTAAAGTATCCTTTAAATACACGTTTAAAACAAATTATTATTTTTTCCATGGTACTTGGTACATTATCTAGTATTTTTTATTTTATTTTAGTTGTGGTGCAAGTGACGCCATGGTTTGATGCAAGATATTTTATACCTATTGCAGGAATGCTAATTGGAAACTCCATGACAGGAGTATCATTAGGTGTTCAACGACTCGTAGAAGGCATGCACGATCAAAAATCCCATATTGAGATGGCATTAATGCTTGGAGCTACACCAAAAATGGCTTCGAAAAAAGTAGTGGACCAAGCTTTTGATGCCGCCATTTTACCGACGATTAACTCGATGGTAGGTATGGGGATCGTTTTTTTACCGGGAATGATGACTGGTCAAATATTAGCGGGGTTATCCCCTCTTTCAGCCATTCAATACCAAATTGCCATTATGTTAGGCATTGTAGGATGTGTGTCATTAACTGTCATTCTATTTGTTCAAATGGGATATAAAACTTTTTTTTCCGATCAAGCCCAGCTTCATTTGAAACTCAATTAATATTTCCGTTAAACTATATTTATTGACAAAACCACAGAACTGTATCGTTATATGAGAGGGAAAAAATGATGGAAAATAAAATTTTACGGAAGCTTTTTCTTGGTTTTATCCACATTTATATTTTACATCATGCAAAGGAAGAACCTATCTATGGATCTTGGATGCTAGAGGAATTACGTGAACACGGCTACAAAATGAGTCCGGGTACTCTATATCCTCTGCTTCATCAAATGGAGGAGGAAGGACTCATTAAGAAACAAGAAAAATTAGTGGAAGGAAAAATCCGAAAGTATTATAGCATTACAGAACGGGGAAATGACGTACTACAAGAAGCAAGAGCGAAAGCATATGAATTATTTAAAGAAATTAAATAGCTAACCATAAAAAAGGAAAACTGAAGTGGAGATATAGACGAATAAACCAAGTTACTGCTAAAAAACTTCTTTTATAGAAGTTTTTTTAGTTGCTGCGCTTCAATTCTCGGTGAACTATTACTTAAGGGCGCCAAACGTGGCGGTAAGTTTTTTAAGAATGCTGATAACGTTTCTGATGTTACTAGACAGAGTAATACTGTTAGTCATGTTGCAAGTGTTCCTAAGGAGAATAATCAAAATGTGGTTTCCAGTGCTAAAGAAAATCAAGAACTAAGAGCTATAAGAAGACCAACCTTCGATAGTTGAAAAAATGGAGTTTAGATAATTAGAGAAACATTCCAAATGAACCCCTCATGCTTATAATAGTTTATTCAAATCTGGTAGAAAGGATATAATACCTGTTAATATTACCGCGGCTTTAAGAAGTAAGCCTACTCCAGGAAACCCTGAGAGTGTAGTTAACACTAATTCAGATACTGGAACAGTAGTTTATGTCAACCTTATCACTAGAGAAATTGTAGGGTTTCAACTAGGAAGTTTTAAAAACTCATAAGGGTGAAAAATAGATGTTCAATTTGAATTCAAGCAACAAATGTGTAGACAAAAACACCATACATATCCTTCTATAGACGAATTAGCAGATTCATCCGTTAACAACCCATGCGCGAGTTTGTTACGAATGTTGGATCCATATTTTTCTGTCAGTAACGATCTTAAATTAAATAATATATTTTCATCATATGCATCAGTACGTTTTTCTTTCATTTTTTTATTGTACTAAGTAATGAAATCTTTTTAATTCGAACAAAAGCATATAACTTTAATCTCTCTTTCGCCTATTTATGAGATACTCTACTGTATAAACCGTACTCCACCATTCTGAGATGCCTTGAGTGGTATATGTTGAAGCAGTTCAAACAGAAAACGATACACCAGCCACGCTTCATCCACCCTTTTACCTGTTCGGTGATCTTCTACTAGCCCCTGACGGTTTGCCCATAATACGCTATTAAGCTATTGCTGGACATTCCAGATATCTCCCTATATACTTCGCAGCCCCTTTAGCATTTTTCATCTTTTCCCTGCTTTCACATAAAAGCCATGTGAATAGCGACTGTATATTCATTAACCAGTTCTTCAACTTTTTGATTCAGCGAAAACCACTTTTTCATTAAGACAAAAAACTAGACCACTAAGATATTCATATGAGATGTAGCCACTAGCGTTCCACTCCTTATACTAGTCCAGAGCACCTTCTGTCATCAGAACATGGATATACGGATTAAATTTGAGGTCTCTGCCAAACGTATGAATAACAGTGATAACCCCTATACTTCCATTTCTTTGATTCGGAAGAGCTTAAATTGGATGACTGGCAAGCAAGTTCACTTCTGAACTATCTACATATAAGTAGATATACCGAGTTAGCACTATATATACGAAGTTAACCGGCTGCTAGTGCTTCTTATCCATTAATCTGCTAGTTGCTTTAAGTGTTTAGTTTGTTTAATCTATAGCTTATGTAAAACAAAATGTTAAAAATTTATTTAACGTATTAAACAAATTTTAGATATTTTATGAAAGGAGGTACGTAATGATCCGCGTAGCAGATAAAGAATTCCCTGTTGATACTGTTTTATTTGATAAAGACGGTACGTTAGTAGATTTTGAATCTCTTTGGTTCACCTGGATAGATGATATTCATTCTTTTTTAAATTCTTCACTAACCATAGATGATTCAAACTTCAAACAAGACCTGCGGCAGTCTTTGGGAATCTCAGATAATACGGTTGACCCAAAGAGTCCACTTGCTATCGGCAGTTTAAATGACAGTAAGATTATCATTGCATATAAGCTGTATAAACGTGGTACCCCTTGGGACCAGGCAATAGAGCTTGTAACAGAGAGCATAGCGTATGCGAATAAACGGCAAAGTGAATCAGAAACAATTAAGCCTATTAAAGGGATCGAAGAATTACTTAGTGACATGAAAGAAAGCGGCATGACTTTAGGTGTCCTGACTGCTGATGAAACAGATCAAGCAGAACAACACTTACAAACATTAAAAATTGCTCACTATTTCGATTTCATTATAGGTAACGATCAAGTAGAAAAAGGAAAGCCTTACCCTGATATGGCCTATCTCGCAGCCGATCGGCATGATTTTTCGTTAGATCGTGCTGTCATGATTGGCGATACTAATGGGGATATGAAACTTGGAAAGCATGCAGGTACACATGCCTCCATTGGCATAATTACGTATGCAAAAGACGACGATCATCACCTTGAAGATGCTGACTGTAAGATTGATTGTTACAGCAAAATTCAAGTGATTAAATAATTTAATAATGGACTTATAATAAAACAATTATATCGGAGGAAATGAAAATGCACTTTAATTTCAAATGGGTTTTAGGTCTTGCACTCGTACTTTTATTAAGTGCTTGTGGAGGAAATGACGAAAACACTGTCGCACTTTATACACACAATGACGAGGAAGAAATGCAGGCTTTTGCTTCTGCACTTGAAGAGGCAACAGGCGTAAATATTGATATCTTAAGAATGTCCAGTGAAGAAGCATGGAGCCGCATTGATGCAGAATATCCCGATGTTGGAGCAGATATGCAATGGGGAATGTTACATAGTTTTGCGTTAATTGCCGAACAGGAAGATATGCTGGAACCTTATGACTCTCCAACTTGGGAAGACGTACCTGATGAATTTAAAGATCCGGATGGAAAGTGGTACGGCTGGTCTTATTGGTTCAATATCTTGGCAATAAACGATGATCTGTTAGATGAACTTGGTCTTGATAAACCTGAAACTTGGGAAGACCTTTTAGATCCACAATACGAAGGGGAAATTGTATTACCTGACCCTGGTACATCTGGAACTGCCTACTTATTTGTGTCTGCAATCATGCAAATTATGGGTGAAGAAGAAGGTTGGGAATACCTTGAACAACTAGATGAAAATGTCGGACAATACTCTCAATCCGGATCAGCACCAGCTCAGATGGTAGCTCAAGGCGAGTACGCCATCGGTATTACTTGGGACCAGGCTGTCTTTGATCGAATGGATGAAGGGTATCCTATCAGCCCAGTTGTTCCTGAAGAAGGCGTAGGTTTTGACTTAGACGTTGCCTGGATCTTTAAGGACGCTGACAACAAAGAAGCCGCTAAAAAAGTCATTGACTTTATCGGGTCTGATGAAGGAATGGAACTGGCTGCAGAATATCGCTCTATGGTTACGAAACCCGGTATGAGTGAAGATCTGGACTTTGATCCTAATTTTATTGATTATGACGCGGTTTGGGCAGCTGAAAATCGTGATCGTATTATGGAAGAATACCAGAAAAAATTTGACTAGACAATAGAAAGGGTTTTTATAATGTCCACACTAACGGGAGCTATAAAATCTAAAGCACGCCCAAGACTTGAACCCGGTTTTGCAGTGGCAGCTATCATCATAGCTGCCCTTCTTCTATTATTTATATTAGCACCTGTTATGGCTGTTCTTTTACGGAGCTTTGGTGTTGGGACTGGTGAATTAACTTTACAGTATTACGCTCAGTTTTTCCAAAGCTGGTCGTATTTCCAAGCCTTCGTAAACAGTGTGTCAGCAGGCCTTATTTCAACTTCAATTATCATAATGATCAGTATTCCATTCGCTCTGTATGTAACGAGATCGACGAGCATGCTTTCAAAAGTTTATCGAGGGATTGGACTTCTGCCTTTAGTTGCCCCTCCATTTATCTTTTCTCTCGCGCTCATTATCTTATTTGGCAGACGAGGCGTTTTGACTCAGTGGATTAATAGTCTTACAGGCTTAGAGATTAGTATTTATGGCTTTTGGGGCGTTGTGATTGCCCAGGTTCTTGGCTATTTCCCAATAGCTTATATGATGATCGAAAGTTCACTTCGTTCTATCAATCCAAGCGTGGAAAATGCTTCTCAAGACCTTGGAGCCAGTCAAGGGAAAACCATTCGATCCATAACGCTTCCGTTAGCAGGAACAGCCATTTTAAAATCAGGTTTAATCGTTTTTGTTATGGCTTTAGCGGATTTTTCCAACCCGCTTATAATCGGTGGGGGGCAGTCATTCCTGGCATCAGACGCCTTCCTGCTTGTGACAGGCCGACAAAACCTTGAGATGGCAGCTGTTTTAGGTGTATTTCTTATTATTCCAAGCTTATTCGTGTTTTTATTTCAAACATACTTGTTAAAGGATCACGAAACGGCGTCAACCAGTAACTCCAGTGCAACTAATAATCCGTTAAATAAGAAAGTAAAAAGTTTTGTATTCTCTATCAGCACACTTATGACGCTTTTTATCTTACTCATGTTTATCATGGTTGTACTTGGCGCATTTGTTCAAATAATAGGAATCAATAACTCATTTACTTTGTCTCACTTTTCTGACCACTCAGGATGGAACTTCTTATGGAACAGTGTTATTGTTTCTTTCTTTGCTGCTTTAATAGCCGCTGGACTGGGGATCTTACAAGGATATCTTACAGCACGAAAAAACATTCCAGCAAAGAAATTTCTTGAGTTTACAGCACTATTTGGACTTGCTGTTCCAGGTACGGTTATGGGTATTGGTTATGTTCTTATTTTTAATGGACCGCCCTTCTTTTTAACCGGAACAGTACTATTGCTTGTCATGAATATGGCTTTCCGCAAAATTGGTGTTGGCTTAGAAGCAGGAATCAGTAACCTTCAACAGATCGATAAATCAATGGAAGAAGCCTCCTCCGACCTCGGGGCAGGACCTTACCGTACATTTTGGAAGATCGTTGTACCTCTCCTGCTCCCAGCATTTATGGCCGGTTTCGTTTATACATTTATGACAGCGATGGTATCCGTCAGCTCGGTGATCTTCTTAATCTCGCCTGGGAACAACTTAGCTGCTGCATATATTCTAAATTTAGCAGACCAAGCAGCGATCGGACGTGCTTCTGCCATGTCCTTTATCTTAATTATCATCGTGCTAGGCTGTATGGGATTATTAAAATTCATTGAAAAACGAAGCAATCTATCGGTATAAGGAGGAATCAGATATGAATAATCAACCAATACTGCAAGTTAAAAACATTGATAAATCATTTGGTGATGTGAATGTTTTAAAAAATATTTCCATCGATATTGAAGAAGGAGAACTAGTCACTTTTATAGGTCCAAGTGGTAGTGGAAAAACCACTTTACTACGTGTCCTCGGCGGTTTTCATCCCCAAACTTCAGGGGAAGTCGTTATTAATGGGGAATCTGTTGACCATTTGCCTCCAGAAAAAAGAATGACTGGCATGGTTTTTCAAAACTATGCATTGTTTCCCCATATGACCGTGTACCAGAATATTGAATATGGACTCAAGCTTCTGAAGAAATCAAAACAGGAAAAAGAAGAATTAATTAAAGACGCTTTATCACAAGTGCAATTAGAAGGTTATGAAGATCGTAAGCCCAGTGAACTAAGCGGCGGACAGCAACAAAGAGTAGCCATCGCCCGCTGCCTCGTTCTGAAGCCAAAGGTCCTTCTATTAGATGAACCACTCTCAAATCTGGACGCCAACTTACGAATGATCATGAGAGATGAAATTCGCCGGCTAAAAGAAGAATTGAACTTAACCATTGTTTTTGTTACTCATGACCAGGAAGAAGCTCTGAGTATTTCAGATCGCGTCCTCGTTTTGAAGGATGGAGAAGTTCAGCAACTTGCTAGTCCATCTGAGGTGTACCAGTACCCTGCAAATGAATTTGTGGCGAATTTCGTGGGACACGCCAACATCATTAAAGGCGTGTTTGAACAAGAAGGTAAGCGAAAAATCTTCCGCTCAACAGAAGAACAATCCATTCAATTCAATATTGAACCAACTCAGAACAATCTGGAAAACGGCTTAGCCATTCTTCGTCCGGAGATGGCAAGCATTAAGAAGAACAGCGCCGTAAAAGGAAAACTTATTAACACCGTTTACCACGGCAGTTACATCCGTTACTTCGTCCAGGTTGGTAACCAAAAATTCATGATTGATGATAACAATCCATTCAAGAAAGAAATCTTAAAACCAGGGCAAACTGTCGGCATCGCTTTTCCTAAAGAAATGCATGTTATCCCTTCATAGTCACAAGTAGAGACTTTTTCAGAAAGCGTCAAACATCCCCAGCTGTCATTCACACAGGGATTGTTTGACGCTTTCTTTAATTATGTGAACACATTACAAAACCGACGTGGTTGTCTACGTTATGGTTTGGAAGCGTATAAGAAAAGATGCGCCACCGACGGGACACCACATCTCAAATTGCCATTTTTAAGCGAAAAAATCTACGTTTCCGCCTAAGTAAATAAGGCTGAGCATTATGCTGGTTCGAAAGCATTTGCTGAAGCTGCTGTTCATGATACTGATCTTACCGCTCCTCCTTTTTACAAAGGTATCCCAATTGTTATGATGATCAAAGAATCTTTGTCAAAGTATGTTCGTCTCCATATAATTTAAAATACCATAATATCCAAATAGAGACTATCGCAAGTATACTTAGATTGAAGAACGCAAGGCGGAGACTCCGGTGGGATCAGTAAAATCTATACTTTCTTATCTTTCAAAAAAGACTACCTCCTTTTTGTAGGAAGTAGTCTTTAATACATAAACTTTTTATACAACAGACAGCTTCATAAAACGGACGAAAAATAGCTTAAACTATTTCTCAAGATGAAGGCTTAAAGCCTTACATCATGCCGCCCATAAGTCGATAGCCTTTTCATGTTTTTCAACAGCTTTTTAAAGCCTATAGTATTGATAATTAAAGTTTATTATTCTAGATATTTCTTTTAAGCACTTATGTCCTCTTTTTTTAATTGTAAGTTTTTCGTTGGTTTTAAAAAACCAACCAACCCAATAAAAGAGGAACGCACGTTCTTGTTTTCGCCCCTCAATCTGAGTAAAATAATGATGAGGTGATAACATGACAGACGCAGAACGTAAAGTGTACCGTATCATATTCAATCATAACCATGTAAAAGGCCAGCACACTAAATATAACAACTTGCTTAAATTTACAGGCAAAACGCCCAGAGAATTGGACGAGGTACTAGATGCCCTTGTAGAAAAGAAGCTCATTTGGTGGGATAAGGGTAAGACAAAGGATGTGGCGTTGAGGGAGAAATAGTGACTTTAAGCCTCCGAGAGACTATCATGACTAGCCTATTGATCTGCTAGTCTTTTATTTTGTCCATAGATGAATGACTAAGGACCTATACCTTCTGACTTTTCATTTACAGCCACATCCTATAACTTCTGAAAAATACGTCTATTTCCTTATTTAACCTTAAATCCATTTCCATTATTATGTATAGAAGCGTGTCTATCACGCTTTTTTCAATTTATCACAGATAACCGTCCGTAAACCTCCCACCACAACATAGAGAGGAAAGCTAAATCTATTTAAGTGGGAGCTAACGGACGCTAATGTCCTGATTGACTCAACTACCAATCAGTGGGAGAAGAACAAAAACTCCCACTGATTGAAGGTTCGTTTTATAATTTAATAGGAAGTGAGCGTCTATTCTATGAGTATGAAGCAATTAGATGTAGATAAGGTTCATGAAGCGATTGATATCACCATTCAGGCGCTACACGAGAAAGAAAACCAAATGCGCGATGTGGAAGTGGCGCTTAACAATTTCATTAACTTAGAAGATGCGTTTAGAGGCCAAGGCGGTCAAGCTATTCGTAATTTCTATGCCACGTGCCATATCCCATTCATTCAGTTCTTTAGACTGTTCATGCATGATTACGAGCACACGCTCTAGCAGATCAAACAATCTTTAGACATAGTGGAACCGGCATCAGGTGGCTTCATCGATCAAGCGTTTATTGAAAATGATGTCCAAGATGGACTCGACCGCGTCAGTAAAACGACGATGGCATTAACAGATTCGGTGAATGATACACTAAGAAGTATTCAAGACATTATTTCTATCCCTCTTATTGATGATAGTGATGTCCAACAGGCCATTCATGTGGCCAAAAGAGAAGCTAACGCAACCGTTGATAAAGTGCTGCAATTCGATCACATGGGTACAGCCTCGTTACAGTCTATCAAGGAGTCCTTGCGAACATTAAGTAAGTACGTAATGGAGATGCACGGGGCCATGGATAATGGTCATCTAAGTGTTAAAGGTTTCTCTAGCGATCAATTGCAGCATTTACCCACACATGGTACGCTGACAGAGGTGTTGGAAGAACGCTCTTCCGAAGTAACATCTATGAAGAGGGGGCCAAAAGGAAAAAGGATAGGGACCCGTATCGATCGTCCCACTGTCTCTCACAAAAGATTGGCTAAAAAAGAGAGTTGGTTGGATAAAACAGCCTTGGAAACTTACAGTGGTTTTAGGGCTACTTTTGAAACAGTAGGGAACTTGGCGACAGGCACAGTAGATTTCTTTAAAGATAATCCGGCTGAAGGGATATCTATGGCTGCAGATTTTACACCTGGTATCAGTAATGTAAAGTCAGGATTTGAAGCTATATTTGGATTTGATCCGGTTACTGGACGTGAATTAGAAGCTTGGGAACAAGCATTAGCTGCTGCTGGGGTTATTGGCGGACCTATCGCGGACAGTGTTAAATATGGAGCCAGAGGCATAAAACATGGCGATGACCTTGTAAATATGGCAAAAGGTATCGATAATGGTGCAAGTGTTGTTAAGGGTATAGATAATGCTATTCCCAATTTTAATAAAGCTACAATAGACCCTAGAAAGCTAACTGATTATGCTTTAAACCCTAATCACCCAGTTGGAGGGAATAAAGCAAAAGTATTTGAGAGTGCTTTAGGTTATAATCAATCTAATGCTAATCAACTAATGGAACAAATTCAGAAAAATCTAGCTAACACCCCTGCTACATTAGGGAAAGCAGACCAATACGGTCAAAGATACACTGTTGATTTATTAATAAATGGGCCAAATGGTAAAACAGCCACAGTTAGAACAGGATGGATTATAAAGAGTGGTTCAGATACACCTGAAATGACTACACTATTTGTAAAGTAGGTGGAAAAAAATGAGTTTTGAAAATTTTGAAGTATATGAGACTGTTAAGGTTTTAGAAGATGCCCCTAACGAGGAGATTAAAAAAGGGGACATTGGCACTATAATAATGGTTTATGATGAACCTAACACAGCCTATGAAGTTGAGTTTGTCGATGAAAAAGGTAGAGTCCACTACCAAGGGGTTTATCTCTCAAATCAGATAACTAAACTAAAATAATTTTATGATGAGATGAAAGGTTGCAGGGGCTATTAAACCCCCTGCTCTTTTTATTACTTAAACAACACCTAAAACGTCGGTTTACCCGCAATCATATCTACTTGTAAGTTGGTTTGCCGTTAGAAAGTACGGACGACCTCGCTATGCTTAAATGATATAAGAGAGCATAAATAAAATGAAAAAGGACGCTAACGCCAAAGTAAAAACTTTGTACGAAAACGCCTATCAGAAATAAATTTTAAAATTATGTGAGGTAAATGTGAGGTTTTTGCAAAAAACGACTTGCTAAACCTCTACAAACTCAGTCATATAAGGGGTTTGGCGAAATGTTTTACATCATGCCGCCCATTCCACCCATGCCTCCCATGCCGCCCATGTCAGGCATTCCGCCGCCGGCGGCGCCGTCTTCTTCTGGAAGGTCAGCAACAACAGCTTCTGTTGTTAGGAACATAGCGGATACAGAGCTTGCATTTTGAAGGGCAGAGCGTGTTACTTTCGTTGGGTCAACGATTCCTGCTTCAACCATATCAACGTATTCGCCAGTAGCTGCGTTAAAGCCGATGCCGACTTTTTCACCTTTTAGGCGCTCAACGATGATAGAGCCTTCAAGTCCAGCGTTTTCAGAGATTTGACGAACTGGCTCTTCGAGGGCACGAAGAACGATGTTAACACCTGTTGCTTCGTCACCTTCAACTTTAATACTGCGGACAGCGTCAAGGACGTTAACGAGGGCCGTACCACCACCAGCAACGATACCTTCTTCAACCGCTGCACGAGTTGAGTTAAGGGCGTCTTCAATACGAAGTTTACGCTCTTTCATTTCAGTTTCAGTAGCTGCACCAACTTTTACGACAGCTACACCGCCAGCTAGTTTAGCTAGGCGCTCTTGAAGCTTTTCTTTATCGAAGTCAGAAGTTGTTTCTTCGATTTGCGCTTTGATTTGGTTAACACGGTTAGAGATTTCAGCTGCATCTCCGTTTCCGTCAACGATCGTTGTATTGTCTTTTGTCACAACAACTTTAGACGCACGGCCTAGCTGAGTGATGCTAGCAGATTTAAGGTCTAAGCCTAAATCTTCAGTAATCACTTCACCGCCAGTTAGTGTTCCGATGTCTTCAAGCATTGCTTTACGACGGTCACCAAATCCAGGTGCTTTAACGGCAACTGCATTGAAAGTACCACGAAGTTTGTTCACAACAAGTGTTGCAAGAGCTTCACCTTCAACATCTTCAGCGATAATCAGGATCGGCTTGCTTTGTTGTACCACTTGCTCAAGAACAGGTAATACTTCTTGGATGTTTCCGATTTTTTTGTCAGTAATTAAAATGTATGGATCTTCAAGAACAGCTTCCATTTTGTCAGAGTCTGTTACCATGTATGGAGATGCATATCCACGGTCGAACTGCATACCTTCTACGACTTCAAGCTCAGTAGAGAATCCTTTAGATTCTTCAACCGTAATAACACCATCGTTTCCAACGCGCTCCATTGCCTCTGCAATTAATTGACCTACTTCATCGTCAGCGGCAGAGATAGCTGCTACTTGTGAAATAGATTCTTTGCTTTCGATTGGCTTAGAAATTTTCTTAAGCTCTTCTACAGCTGCTGTTGTAGCTTTTTCGATCCCTTTACGAATGACCATTGGGTTTGCACCAGAAGTAACGTTTTTCAGTCCTTCAGTGATCATCGCTTGAGCGAGAACTGTTGCAGTTGTCGTACCGTCACCAGCGATGTCATTTGTTTTACTTGCAACTTCTGATACGAGCTGGGCACCCATGTTTTCGAAGTTATCTTCAAGTTCGATTTCTTTTGCGATTGTCACACCGTCATTTGTGATTAGTGGTGCACCAAATTTTTTCTCAAGAACAACGTTACGTCCTTTTGGTCCTAATGTTACTTTAACAGTATCAGCTAAACGGTCTACACCACGTAACATTGAACGTCGTGCATCTTCACGGAATTTAATTTCTTTTGCCATGCTAAATCAACCTCCTGTTAAATATGTAGTTTCGATTTATAAAAAGGGTGACCGGTCATCCGGTCGCTGTGATATTGTCGTCTCTTCGGTTATTAGCCGATGATAGCAAGAACGTCACTTTCACGAAGGATCAAATATTCCTTGCCTTCATATTTCACTTCAGTACCTGCGTATTTTGAGAAAATAACAGAGTCGCCTTCTTTAACTTCAAGTGCTACACGTTCACCGTTATCTTTTACTTCACCTGAACCGACTGCAACAATTTTACCTTCTTGAGGCTTTTCTTTCGCAGAGTCTGGAAGTACGATTCCACTCGCTGTTTTTTCCTCCTGCTCCACCAATTCAATTACGATACGATCACCTAATGGTTTTAACAAGGAAAACACCCTCCTTTAATATTTGTGCACATCTAAGTATGCATAGTTAGTTATTTTATTAGCACTCGGTAGCTTTGAGTGCTAACACAATTATTATAATAATCAACTGTCACCCAGATTGCAAGTATTTTAATGCATTTTTTTATCGCATTTTTCGACGCTAAACCTGAGGCCGCTTCACAGTATTCCCTCTTTTATTGAGATTAAAACAACGAATGGTTACGTCATATAAGATAGTCATTTACCTTCCATAATATACCTATGTTACAGCGTTTATTTTCAGGTTTTTCACCCGGATATGATACAATAAGGGAGTTATATGGCCTATAAGGTGATACATATACATGAATGAAGTGCTCGGCACCGTATGAAAATGGGGAATGATACATTCATTTTTCATTTATTGAATTACAGGTATAAAGGAGAATATACGTTGAAGAAAAATTATTGGTTAATCATTATCGTCTTTATTTTGACACAGCTGTCCCCTTTGGTGTTCAAACCACTTTTAGCTCTGGCTGGTTTTAGAGGAGCAGAGTTGTATGGGATGACGGTAGTTGTCTGCTTTACAATCGGCTTCATCATTATTTCCTTGATCGCTCGAAAAACAGAATCACAAAGAGAATTCATGGACAATAGAGCGACAGCTAGTGAAACAGTAATATGGTCAATTTTAGGGATCTTCATGGCTTTCGCCGGGCAAACGATCGCTGCTTTAATTGAAACGAACCTTTTCGGTGTGGAAGTAGGCTCTGAAAACACGCAAGTAATCGTTGATATAGCAAATGCTGTTCCACTCATGATTATTGTCGTGGCCGTTTTCGTTCCAATTATGGAAGAGCTCGTGTTTAGAAAAGTCATTTTCGGGAGCCTGTATCCGCGTTTCGGCTTCTGGATTTCAGCTCTTGCCAGTGGTTTAATCTTTGCCGTCGTGCATATGGAGTTTGAACATTTACTCGTTTATGCGTCTATGGGGGTTGTCTTCGCTTATCTATATTGGAAAACGAAGCGCATTATCGTCCCTATTATAGCCCATGTTGGTGTGAATTCTTCCGTTATGATTGTGCGAGTCATTTTCGGTGACGAGATGCAAGAGATTATTGAACAACATGCGGCAATCGTACAGATCGTTCAAGCGATTATGAGAGGATTTTTATTATGAGATCTCCTAGATTTTCAGGCTACCTTTACTTTTTTCTAGGAACGCTGTTTTTGCTGATTGCTATCCAAACCGCTCAAGCATCACCTGGATGGGATGCCATCACCATTCTCTTAATGGCTTTTGCAGCGTTTGATTACTTTCTAGCGTTTCGCATGTTCGCTATTGCCGCTCGGCAAAGACATAGTAAGAAAAAATAATGTCATAAAAAAGCAGCCATCTCGGCTGCTTTTTTGCTGTAAGAAAAACTTGTTCTATCAATAACTGATGATAAGAAGGACAAAATAAATGCCTTGTTAGTTTCCAAGCGACAGCGCTCATGACACTGTTAAGAAATTAAAAGAGTTGTGGTCATTATTTTCAAGAATTCGTTATTTCACATTACTCGGCTGTTTCCGCTAATTCTGTTTTACGTTGTTTTTTAACCTCATGTCCTAGTAAGAATCCCGCTGGAACGGAAAGTACCGCTAAAACAGCTATGATAAGAAACCCTTCCGTAATAGCTGTTAAGCTCGCCTCTTCTATACTTCCGCCATTGACGGTCATCACTTGGCTTCTGCGAACCTCAAAATAAATTGATACAAAGACAATTCCTAATGCTGAGCTCATTTGACGTAAGACATTATTCATCGCTGAACCTCGTGAAACAAACTTATCTGGGATCGCATTGATGCCTGCTGTCGTTGCTGGCATTGTACTTAATCCCATTCCAATCCCTCTCACAGCATTCAATAAGAAGACAACCCAGATGGCTGTTTCCATATCAATAAATCCGAGAAGTGCTGTTCCAATCGCAACGATGCAAAGCCCGGGCGTCACAACTAAAGCAGGTCCGTGCTGATCGAGGAGCTTCCCACCAATTGTCATAAATATCCCGGTAAGGAGCGCAGCCGGTAGAAACACCACGCCTGTCATTATCGCCCCATAACCATAGACGTGTTGAATAAGCAAGGGTATTAAAAATATACCTCCGAATAAACTGATTGAGCTAATCATCGCAATCCACACACTATACGCATATGCAGGCACACGCATAATAGATAAATCTAATAATGGTTGCTCCGTGCGATTTTCTATTTTCACGAAGCAATAAATTGCAATAACACCTAACACGACAAGCATTAAATTCACTGGGGCTGTTAAATGCGCCAGTTCAGACACCCTCCCAAGTGCTAATAAAATCGAGCCAACACCAAGTGTTACAGTGAAAAACCCCCATTTATCAAAACGGATGCCTGACATTTTTTCCGATTTTTGAAGATACATATAAGAAAAAATTAATCCTAACAGGCCTGTAGGAATATTGCATAAAAACAACCATTGCCATGATCCAAGTTCAATAATGACACCGCCTAATGTTGGACCAATGGTTGGGGCCATCATGGCGGCCACTCCCCAAACACCTGTGGCTAGTCCTCTCTCATCACGAGGAAATACCTCAAAGATAAGGGCTAGAGAGAGCGGCATCATAACACCGCCTCCTATGCCTTGCAGACCTCTAAAAGCAATTAATGAGGGTAAATTCCAAGAAAGTGAACCTAGCAATGATCCAAGTAAAAACACTACGAGCCCAGCCATGTAAAGCTGCTTCTTACCACATTTGTCACCTAAAAAACCGGTCAGCGGCATAATCATTCCCATAGTGACCATAAAAATCGTAATGACCCAGCCCGCAGCGACCGCATCAGCCTCAAACACAGTCATTAAATGGGGAACTGCGGGATTTAACATACTATTATTTAAAATAATTGTAAAAGTGCCTAATAAAACGGTTATGACGACGAGCCATTTCTGCGAGATTTTTGCCATAAATAAAACAGCCTTCTTTCCTTC
This sequence comes from Bacillus sp. A301a_S52, assembly GCA_024701455.1. Taxonomy (GTDB): domain Bacteria; phylum Bacillota; class Bacilli; order Bacillales; family Salisediminibacteriaceae; genus Salipaludibacillus. Next base: position 780,817 of record JABXYP010000001.1, on the reverse strand, counting down.
GGTTCACGAAATAGTAATCTGTTTCTACTATACCATGAGTTTATTAATATAAGATTGAAAATGCATTTATATCTATTTGACCCTATTTCACCATACGAAATACAGCTGTAAAAAATGTTTTATCACATTGGTCTTCGGCTACAGACTGCCCCGTTCCTATAGGCTGCCTACGTATTGATCATGTCTGCAGTGGATGGCTCGTTACTCATTGACGACTTTTAATTATTCCTGTGCTAGTATGTTCGTTCACTCATTTTAACAACAGTCTTCTTTACAGCGTTCATTCATCCATTCTTTGTCTTACGAGCCTTGCGTCATTCAGGCACTGGTGGCCTGCCCAAATTACCCGCAGGCGTGTAACATTCATCTAGGTACTAGATCTTCTCTAATGAGCATTTTTCTCCTCTATCAATGTTAAAAGCTGCCCATTATAAGGCAGCTTTTAACACGAACCAGTTTTATATCGTATATTTTTAAGTCTCAATAATTCTTTTTATAAAGGATAGTGCTTTAAGAAATAGATGAGGGATTGAAGTTCCACTGACAGATCAATATGATGAACACGCACGTCAGACGGAACCGAGAGTCTCGCAGGCGTAAAATTCAAAATCCCTTTAATACCTGCTTTTACTAAGTCATCAGCGATAGGTTGTGCCGCTTGAGATGGCACAGTCAAAATGACCACTTCCACACTGCTTTCCGCCACACGCTCTTTAAATTCATCCAGATGATAGACAGGTACACCACCTATTTCTTTCCCAACCTTATCTGCTGCTACATCAAATGCCATATCAATTTTTGTATTATTGCTTTTGCTAAAATTATAATTTAAAAAAGCCGTTCCTAAATTACCAACCCCAACGAGTGTCACCTTCGTCAATTCATCTTGGTCAAGCGTTTTTCTGAAAAAAGATAATAGATAATTCACGTTATACCCGTAGCCTTTTTTGCCGAGAGCACCAAAATAGGAAAAATCCCTACGTATTGTGGCTGAATCTACCTTTACCGCTTCACTTAATTCTGAAGATGAGACGCGGTGTTTACCTGACGCTTGTAAGCCTTCTAAAAATCGATAGTACAATGGCAATCGTTTTGCTGTTGCCTGAGGAATTTTTGCTTGATCTAGATCCATAACTTCTCCGCCTCCATTCTTAAATATAGTAGCTACCTTGGCTAACCAACTAAGTATTAAAATGCATTCATTAAGTTAAGTATGTTATCGTCTAAAGTCCCCATTTTTTCCACCCGTTTTCTCCACGAGAAATGTCTCACCAATGACCATCCCTTTATCCACTGCTTTGCACATATCATATATAGTCAACGCAGTCGCAGTAGCTGATGTTAGCGCTTCCATTTCTACTCCTGTATTCCCTTTTGTCTTAACTGACGCTTTAATTATTAATTGGTATGCATCAGCATTCACATTCCAATCGAAACGAATATCGACTCCAGACAGTGCTAACGGATGACACATTGGAATTAACTGGGATGTATTCTTAGCAGCCATAATCCCTGCAACTTGCGCCACACTGAGAACATCCCCTTTAGCCATCGTCCCCTGTTGGATATTTTCATAGATTTCTTTTGTGACGAAAATACTTGTTTCGGCCACTGCTGTTCGGGCTGTTTTCTGTTTATCGGTAATATCCACCATACGTGCCCGTCCTTGTTCATTAAAGTGTGTGAAGTCTCCCATATTTATCCCCCTTTTTTCCACTTCTATTGTACACTATTTTTTCACAATCTGCATAATAAAGCATGCAAGTCTTGCGATAAACCTTTTCTCTCATGTACACTTAGCTTGTGAACGGTACGGAAATTGAATTGTGAGGTTACAGTGATGATTTTATTACAATGTACACAATTGTCAAAGTCATTCGGTACAGAGAAAATACTCTCCGATGTAAAATTAGAAATAAAAAGTCGGGAACGTATCGCCCTCGTAGGTAGAAACGGGGCCGGTAAGTCAACGCTTCTGAAAATTCTAACCGGTGAGTTATCGCACGACTCAGGACAAATTGTTAAACCTAAGGATGTCAGTATTGGTTATTTAGCACAAAATAGCGGTCTCCATACAGAGAAAAGTATATGGGACGAAATGATGACCATTTTTGAGCCACTTCGGAAAATGGAAGCATCTTTGCGAACACTTGAAGAAAAGATGAGTGATCCTTCTCAAAAAGATCATGTTAAAATTCTTCAAGAATATGATCAGCTACAGCAAGACTTTAAAGATAAAGGTGGCTTTCAATACGAGGCTGATACGCGAAGTATTTTATCAGGGTTAAATTTTGACCATTTTGATTATAATACGCCCATCTCATCGTTAAGTGGTGGGCAAAAAACCCGACTTTCACTCGGTAAATTGCTTTTATCAAAGCCTGATTTACTCATTTTGGACGAACCTACAAACCATTTGGACATTGCCACTTTAACATGGCTTGAACAGTATTTATCTGGTTATGATGGGGCAGTGTTAATCGTCTCACACGATCGCTATTTTTTAGACAAAGTTGTGGATTATGTCTATGAGCTATCCTTTCATCAAACAGTTAAATATACCGGTAATTATTCGAAGTATTTAGAGCAAAAAGCCGCTCGATTAGAGCAAGAAATGAAGCTTTATGAAAAACAACAGGACGAGATGAAGCGACTTGAAGAATTCGTGCAAAAAAACCTTGCCCGCGCCTCTACTAGTAATCGTGCGAAAAGCCGGCGCAAACAGTTAGAACGTATGACGGTGATGGATAGACCTAAATCAGATGATCATTCAGCCAATTTTCATTTTGATATCCAAAAGCAGAGTGGAAATGACGTGCTTACAATTGACGATCTCAGGTTAGGTTATGATGGACATGTTCTGTTTAAGCAGGCAAATCTAAGGCTTACTCGAGGGGAAAGCCTCGCCCTTATTGGGCCAAATGGAATTGGGAAATCAACGCTCATAAAAGCTATTGCAGGGAAACATAAGCCATTGAACGGAAATATTACTTATGGCAGTAATGTCACTATCGGTTATTATGACCAGGAACAGGCAGCACTCAGCTCGAATAAAACGGTCCTTCAAGAGCTCTGGGATGACTATCCAGACACGAATGAAAAAGATATACGAACTGTGCTTGGGAACTTCCTTTTCAGCGGTGAAGACGTTTTAAAAATCGTTTACGATCTAAGTGGTGGTGAAAAGGCACGATTGGCGTTAGCCAAATTAATGATGCAAAAGGCAAACTTGCTCATCCTTGATGAACCTACTAATCACTTAGATTTAGACAGTAAAGAAGTATTAGAAAACGCACTTATTGAGTATCCAGGGACATTACTCTTCGTCTCCCATGATCGTTATTTTGTTAACCGCATGGCCACAAGGGTAGCTGAATTATCTCAAACAGGGATGACGAGTTACTTAGGTGATTATGATTATTACGCGACTAAAAAAGCTGAGCAGGCAGAACTGCAGCGACTCAAGGAAAGTGAAACACCTGTTAATCACTCCTCCTCTAACGCCAGTGATAAAACAGCTAAAGCCGACTATGCTAAAAGCAAAGAGCAGCAAAAAGTAGCTCGTCAACGGCAGCGTCGTATTGAAAAAGTAGAACAGGCGATCGAAGAACATGAGCTTACAATCAGTGAATTAGAAGAAACGCTTTGTGATCCGGCCATTTTTCAGGATCATGAAAAAGTGGCAGATCTTCACCAGCAATTAGAAACAGGGAAACGTAGTCTTGAAGAATTAATGGAAGAATGGGAAACGTTACAGCTAGATGAAGAAGAATTATAAAGCTAAGCTTCAATCAGTGGGAGTTTTCCTTCATCCCCCACTGATTGTTAGTTTAACTTATCGGACCTTTAGGGGCAGTTTATCCCCCACCTAAACGTTTCGATCTTCTTAAGTTTTGAGGTGGGGGTTTTACTGCCCCTTAAGAGTGGGATAAAACAACACCGCGGAATCAGATTTCGCGGTGTCGTTTTACACGTTGGTGCATAATAATAACTGATGAATGACCTGTTCTTCTATATATCCTGTGGACAAGTAAGATAAAACGAACCTTCAATCGAGGTTTTCGTTCTCTTCCCACCGATGATAGTTGAGTAAATCAGGACTTTAGCAGCCGTTCTGTAATAACACGGCAAGTGTCTTAAAAGTTCACTGGAAAACGTCATTATTTTCTGACATATCCACACTATTCACAGGTTCATCCACAAGTAAACCACCTATATCTCTTTATTTTTGCATGTTATACACATAAAAATCAAGTTATCCACATTTTTTATTATTAACATCACTCGACTTTATATGACAACTTTTTATTAAGTTATACACATTATCCACAAACTGTGGATAATGTGTTATTAACAGGATCATATATTCGTATCTCCTCTATTAGCTTGAGAGATGCCTTTGTTATTCAGTATCTTACCTAACTGTTACCCGATAATATAACTCATGACACATGCAAAAAAGCACTGTTTATGTCGAGGCGTTACTAGCCATCAACCCACAGTGCTTAAATTATCCACAATCCTTTATTCAAGCTTTAATCCTGCTTGACCATTCAACCGCTCATCTGCTAAACATCCTTTATTAAATAAAAACGTCCCTGCTGCTGCTATCATTGCAGCATTATCGGTGCATAATGCAATAGGAGGAATGGTTAATGTGATTCCTACTTTCTCACAAGCTGCTGTCAGTGCCTCTCTTAGACCTTTATTAGCGGCTACACCCCCAGCAAGTACGAGTCGTTGAACACCTTTCTCTTCTACTGCTTTTAGCGTTTTTGTCACAAGTACATCCACGACACTCGCTTGAAAGCTGGCGGCAATATCTTCATTCGACCAACTCTCACCTCGTTGTTTAGCATTGTGCAGCGTGTTAATAACAGCTGATTTTAAACCGCTGAAGCTGAAGTCGTATGATCCTTCTTCAAGCCAAGCTCGCGGCAAATTGATAACGGGCTCACCGGTTTGTGCAAGACGATCGATATGGGGTCCCCCAGGATAAGGGAGACCTAATGTTCGAGCCACCTTATCATATGCTTCTCCGACCGCATCATCTCTCGTTTCACCAATGACTTCATAAGATACATGGTCTTTCATGTAAATTAATTCTGTGTGACCACCAGATACGACGAGAGAAATTAATGGAAAGGTCAACTCGTCAACAATATGATTTGCGTAAATGTGACCTGCTATATGATGGACAGCCACGAGGGGCTTATTCCAAGCAAAAGCGAGCGCTTTAGCTGCATTCACCCCTATTAGGAGCGCTCCTACAAGACCTGGCCCTTCTGTCACAGCAATGCCATCCAGCTCCTCCGGTGTAATCCCTGCTGTCTCCAATGCTTCTTCCACAATGTATGTCACTTGCTCCACATGATGACGAGAGGCAATTTCAGGTACAACACCCCCAAAACGTTTGTGACTATCTATTTGTGATGACACGATATTACTTAACACCTCTCTGCCATTTTTAACAACCGCGGCAGATGTTTCATCACAGCTTGTTTCAATTCCTAGTATCAAGGTATTCGATTTATAACTCATAATAATTCCACCCACATGACAAGAGCATCCTCCTGATTATCCGTATAATATTGTTTCCTGATGCCGCCTTCACGGAATCCATATTTTTTATACAACGCTTGAGCAGTCGTATTTGACACACGTACTTCTAACGTCATTTTTCTTGCCCCAAGTGTTTTGGCCATCTCCATCGCTCCACGGAAAAGATAATCCCCAATGCCTTTTCTTCGATAAGAAGGATGGATTGCAATGTTTGTAATGTGGGATTCATCAATAATGACCCATAATCCACAATACCCGATGATCTTTTTATTCAATTCCACGACAAGATAATAAGCAAATTGATTTTTGGTCATTTCCTTGAAAAAAGCTTCCCTACTCCAAGGGGTGGCAAAGGACAACTTCTCAAGTTTTGTCACATCATCTAAGTCATTTTCATCCATCAGACGAATTCGAACTACTTCTTCCATAAGCTTCTCCGCTTCCCCTGTCACTTCTCTTTATTCGCTTCCAACCACTTAACCTCAGCTTCAGCTAACCTGTGATAGCGAGGGGAAAAAGCATGGGTATTCTCCTCTACAGGCAAGGTCATACCAGCTAACGCTAGTTCAAATGGTCGGGGCAGACAATGTATTGGACTGGCAAACACAGCTTGTTCGCCTAATATATGATGGATATCATCAGTATGCTTATCCATATCTGGACTTAGAAAAAGAATGGATTCGTCCCGTTCTTTTATGGAATGAAGCCAGTCGTGATGCATTGTGATGCGATCTGATTCTATTTCTTTGAATGAGTCTCCTTGGTTTTGATACAATCCCGTAAAAACTTGACCTCTTCTAGCATCGAAAAATGGTGAAATAAGGCCATTAAAATAACGTCCGTTTCCGGCAAGCATCGCCATACTTGAGACACCTACTATTGGGATTTTAAGCGACCATGCCAGCGTTTTAGCTGTTGTTACGCCTATTCTAACGCCAGTATACGAACCTGGCCCTTGGGAGACCACGATTCTATCTAAATCCTCGGGAGACATCTCTGTTTCCTTAAAAAGGGTTTGAATGGCTGGCATAAGCCTAATTGAGTGATTCTTTTTCTGATGGGTGACGATTTCACCTAGAGGTTCTCCGTCTCTCATCAAAGCGACTCCCATCACATAAGTGGCTGTATCAATCGCTAACACATTCATTTACTAACCAGCTCCTTTCCTAATGTGAAGTAACGTGCTCCGCGAGCTTTTATGTGAAAGCGGCGTTCTGTGTTTCCTAAATAAGAGATTTGAATCTCTAACCGATCTGGTGGGAGTTGATCATCTATCCTAGAGGCCCATTCCACCACGGTGACGCCTCCACCTTCGAAATAGTCTTCCAACCCGAAATCTTCTAATTCATCATCAATACGATAAGCATCCATATGATAAAATGGTAGTCTTCCTTTATACTCTTTCATAATTGTAAACGTCGGGCTGTTGACATTCCGCGTGACCCCGAGGCCTGTCGCCATCGCTTTTGTGAAAGTCGTTTTACCGGCACCTAAATCACCTTCTAGTGTGATCACATCGTTTTCCTTTAAAAGCGTCCCGAGACGTTCAGCTAACTCAGCTGTCTCATCTGGTGACTTGGTTATGATTGTCCATTCCTGATTCATAGTACGCACTCCTGAGTTCATGACGAAACTTTATGTCAGTTTGATCCAAACCACAAAGTTTTCCTATTTTAATTGTAGCCGATTATATCACTTATCACACCTCGGCCTTATCCATTACCTTTATAGCCACATATTAAAAGCGGCAACCTAGACTTTGTCTGCGCCTTTTGACTTGCCAATCGGTGAGTATACTTTAGCGGACAGAGCTTTCCCATTTTGTCTGTCCGTCTAAGGGCTATTTCACCTCTGTCGGCACCTTTTTGGGGCTTGCAAATCGGTGAGTATACTTTAAAAATGGTGGTAGCCTGCTTTTTGGGTGGGTTCTTTTTTTCCGTTATGGTGGATATAGACTCGGCCTTCACCTTTTTCGACGTTGCCTATTAGATGAAAGAATAAGCCATTTGTTTTAAACATATTCGCCAGTTTCCTACTGTTTTCCTGCGAGACAGTCCCTATTAGCTGAAAGTCTTCACCGCCGTATAAAACCCAGTCCATTTGCTTTTCTAGCGAATGCTTGATCATCTGCTTCCTGAGTGGCAGCTTATCCCAATCGATCGTGACATTTACACCGCTAGCTTCTGCAATCTCTTTCGCTTCATGTGCCAAGCCATCACTTATATCATTTAATGCTATACGCATCTTTGATTCCGCTAACAACCGGCCTGCTTTAATTTGTGGTTCTGGATATTGATGGGCGGTTATGAAAGGCGAAATACTCGTAATTTCATTAGCTTTTAAGCCTTTATCAAGGAGCTCCGTTAATCCATAAGCAGCCATGCCAACAGGCCCAGTCATAAACACGACATCACCTTCTTTAGCATTCGCTCTAAGTAATCGCCGACCACTTTCAATCGTCCCAATAACAGTCACTGTCAAGACAAGCTTCTCAGAGGTTGATACCGTATCGCCGCCGATCAAATCAACATGCCATTTTTCAGCCAATGCATGGAGGCCATCATAAATCTCCGTTATCTCCTGCTGAGACCAGCCGTGTTTAGGCACAGCAATAGATACAAGATAATAACGCGGCACCCCACCCATAGCGGCTATATCACTTAAATTAGCAGTTAACGCTTTATGACCGATTGCCTGTAACAGCATCGTCGTCCTTTTAAAATGAATGTCTTCGACCATCGTATCAACGGTAACAATTGTTTCATAGTTACTATCATTAGCAACGATTGCTGCATCATCACCAATGCCTACTTGTACATTGTCATTAAAGTGCTTAACCGGTGCTATCGATTTGATCCACTCGAACTCATCTGCCATGTTTATCACCTGCCTTGAAAGAATCCCTTCATAAACTCTTCCCTCTATTTTTCCGTTCTCCATTATATCAAACAACGTACAAAAAAAGGAGGGTTCCCCCTCCTTTTAAGCTAAAGCATTTTTAAAGACATCGATAATGTCTTCTGCATCCTCTATTCCAACGGAAATTCGAATCATTTTATCTGTCACACCAAGCTTCTCTCTCATCTCTTTAGGGAGAGGGCGATGTGAGGTTCCTACAGGATAAGAAATAGACGTCTCCACACCAGCTAGCGTTGGCACAATTTTTATCCATTGTAATTTTTTAGAGAATATAAAAATGTCCTGATCATCTGTTAACTCAATCGTGACGATAGCTCCGTTGCCGTTTGGAGCCGCCGCTTGTGGATAGAATACCTTCTTAACAGCTGAAAGACCCTTTAAAGCATCAGCTAACTTTTGAGCATTGGCACATTGACGCTCCATTCTCAGACTTAATGTCTTTAATCCTCGTGTTCCTAACCACCCGTCAAAAGGTCCTAAATTACTTCCCAACGTTGATATCTTACTTTTCGCTCTGGCCATCAATTCCTTAGATCCAGTGAGTACTCCTGCCGATACATCACTATGCCCTCCGATATACTTAGTGGCACTGTGTACGACCATATCCGCCCCAACTTCGTGTGGACGAATCAAGTACGGTGTTGCAAACGTATTATCTACCATCGTTTTAATATTATGAACAGCTGCTATCTTAACAATACCTTCTAAATCTTCTACACGTAAAAGGGGGTTCGTAATCGATTCTGTATATAGGAGAACCGTGTTTCCTTTTATCTCTTCTTCAATAGCTTCACGATTAGAACAATCTACAAAGCTTACTTCTATACCGAATTCCTTTAATTCATGAGAGAAGAGCTGATATGTCCCTCCATATAAGTCTTCTGTTGCCACAATGTGGTCACCTGATTTAGCAACTGCTAAAACACCCGCCAAAATAGCTGATAAGCCTGATGATGACGTCACACCCATTTCTGCCCCTTCAAGATCAGCTACTCCTTTTGCTAAATCATCTGTATTTGGGTTTCCCATTCTTGTATATAAATAAGACTTATTACCTTCATAGAAGCTCTCCATATCATCTAAATCTTGAAAAGAAAATGCTGTCGTTTGATAGATTGGCTTCGTTTTACTTACTTCATGTGTTTCCATTTTTTCAGGAAAGTGAACATTTTTCGTTTGAAATCGCACGTCACGTCAACACCTTTCAATTACAATCTTCCATTCATCATACCCTATTCTAGTCACTTTTTGAATCATAGATTGTTCTTTAGAAAAGTATGAGTATATGTAAGATCCTAGTCATAAAAGGAAGAGTGCGTTTTCATCTCATTTTTATTTTCTCTAAATGATTCCTTATGATGTCCAAATCCAATTAACACAAAATCACTTTGCTAGTAAATGATTCACTTTCTACTTGTCACTCTTCATAATATATTTACAATTTACTCAAGCTAGCTTAACAATGATGCTCTATAGTAAAACTATAAGATTCAGACCTCTTTCATCATATGGTATGTGATCCCCCTTCTCATAGCATGACGAAACACCGGGCCATTATAGGTTCCGGTGTTTCGTTGTTCTAATTAAACGATGGCGTATTTACAAATCTCTGTTACGCCCTCATGAAATAAATTGGAAAGGTTAAATAAAACGTTGTTCCTTTATTTTTACTACTAGATACATCATAATGTCCTTCATGATTTTCTATAATTTTAAACGTCATCATTAAGCCGAGTCCTGTTCCTTGCTTTTTTAGTGAATAAAAAGGTTCTCCTAGCTTTTTTAGCTCTTCTGCCGTTAGTCCGACTCCTTCATCCCTAATAGAAATTCTAACTTTATCTTCTTCATTACGAATGTTGATAAAGATATTTCCACCGTCAGGCATAGCCTCAATAGCATTTTTAAAAATGTTCAAAAATACTTGTTTTAGCTGATTGTCATCACCTTTAATATAAACAGGTTCATCTCCATGTAGGAACTGAAAATTGATTCCTCTTAAATGAGCTTCTGCTTCTAAAAAGTGAATAGCATAACGAATGATTTCATTAATATTTACAGGAACATAGCTTACAGCATGTGGTTTTGCAAGCATCATAAATTCATTTACAATCATATTAATGCGTTCTATCTCATCTAACATGATTTGTTTATACATATCTTTCGTTGAAAGGAGTTGTGTGAATCCCTTAATGGTCGTAAGAGGATTACGAATTTCGTGTGCGACCCCCGCAGCTAATTCCCCCAACACAGAGAGCTTTTCAGATTTGTTTAGTAACTCTTCTGCTCGCTTTCTCGCTGTAATATCCTGCTGAATAGCCACATAGAGATATGGCTGTTCTTCTTCCCTAAAAGGAACAACAGTGGAGTGAACCCAAAATTCTGCTCCTTCTTTATCCAACTGCTTCACTTCACCTTTCCAAATTTCCCCATCAGTAATACATTTGATAAGTTCGTTGTAAAAATTCTCCGAATAATCTGCATTGAGCACCCAGTAATCTTGTCCTATTAATTCGTCTTTACTATACTTTGACAGCTCGGTAAATTTCTCATTAACATAAGCAATTTTGCCCTTTTTATTAACGATAGTTAAAATGGTCGATTCATTCATAGCATCTTTAATATCCATTAACTTTTTTTCATATGAAGTAACATCTTTCCACGTTAACACGTAACCATTTATCTTATCGTTTTTATACAATGGATTAATAACAATATTAGCTGTATATTGATTGAATAAATTAATTTGTTTTTTATAAGGAAATGGGCCTTCACTTAACACTTTTTTAGGATCTGCCTCTTCTTCAGCATGAAACATTGCAATGTTTTTTCCAATCATGTCTTCCTTTGAATCTACTGGAAGATATCTGTTCAATTTAGTAATCAGTTGTGTCGCGTATTGGTTAATCCACACGATATCTAACTCTGCATCTACGATAAATACGTTTTCACCAATGGCCTCTAACACACTTATCGTTTCATTATAATCAAAAAAAGCCATAGGCTCCCTCCGATGCTAAGGTTATAGTGATTCCGACACGAGATACCATATTTACATAAATTTTAACATATTGTAATATAATGTGTCACCCTGTTTCTATTAAAAGAAAAAGCGTTTTACTTTGACTTTGCCTAGCTATTAGATGAGGAGAGATTGAAAGTGCCTGTCATTATACGATGACATGAATGACCAAAGGCTAGTGAGCCAAATCTCATACAAACACGCTTCTGGTGGAGCATGAGGGCGCTTTTCAACGTTTTTACAGCGCAGGATATCCTTAAACCTATGTGATGAAATAAAGGGACGAAATACGCCCCTTTATACGTTTTATTTTTCCTCTTCTTTCGTTTCCCAGCTCTCCACATTCTTAAGCCCTTTAATGCTATTACGATAAAATACAGGATCAATTCCGGCTTTACGTTGTTGTTGAAAATCCTTTAACGCACTTATCGCTATTTTTCCTAATAGTAAGACGGCAACTAAATTCACAACAGCCATGAGACCCATAAATAAGTCTGCCATTTCCCAAATGATAGCTAGATCGCTTGTTGCCCCTATGACAACCATAGCAAGAAAGGCTAAACGAAATAACGTGAGGTAGATGGGTTTTTCTGAAATAAAGCCAATGTTTGCTTCACCATAATAATAATTCCCTAACAAAGAACTAAACGCAAAGAAAAAGATAGCCACTGTTACAAAAATAGTCGCCCAATCACCCATATGATGAGCCAATGCTTGCTGAGTCAATTGAATACCTTCCATTTCACCCACTGTATAAACATCTGTCAGTAAAACAATAAAAGCAGTGGCACTACAAATAATTAGCGTATCTATTAAGACACTTAACGATTGAATGAGACCTTGTTTCACAGGGTGCTTTACATACACAGTGGCCGCTGCATTCGGCGCACTCCCCATCCCTGCTTCATTGGAAAATAAACCACGCTGCACCCCATTCATAATAACAGCACCAAGTCCACCACCAACTACTTCTTCAATGCCAAATGCATTGTTAAAAATAAGCGCAAAGACTGCAGGAATTTCTGTGAAGTTCATAACCATAATGATAAGTGCTACAACAATATATGTAAGAGCAAATACAGGAACAATCACTTCTGCTACTACGGCAATCCGTCTGACACCACCGAAGATAATGAAGGCCATCATCACAGCAATAACAACACCCACAAGGCCGGCAGGAATATTGTACGCTCCAACAAAGGCATCTGAAATCGTATGTGTTTGTACACCATTGAAAATTAATCCAAAACAAAGGACAATGAGGACAGCAAATACTAATCCCATACCACGTGAACCTAACCCCTTTTCCATATAATAGGCTGGTCCACCTCTAAAACCGTCTTTATCTTTCACTTTATAAATTTGCGCTAGTGTACTTTCAATAAAGCCTGTAGCTGCCCCTACTAAGGCCACTACCCACATCCAAAATATAGCGCCTGGACCACCAACTGAAATTGCAAGGGCTACCCCAGCTAAGTTACCAGTACCGACTCGTGCCGCAGTACTTATAGCAAACGCTTGAAAGGGGGATGTTCCCTTTCTTTCCTTAAACGCCGTTCGATCTGTTCCTTTTATTAACTCTTTAAACATATCAGGCAGCATACGAAACTGTACGAAATTTGTTTTTACAGTTAAATAAAGACCTAATAAAAGGAGAAATCCAATTAATATATAAGTCCAGAGTAAATTATTACCTATACTTATTAAATCTCCTAACCATGTATCTGTCGCAAACCATTGATCCAAATTCAATTCCTCCTTAGAAATAAATGCTCAGGGATTTTTTCCCTTTTTAGAAAATTAGTAAACCTTTTCCGTCTTACATTTTCGCATACCTTAATAAGTATTAGCAACATTGACTATGACTAAGTTTACAAATTATAAAAGCCTTAGCTTACTTCTACATCTATTTTTCGCCCAAATACTTATAATAATACTGCTTTAACGTGTAATAGACTTACGTTCTTCGATTAATAAGTTCCTGTATTTCCCAATAGTAAAATAAACCTTCAACTAGTGCGAGTTTTCGCTCTTCTCCCACTGATGTAGTTGAGTGAATCAAGACGTGCGTGTCCCGCTATCTCCCGCCTAAATTAGCTTTAGCTCTGCCCTCTATTTTGAGCCGTGAGGTTTACGGACGGTTATCTGTGATAAAAAAAGACATCCTCATAAGAGAATGTCCTTAGTTCGCTCAGCGACGTCCTACTTTCACAGGGGACGCCTCCAACTATCTTCGGCGCTCTGTGGGATTGGCTGAACGGCGCATCTCTTTGTCACCTACGTTCGTCCAGTGCTCATGCCCATAGGGCACTCCGCGCTTCCCTCTCTTGCTTCCTCGACCTGCTTGTCCTTCCAATCCCTCGTTTCAGCGCATCCTTCTATACATACAAAAAAGACACTCTCATAAGAGAATGTCCTTAGTCGCTCAGCGACGTCCTACTTTCACAGGGGGACGCCTCCAACTATCTTCGGCGCTCTGTGGGATTGGCTGAACGGCGCATCTCTTTGTCACCTACGTTCGTCCAGTGCTCATGCCCATAGGGCACTCCGCGCTTCCCTCTCTTGCTTCCTCGACCTGCTTGTCCTTCCAATCCCTCGTTTCAGCGCATCCTTCTATACATACAAAAAAGACACTCTCATAAGAGAATGTCCTTAGTCGCTCAGCGACGTCCTACTTTCACAGGGGGACGCCTCCAACTATCTTCGGCGCTCTGTGGGATTGGCTGAACGGCGCATCTCTTTGTCACCTACGTTCGTCCAGTGCTCATGCCCATAGGGCACTCCGCGCTTCCCTCTCTTGCTTCCTCGACCTGCTTGTCCTTCCAATCCCTCGTTTCAGCGCATCCTTCTATACATACAAAAAAGACACTCTCATAAGAGAATGTCCTTAGTCGCTCAGCGACGTCCTACTTTCACAGGGGGACGCCTCCAACTATCTTCGGCGCTCTGTGGGATTGGCTGAACGGCGCATCTCTTTGTCACCTACGTTCGTCCAGTGCTCATGCCCATAGGGCACTCCGCGCTTCCCTCTCTTGCTTCCTCGACCTGCTTGTCCTTCCAATCCCTCGTTTCAGCGCATCCTTCTATACATACAAAAAAGACACTCTCATAAGAGAATGTCCTTAGTCGCTCAGCGACGTCCTACTTTCACAGGGGGAGAGCCCCCAACTATCATCGGCGCTGGAGAGCTTAACTACCGTGTTCGGCATGGGAACGGGTGTGACCTCTCCGCGATTGTCACTGAACATATCAAGGTCTTATCGACCTTTCAAAACTGGATAACGGGACTGATATGACATCATGTCTTAGAGAAAAGACGACTTGCTTTTGGTTAAGCCCTCGATCGATTAGTATCTCTCAGCTCCACATGTTGCCATGCGTCCACCCGAGACCTATCAACCTCATCTTCTCTGAGGGATCTTACTCACATAAATGTGATGGGAAATCTCATCTTGAGGGGGGCTTCATGCTTAGATGCTTTCAGCACTTATCCCTGCCACACGTAGCTACCCAGCTATGCTCCTGGCGGAACAACTGGTACACCAGCGGTGTGTCCATCCCGGTCCTCTCGTACTAAGGACAGCTCCTCTCAAATTTCCTACGCCCGCGACGGATAGGGACCGAACTGTCTCACGACGTTCTGAACCCAGCTCGCGTGCCGCTTTAATGGGCGAACAGCCCAACCCTTGGGACCTACTTCAGCCCCAGGATGCGACGAGCCGACATCGAGGTGCCAAACCTCCCCGTCGATGTGGACTCTTGGGGGAGATTAGCCTGTTATCCCCAGGGTAGCTTTTATCCGTTGAGCGACGGCCCTTCCATACGGTGCCGCCGGATCACTAAGCCCGACTTTCGTCCCTGCTCGACTTGTAGGTCTCGCAGTCAAGCTCCCTTATGCCTTTGCACTCTACGAATGATTTCCAACCATTCTGAGGGAACCTTTGGGCGCCTCCGTTACCTTTTAGGAGGCGACCGCCCCAGTCAAACTGCCCACCTGACACTGTCCCTGAACCGGATCACGGTTCGAGGTTAGAATTCCAGTACAGCCAGGGTAGTATCCCACCAATGCCTCCACCGAAGCTGGCGCTCCGGCTTCCAAGGCTCCTACCTATCCTGTACAAGCTGTACCAAAATCCAATATCAAGCTACAGTAAAGCTCCATGGGGTCTTTCCGTCCTGTCGCGGGTAACCTGCATCTTCACAGGTAATATAATTTCACCGGGTCTCTCGTTGAGACAGTGCCCAAATCGTTGCACCTTTCGTGCGGGTCGGAACTTACCCGACAAGGAATTTCGCTACCTTAGGACCGTTATAGTTACGGCCGCCGTTTACTGGGGCTTCAATTCAGAGCTTCTCCCGTAAGGGATAACCCCTCCTCTTAACCTTCCAGCACCGGGCAGGTGTCAGCCCCTATACTTCGCCTTGCGGCTTCGCAGAGACCTGTGTTTTTGATAAACAGTCGTTTGGGCCTGTTCACTGCGGCTCTCGCAGGCTATTCACCCGCAAGAGCACTCCTTCTCCCGAAGTTACGGAGTCATTTTGCCGAGTTCCTTAACGAGAGTTCTCCCGCGCGTCTTAGAATTCTCTTCCCGCCTACCTGTGTCGGTTTGCGGTACGGGCACCAGTTTCCTCGCTAGAGGCTTTTCTTGGCAGTGTAGGATCGGGAACTTCGCTACTTTAGTTCACTCGCGGTCACAGCTCAACCTTAACGACAAGCGGATTTGCCTACTTGTCAGTCTCACTGCTTCGACGCACTCATCCAACGGTGCGCTTACCCTACCTTCCTGCGTCCCCCCTTCACTCAAATGGAAACGTGGTGGTACAGGAATATCAACCTGTTTGCCATCGCCTACGCCTTTCGGCCTCGGCTTAGGTCCCGACTGACCCTGAGCGGACGAGCCTTCCTCAGGAAACCTTAGGCTTTCGACGGAGGGGATTCTCACCCCTCTTTTCGCTACTCATACCGGCATTCTCACTTCCAAGCGCTCCACATGTCCTTACGATCATGCTTCTACGCCCTTGGAACGCTCCCCTACCACAGCCACCTGACGGTGGCCATCCATAGCTTCGGTGATACGTTTAGCCCCGGTACATTTTCGGCGCAGAGTCACTCGACCAGTGAGCTATTACGCACTCTTTAAATGGTGGCTGCTTCTAAGCCAACATCCTGGTTGTCTAAGCAACTCCACATCCTTTTCCACTTAACGTATACTTGGGGACCTTAGCTGATGGTCTGGGCTGTTTCCCTCTTGACTACGGATCTTAGCACTCGCAGTCTGACTCCCGAGGATAAGTGATTGGCATTCGGAGTTTGACTGAATTCGGTAATCCTGTGGGGACCCCTAGTCCAATCAGTGCTCTACCTCCAACACTCTTCCCTCGAGGCTAGCCCTAAAGCTATTTCGGGGAGAACCAGCTATTTCCGAGTTCGATTGGCATTTCACCCCTACCCACACCTCATCCCCGCACTTTTCAACGTGCGTGGGTTCGGGCCTCCATCCAGTGTTACCTGGACTTCACCCTGGACATGGGTAGATCACCCGGTTTCGGGTCTACAACCACGTACTTTGTCGCCCTATTCAGACTCGCTTTCGCTGCGGCTCCGTCTCTTCAACTTAACCTTGCACGGGATCGTAACTCGCCGGTTCATTCTACAAAAGGCACGCTGTCACCCATTAACGGGCTCCAACTACTTGTAGGCACACGGTTTCAAGATCTCTTTCACTCCCCTCCCGGGGTGCTTTTCACCTTTCCCTCACGGTACTGGTTCACTATCGGTCACTAGGGAGTATTTAGCCTTGGGAGATGGTCCTCCCTGCTTCCGACGGGGTTTCACGTGTCCCGCCGTACTCAGGATACACTCCGGAGGAGTGACCGTTTCGGCTACAGGGCTTTTACCTTGTCCCGCGGACCTTTCCAGGTCGCTTCACCTACGATCACTCTTTGTAACTCCGTATGGAGTGTCCTACAACCCCAGAAGGCAAGCCTTCTGGTTTGGGCTGATTCCGTTTCGCTCGCCGCTACTCAGGAAATCGCATTTGCTTTCTCTTCCTCTGGGTACTAAGATGTTTCAGTTCCCCAGGTCTGCCTTCTCACACCCTATGGATTCAGGTGTGGATACCGCCTCATTACAGGCGGTGGGTTCCCCCATTCGGATATCTCCGGATCAACGCTTACTTACAGCTCCCCGAAGCATTTCGGTGTTCGTCCCGTCCTTCATCGGCTCCTAGTGCCAAGGCATTCACCGTGCGCCCTTTCTAGCTTAACCTCTTAAACCGCAGATCATCGGCAGAGCTCGTCGTCAGCTACGTTCGCTCACCATCCTCACGTACCTTAGTACGTTCCGGTGCTGCGCTCACTTGCTTCCTCGATCTCTTTGATGCTCTTTGTTTAAGCACACTTCTGGCTTATCACCAGTGGCTTAAACCCTTTCTTTATCAAAAAGGCGGTTTTAGGCGTCTTAAATGGCCTTTTTCTAAGACACTCGGTTCTCTCATCGTTTGATTATATCAAGCGATTGTGAACCGGTGATGTCATTATCAGTCTTTCGTTATCCAGTTTTCAAAGGTCGAATATAAATGGTGGAGCCTAGCGGGATCGAACCGCTGACCTCCTGCGTGCAAAGCAGGCGCTCTCCCAGCTGAGCTAAGGCCCCAGAACATTAAAAAATATCTTCACTCAAATTTCAAGGAAAGATAGTTCCACTTAATATAAATCTCTATAAACATAACGAATAATCCAATATGGTGGGCCTAAGTGGACTCGAACCACCGACCTCACGCTTATCAGGCGTGCGCTCTAACCAGCTGAGCTATAGGCCCATAATGGACTAGTGTGAATAGTATTATTTGATTTTTACTAGAAGGTTAACCCTTCAAAACTAAACAAAATAGCCAAAGCAAAGTTTTAATAAGCTGAGCTTAATAGCTCCTTAGAAAGGAGGTGATCCATCCCCACCTTCCGGTAGGGATACCTTGTTACGACTTCACCCCAATCATCTGTCCCACCTTCGGCGGCTGGCTCCAAAAGGTTACCGCACCGACTTCGGGTGTTACAAACTCTCGTGGTGTGACGGGCGGTGTGTACAAGGCCCGGGAACGTATTCACCGCGGCATGCTGATCCGCGATTACTAGCAATTCCGGCTTCATGCAGGCGAGTTGCAGCCTGCAATCCGAACTGAGAATGGCTTTATGGGATTCGCTTAACCTCGCGGTCTCGCTGCCCTTTGTACCATCCATTGTAGCACGTGTGTAGCCCAGGTCATAAGGGGCATGATGATTTGACGTCATCCCCACCTTCCTCCGGTTTATCACCGGCAGTCACCTTAGAGTGCCCAACTGAATGCTGGCAACTAAGATCAAGGGTTGCGCTCGTTGCGGGACTTAACCCAACATCTCACGACACGAGCTGACGACAACCATGCACCACCTGTCACTCTGTCCCCCGAAGGGGAACGCTCTGTCTCCAGAGGTGTCAGAGGATGTCAAGACCTGGTAAGGTTCTTCGCGTTGCTTCGAATTAAACCACATGCTCCACTGCTTGTGCGGGCCCCCGTCAATTCCTTTGAGTTTCAGCCTTGCGGCCGTACTCCCCAGGCGGAGTGCTTAATGTGTTAACTTCGGCACTAAGGGTATCGAAACCCCTAACACCTAGCACTCATCGTTTACGGCGTGGACTACCAGGGTATCTAATCCTGTTTGCTCCCCACGCTTTCGCGCCTCAGCGTCAGTTGTAGGCCAGAAAGTCGCCTTCGCCACTGGTGTTCCTCCACATATCTACGCATTTCACCGCTACACGTGGAATTCCACTTTCCTCTCCTACACTCAAGTCCCCCAGTTTCCAATGACCCTCCACGGTTGAGCCGTGGGCTTTCACATCAGACTTAAGAGACCGCCTGCGCGCGCTTTACGCCCAATAATTCCGGACAACGCTTGCCCCCTACGTATTACCGCGGCTGCTGGCACGTAGTTAGCCGGGGCTTTCTCGTGAGGTACCGTCAAGGTGCCGACCTATTCGAACGGCACTTGTTCTTCCCTCATAACAGAACTTTACGATCCGAAAACCTTCATCGTTCACGCGGCGTTGCACCGTCAGGCTTTCGCCCATTGCGGATGATTCCCTACTGCTGCCTCCCGTAGGAGTCTGGACCGTGTCTCAGTTCCAGTGTGGCCGATCACCCTCTCAGGTCGGCTACGCATCGTCGCCTTGGTAAGCCATTACCTTACCAACTAGCTAATGCGCCGCGGGCCCATCTTGCAGTGTGAGGATAAATCCCCACTTTTACATTCGGATCATGCGATCCAAATGATCATCCGGTATTAGCCCCGGTTTCCCGGAGTTATCCCAGTCTACAAGGTAGGTTGCCCACGTGTTACTCACCCGTCCGCCGCTCATTCCACCGGTTTCACCCCGAAGGGATCCGCCGGCTTCCTGCGCTCGACTTGCATGTATTAGGCACGCCGCCAGCGTTCGTCCTGAGCCAGGATCAAACTCTCCAATAGAGTTCGATGTCTCTGACATCATGTCCAAACTTTCGTCTGGCGTTGTTGAATGTTTCCACTCAACGCTTTGTTTCTTTTGACGGGATATTTTCATATCCCACTTTGCTTGGCTTTTTGTTTAGTTTTCAAAGGTCAACATAATGGTGGGCCTGAGTGGACTCGAACCACCGACCTCACGCTTATCAGGCGTGCGCTCTAACCAGCTGAGCTACAGGCCCTCAAGCAACATCGTCTACTATATCATGTAATGTATCGATAGTGCAAGAGTTTTTTTGAAATAATTTTTTTGGAGCGGGTGAAGGGAATCGAACCCTCGTCATCAGCTTGGAAGGCTGAGGTTTTACCACTAAACTACACCCGCATAGTCAATAACTTATCTTCATCTCTCTTTTACCTTTGCTCTTAAGCACTATTAGCCGAGAGTAAGTTCCGTTCACAACTTATAATTCCATTCGCAAACTAAAAATAGGAATAAGTGAAATAACATAAAAATGGTCGGGAAGACAGGATTTGAACCTGCGACCCCTTGGTCCCAAACCAAGTGCTCTGCCAAGCTGAGCTACTTCCCGAAAT
This sequence comes from Bacillus sp. A301a_S52, assembly GCA_024701455.1. Lineage (GTDB taxonomy): Bacteria > Bacillota > Bacilli > Bacillales > Salisediminibacteriaceae > Salipaludibacillus. Next base: position 760,242 of record JABXYP010000001.1, on the reverse strand, counting down.
ACCATACTATATATATTATATAATAAAGAAATGAATTGGTGTGTTCAAAAAGGTTAACTTCCAGAGACTTTTCAAACCTAAACTTTCAATAGCTTAAAGTCAATAATTACATTACATATTCCACATCATTTTATAACCTATTCCATACTTCCAAATATGTTAACGATAAATACAAAAGGAAAATTGGAACAACTATTATAATATAATTTCCGGATGTTCTTGTCAAGTCTTTTATTTTCAGTCGTTTAGAGAAACATAACTCGTTTTTGACATCTTTAAAAGCTCATCAATAATTTCACCGTCGGATATCTATAATAATCGCTTTTTTCCCTTTCGTCAAGTCATTTTTATTTTTTATTAAGTTATAGTAGCTTATCTACTTTGAAGCTCTTTATTCTACTCTATTTAATTATATAATCGTTCATTGCAATTAAGTTAATTCATTAATTAAAGGCACTCATCTTATTAGATAAGCGCCTTATATAAAAACTATCCTTTTAAATTTATTAATGTACCGCTCGAATTAACTAAACCTAATTCAAAAGCTTTATCAATATATGATAACGTGCTTTGTTCCCAGTGCACGCCATTAAATGCTGCATTCGTTCTACTGTGATGGCGTTGGAGTTCGTTTGTCGGCCTAACATTTTCCTTCTTGACCACTTCGTTTTTTTCAAGAGTTTCTGTGAATTCTTTGAACGACATGTTTATTCCGTCTGGCTCTCTACCCTCTTTACGGGCTAAGAAGTTATTAACAACCGTCAACCTTGAATATGCTGAAAAAGCTGGGTTATTTTGAATGGGTGATGACATCTTATAATATATTCTCTCTATTTTACATTAATATTTTCGCGTGCTTGCTAATCATCCACATCATTTTTATCTTGGTTCTATATGAAAGTTTAAATGAGCATATAAGTATGTTAGAGGTGCATAATAATCCATTGCTTGAGCCGTAACCATCCCACTTGTTCCTGTCTCATTATCAGCTACTGCCTCGATTGGTATAGCCACATATCTTATGTGCCCATAAATAATGCGATCAGGTCCAGAAAGGTATTCACGAGGATAACGCTCATATGTTTGCGGGTGAATATTCTCACCCCTGGAACGCATCCAAGGAGATGATCCTCTTGTGGTTCCTTCCACATATATGGCCACAACCACTAGCCGTATAATCAATATTTGCCTGATTATCTGGCACGTCATACCATTCATAATCATCTCCATCTGACGTAATACCAACAAATTGAAGATCTGTTAATGGTGGAGCAGGTTGCGCACTTGCCATTATTGGCATAAGGCTAAAAACTAGAATTAGTATCATTGACGTTAGCCATTTCTAACAATCTATCATCCTACTTAACAATACCCTTTTTAACCAAAATATGGCACAGGACTTTTTGTTAACTTTTATTTCAATTAAATATCTTTTCAATCTGCTATTATTAGGGATACTGAGAAAGGAAATTATTTATGAGGTGAAGATGCTTCAGTAGTTTAGAAAAAATACATCTTGCGATCGTCAATCGCTAAATCAAACCGCCTAAACTTTACCACCATGATTATACAACCTTAAAAAAATCAAAACATGATTTCTTTCGCTATTTGTCTGACCCTTTAACCATAAAAGACAGGCTTGATGACCTTTTTTAATTAATTCCCGAACATTGAACAGACGCAACTTTTAAACCATTTATTACCATGGAGTAAAACTGGAGTCAAAAAGCAAAAATAGGCCTCAATTTTTACTAATATATAAATACACAAAAAATACCAAGGGCACTTAAACCCTTGGTATGACTGTGTTTATGTATTGGTGCGGTCGAGAAGAGTCGAACTTCCACGGGATTTCTCCCACTAGGCCCTCAACCTAGCGCGTCTGCCATTCCGCCACGACCGCATAAGCTAATAAAATATAATGGTGCGGGTGAAGGGAGTCGAACCCCCACGCCCGAAGGCACTAGATCCTAAGTCTAGCGTGTCTGCCAGTTCCACCACACCCGCATGTATATATGGCGGTCCCGACGGGAATCGAACCCGCGATCTCCTGCGTGACAGGCAGGCATGTTAACCGCTACACCACGGGACCAACGTATTTATGGTGGAGGATGACGGGCTCGAACCGCCGACCCTCTGCTTGTAAGGCAGATGCTCTCCCAACTGAGCTAATCCTCCACGAAGTTTCAAACTATCATTCTTTTCGTTTAATCTTTAACAATATATTTATTCAAAGAAAAATGGTGACCCGTACGGGATTCGAACCCGTGTTACCGCCGTGAAAGGGCGGTGTCTTAACCACTTGACCAACGGGCCAGTAATAAAGGTTTACTGGCGGAGAAGGAGGGATTTGAACCCTCGCGCCGCTTACACGACCTACACCCTTAGCAGGGGCGCCTCTTCAGCCACTTGAGTACTTCTCCGTAATGGCTCCACAGGTAGGATTCGAACCTACGACCGATCGGTTAACAGCCGATTGCTCTACCACTGAGCTACTGTGGAATAATGTTTTATTGGTAATAACCGGTAAATCTCTTCGTCAGCTTCGCTCTCTCGTTTCTTCACGTATGTCTGATACGCTCAGTCACTCTTTCCCTTACTTCCTCGACCTTCTTGCTTCTTCCCAATAAAACAGGTTTCGGATAAGCGGCGAATCTTCGACGCATAGGATGTGCTAGTGCAGGCGTTGTCACACGACGTGACGCTCTTAGCCTGTATTCCTTATTCACTTAATCATATGTTCTTTTCATTCTGCTTGATTTGAAGGTTTATTCGTTGAAACAACTCGCTATTGGGGCGACAATGCTTTGCTCACCGTTCAGGCACTCTTTCCCTTGCTTCTTCACAATAAAATAGGTTTCGGATAGACGGTGAATCTTCTTCGACGCACGGGAAGTGAATCACGCCTCTCAATAAGGACGAATTACATTGTAAATGATAATAGAGACAAAGTCAATATTATTTTCCACAACCTTTATGTCAGCGACTTTTATAATGTACCATATAGACTGGTAGGCGTCAATATTTTTGAGATGGTAAACTTTTAATTTTTTTCAGTTTTCCTTTACATGATCCACAGACATATCGAGTTATATTGATTTTTCGTTTTCTTTTATAAAAGTGGTCACAGCTTGTACATTGATAATAATGAACGGTATGTGTCTTGTTATGCGAGCCAGGTAACGTTTGGCAATAGCGACTCCCACCAACTGCAGCAAGAAGGGTTTTGAAGTCTTTATCTTTATGCTGATACCCTTTCCCTTCCAGGTGTAAGTGATAGTGACATAATTCATGTTTTATTATTTTTATAAGTGCTTCTTTTCCATAAAACTCAAGTTGTTTCGGATTGATTTCAATATTATGGCTGTGTAATGCATACCGGCCCCCTGTGGTGCGTAAACGGTTATTGAAATAAGCCTTATGGCGAAATGGGCGATTAAAATGGATTTTCGATATTTCTTCCGTTAATGCTTGTAATTCCTCATTTGTCACCTAACCATTCCCCTTCTCTTTAAAAATCAATGTCCCGGACAATCCGATGTACATATCATATCATTAAGCATGCAGGCGCTATCCCCAACCCTTCCACCATTCATTTTTATTCTAACGACTACATGGTACTTTTTCCACATATCAATATAAAATAAATCTCTGCATGTAAACATTAATTATTTAGTGAAAAATAGGAAAGGAGAGAGTCCTATGCCGTCGTGGTTGAAACGGCAATTGCAAGAGGCGTATGATCGAAGGGATTTAAGGCGTATTCGTGTGTTAAATCAATGTTGGTTCTATTATAAAAACTCCCAGACAGACACAGGATAAAGATATGATTACTTATCATTCTCTTCACCTTTAATTTCTTAAATCAATAGCTTCTTCAACAGACAGTTTGCTTATTATGATTTCCGTTTAATAACCTTAATGATGTTGTAAATAAAACGAACCTTAATTAGTTGGAGTTTCCGCTCTTCTCCCACTGATTGGTAGTTGCATTAATCAGGACATTAGCGGTCGTTTTCTCCCTCTTTAATAGAGTTAGCTCTCCTCTCTATTTGTGGCGGGAGGTTTTAAGGACCATTATCTGTGATAAATCTTCCCAGAACTCCCTATTTAGGAATAGGAAAACCGCCGACTGCTTTCAAGTAGACGGCGGTTTTTATTTTGATCAGCTTTGTAACATACTTTCAATTTCTGAGGATTTAATTATTTAGACTGATTAGCCGGCTCGAGCATCGTCAATGCTACTCTTCCTTTGGTGGCATCCACATCATCTACCCAGACGGTGACAAGGTCTCCTACTGAAACAATTTCCATAGGGTGCTTAACAAATCGGTTCGCAAGCTTAGAGATGTGTACTAAGCCATCTTGCTTCACACCAATGTCTACAAAAGCTCCGAAATCTACAACATTTCTTACCGTCCCTTGTAGCTCCATGCCTTTAGATAAATCCTCCATAGATAAAATATCCGTTTTCAGAAGTGGTTTTTGGATATCGTCACGGGGGTCTCTCCCTGGTCTAGTTAATGCTTCAAGAATGTCATTCAGGGTTGGGATCCCCACACTATATCGTTCAGCTAAATCGTTAATACTAACAGTTTGAAGCTTATCCTTCATTTTTTCAGTTCCAATATCATCAACACTCATTCCTAGTTCCTTCATGATATCCTTTGTCACTGAATAGGATTCGGGATGGATGGCCGTTTGATCTAACGGTTGGTCACCACCAAGGATACGAATGAACCCGATACTCTGCTCGTAAGTCTTTGCCCCTAGCCTCGGGACTTTCTTCAACTGAGCACGGTTTGTAAATTTCCCTTCTTCTTCTCGTCGTGTCACAATATTATCTGCTACACTTTTCGAGAGTCCAGATACGTATTGAAGCAAGGAAGACGAAGCTGTGTTTACGTTCACCCCTACTTGGTTAACGACTGTTTCCACAACAAATGTAAGACTGTTATTAAGCTTAGATTGTGTCACATCATGTTGATATTGCCCAACACCAACTGACTTAGGATCAATTTTCACTAACTCTGCTAATGGATCCTGTATACGTCTAGCAATCGAAACAGCACTCCGTTCTTCCACTTGAAGATTAGGAAATTCTTCTTTTGCTATTTTTGAAGCTGAATAAACACTTGCCCCTGCTTCATTCACGATAAGATAGAAAATATCATCCTCAATTTCTTTCAAGAGGTCGGCTATAAATTGTTCTGTTTCCCTGGAGGCTGTCCCGTTACCAATTGCAATCATTTTAATTTTATGATTTGTAATAAGTTTAAGTACTGCCTGTTTTGCTTCTTCAATTTTGTTCCATGGTTTCGTTGGATAAATGACACCCACTTCCAGCATCTTTCCTGTTTCATCAACAACAGCTAGTTTACAACCAGTACGATAAGCGGGGTCTACTCCTAAGACAACTTGTCCTTTCAGCGGTGGTTGCAATAATAAGTTACGTAAGTTTTCAGAAAAAATATGAATAGCCTGTTCTTCAGCTGTTTCACTTACCTCTTTACGAATTTCCCTTTCAACAGAAGGTTGAATGAGCCTTTTATAGCCATCTGCCACGGCATCTGCTAACAATGGCTGAGCAATTGTATGAGCTCCCTGTATCACTTTATTTTCAATCCATGACATGATGCGGTCATCAGGAGCCTTTACGGAAACTTTTAAAACTCCTTCTTTTTCTCCTCTATTGAGAGCTAATACTCGATGAGGAACAATCTTTTGAACCTGCTCCGAATACTCATAATACATTTCAAAAACAGCTTTTTCATCGTCTGCTTTTGCTTTTTTCTCTGACACGATCATTCCTTCTTTAAAGGTTAACTGTCGAACGAATTTGCGAACTTCCGGATCATCTGAGAGCATTTCACTAATGATATCTTGAGCACCTTGCAAAATCGGTTCGATTGTATGTAAATCGTGCTCAACGCTTATATATTTTTTTGCTTCCTGTTCAATATCACCGCTTTTAGGCAAGGATAATAACCACATCGCTAATGGTTCAAGCCCTTTTTCTTTTGCCACTGATGCTTTTGTTTTTCTTTTTTGTTTATAAGGACGATAAATATCCTCTAATTCCTGAAGTTTTGTTGCTTTTTCTATGTCTCGCTTCAGTTCAGGCGTTAACTTCTCTTGTTCATCTATAAGACGAATCACTTCCTCTTTTCTTTTCGCCAAACTGTTAGCGTATTCCCACCCTTCTAACACTTGTCTAATTTGATCTTCGTCCATACCACCCGTCATCTCTTTTCGATATCTAGCAATAAACGGGACAGTATTCCCTTCTTCAGCAAGTTCAATCACACTTTTTATTCGGCGTTCTTGTAATTGAACCTTAGCTGCTACTAATGCCAACAATTCGTTTAATTGGTCATTCCATTCCATTTTCATTTCCTCCAAACTCGTTTTCACGTCTCTTTGCATTATACTTAAAAAAGCTAGTAATCTCTACATGAGCATCAAAACTTCTCTTTAAACAGCATATACTCGTGTAGGTATTGTCAGTAATTAGCCTTCATAATAATGTAAAAAGCCCGATTATTAGGCCCTATTCTCCTAAATAATCCGGCTTAGTACCATCTTCATTTCTAAATTTATAAAATAAAAAGATGACAGTTAATTCACTTTGCCTATTAAAATGGTGGTATCATCCTTAGCTGATCCTTTGTTATCAAGAAGATTAGTCATCATTTGTTCAGGTATCTCACTTCTCATAAATAACTTATGGTCGTTCGGGTTAAATGTAAACCCGTCAGAATACATAATGAATACAACATCCTTAGAAAAAGGAATGCGCTGTGTACGGTATTTCATTTTCTTTCCAGAGAGATAGCCACGAACAGGGACAGGCCTAAATAACCTGCCTGATGGGTCATAAAAGATGCATGCAATGTTACCTACATTTGTGTAATCTATCATTTTCGATGTAAAATCAAATTTTAATATGGTAAGAACAACCCCCCTTGTCCCCCCCATTTTTTGATTACACTTATCCATGATAGTACCTGTATCAAGCTCATGTTCATTTTTTATAACATCCATCGCTATCTCAGCAGCATTCATTGCTTCCTCACCGCTACCAAGTCCGTCCGCCATAGCGCACAAAACATAATTTTCTGTCCTGATCGTATAAAACGAATCGCCAGAACACCAATTTCCTTTTTTGGCTACCTTATAAATGCTAATATCAATCTCTTTTAAGTATTGATGTTCTATCATTACAAGCACTCCGTAGGTTCAATCCGAATCGACTCTCTTAATTTTTGCAAGGCTCTTCTTTGCAATCTAGAAACATGCATTTGCGAGATACCTAATTCATCTCCCGTTTCCTTTTGGCTGAGATTTTCGAAATAGGTAAGTTGTAGAATTTGCTTTTCTCTTTCTGTCAACACTGCGAAAGCTTTTTCCAATAAAAGCTGTTGATCTGTTTGTTCATACCCTTCTTCACTTTGACCAACAAGGTCTAACAACGTGACAGCACTGCCTTCATCATCTGCTTCAATGGACCTATCAACAGAGAGAGCTTGGTAGCTTTTCCCCATCTCCATTGTCTCAAGCACTTCCTCTTCAGAGACGTTCAAGTGCTCGGCGATTTCTTCTACTTTAGGAGAACGCTGTAATTCCGTGGTCAACTCTTCAACAGCATTTTTAATTTTTGGCCCCAATTCCTTAATACGCCTTGGGACGTGGACACTCCATGTTTTATCACGAATAAAGCGTTTAATTTCGCCTACAATAGTCGGGACAGCGAAGGATTCAAAGCTACGTCCAAATTCAGGATCAAATCGTCTTAAAGCAGCGAGTAAACCGATCATTCCGACTTGAATTAAATCTTCATCGTGCCGTTGGCCTTTAGAGAACTTCCGCGCTAATGATTGAACGAGATTTTCAAATTCTTTCACGAGTTTAGTTTGTAACTCATCGTCACCTGTCCGCTGAAATTCCTCAATCCAGTTGAGCACTATTTCTTTGCTTTGATTTGGTGACTTACTGCTGTTCCGGGACTTCTTCTGAGACTCTATCTCCATTCTGTTCCACCCCATCTCTTTGCAGGAACTTTGTCATGATAATCATAACACCGGACTCTCCTCTAATTTCTACGTCATCCATTAATGTTTCAATTAAAAAAAGGCCAAGGCCCCCTTCCTGCAGGTCTTCAATGGATTGCTCGCTTTTTACAGGACCCCTTTCCTGTACGAGGAAATCAACGTCTATCGTACCTCCTTGATCAGAAACAACGAGTTCGAGACGATCTTCATAAACACCGAAATTCAAGTGCATGTTATTCGTGTCCGATTTTTCCTTGTAAGCATGATTCACAACATTTGTACACGCTTCTGCCACAGCTATTTTAATATCTTCTATATCGTCATAAGAATAACCTAATCGATTAGCAACACCTGAGACAGTCAGCCTAACGACGCCTACATATTCAGGCTTTGCCGGCACTGTCATACTTATAAAATCAGAGGATCGTGCCATATTACGCTTCCTCCTTTTTCACAGCATCTATATCAATAACTTCATTTAGGCCTGTAATTTCAAATAAGCGTTTTACCCGGTCATTTAAGCCCGTTAAGCGCAGCAATGTATCACTCTTTTCAGATGCTTTTAGCGTCCCGATAAAAATACCCAATCCGGTACTGTCAATATAATTAACTCCTGACAAATCGACAATTAAATCTTTATCCGCTTGTTCAGCCAGTGGTGTTATCGCCTCTTTTAGTTTCGTAGCCGTATATACGTCAACTTCTCCTGATAAATAAGCGGTATTAATACGCTCACTTTCAGTTACCTTAATTTCTAAATTCATCATGTCCCCTCCTCAAAATCTCATTCATTTTGTCACTCTACCTTAATACCACTAATTTAATTTCACTAAACCTTCCGACGTAAAATTAATAGAGTAAAATCATCCCTCAATTGAAATTCTTGTGCTTTTTCTAAATCTTGATAGATTTCTTCAACAATTTGCTGAGCCGAAAGGTGTTTATACTGTCGAATCATTTGAACGAGTTGTTCCCGTTCAATAAATTCACCGTTTACACGGCACTCTGTCACTCCGTCCGATAATAACACGATAAAGTCGTCTACTTGAAGTGGAATACTGTCTTCTTGGTAGGAAACTTTACGTGAAACACCAAGGACCAAGCCTTTAGCTTCAAGACTTTTGAATTCGTCCTTCGTGGCATTATAGACAAATCCTGGCTCATGACCGGCACTGGCATAGCAAAAATGATGTGTATCAGGGTTATAACATCCATACATCATTGTAATAAACATATCCGCATCAATATTTCTTTCCACCACTCGATTTAAACTTTCAAGCATTTCCCCAGGTTTTTGCCTCTTCTCCGGCAAAGTGTCCATAGCATATTTAATCATCGACATGCTCATGGCCGCCGGGACGCCTTTACCAATGACATCTGCTACAGCCACACCAATATTCTGATCATCATCAAGCAAATAATCATAATAGTCTCCGCTCATTTTTCCCGCTGGCACACTTATAATTCCTAAATCTATTGAATCCAGCGACATTTCGCCGCTAGGAAGTAAAGACTTCTGCATTCTCGCAGCGACGTTTAATTCCGATTCAAGCTGACGTTGACGGTCACGAAGGCTCTGATGTTCCCGATACGCTAGCCCGTAACCGATCATAACTTCCAATAACAAGTCAAATGAATCCACGACTTCTTCAGGTAATTCTTCTGCTAGCTCTTGAAAAACAGAAAGATGGAGACTCACCGTTTCTTCTGGCGACATATCTTTCTCCATCATTTCTTTACTAAATTGTTGAGCATGATACAAAGCATGCTCACTTTTATTTTTTAAATAGCTTGTTAACATATCTCGGTATAATTGGTACATTGAAACCTTCGTATCTTCCAATCACCAGCACCTCCCTATCGAAGCCACTTAATTGCAGTAATTGTTGTTCCTTCATTTACCTCGGACTCTATATCGAACGTATCCATTAAACGTTTCACTCCTGGTAATCCAGCCCCAAGCCCGCCTGAAGTTGTGAATCCATCTTCCATGACACGACGGAGATCTTTAATACCAGGGCCTTCGTCAACAGCGACTATTTTTATTCCTCGGTTTTCTGATAAAGTAACTTCTTCAATTTGTATTTGACCTTTGTTAGCATATAAATATATATTTCTCGCTAATTCGGAAATCGCTGTCGTGATTCTCGCCTGGTCCACGGAACCAAACCCGACTTCACGCGCAAGTTTACGACCTGCTTGTCTTGCAGCGACAATTCCCCACTCACTGTGGATATCAACATGGGTTTGGACTTGCATATATCAACCCTCCAATTCGAGTTGGAGTCTTTCCAACCCTTGCTCAAGGTCTAATGCCGTAGGGACTTCATCTAGAACGATACCCATATCAATTAACGTAATGGCAACGGCAGGTTGAATGCCTGTTAGCACCACTTTCGCTCCCATTAAGTTAGACATGTCCACCACATCTCCTAAAACTTTCGCAATAAATGAATCAATCATTTCTACGGAAGTGAGATCGATGACAACACCTTTTGAACCCTCTTCGTGAATTTTTTCTAAAACATCTTCTTGAAATTGAAGAGCTGTTTGGTCATCCAGTTCAACCTGGACAGAAATTAATAAATAGTCGTGTAATTTAAGTATCGGAATTCGCAAAACTAGTTCCTCCTTTAAACTTCAAGATCAACAATTTGCTTTTTCGTCATTTCTAAAGCAGCTTCAATCCCTTTTTTCAACGTACTTTTTGTTGGAAATTTACCTAAATCAATACCAAGATTAACGATAGTTTGCGCGATTTCCGGTCTAATGCCTACGAGAATACATTTCGCACCTACCAATCTTACAGCCTCAGATGCTTGAATAATATGATGTGCTACCATTGTATCCACAACAGGGACACCTGTAATATCTATTAGGACGACTTGAGAACGGTGCTCAATAACTCCTTCAAGCAAATTCTCCATGATAAGCTTTGCTCGTTCAGTATCAATCGTGCCAATTAGCGGCATGACACTAATGTTTTGAAAAACTGGAATAAGTGGCGCGGATAATTCTTTCAAGGCCATTTTTTGTAAAAAGACAGTGTTTTCCCACGAACCGGAGTATTGGTTAACAAGTAGATTAACAATATCATCAATCCAACTTTCTATTTCTTGGAAAAATTCAATGCTTTTGCAATAATTTTCTCCCGTTTCCGACAAAGATTCCACTATAATTTTCCGAAACTCTTGTAAGCCTCGTGTAATATAATTAAGTGGCCACCCTAATTGTATAAGTCGTTCAGCAAATTGAATCAAATCATCGTGATATTCTTTTCCTTCAGTTTGAACAGTTAAAATGAGCTTGTTTCCGAACTCTCGGTTTGTATTTTCATACATAGAATCGGATATATTTTGCAAAGAATCATCAGAGCGAAACTTCTTTATTTCCTCAGACCATCTTTCCATTATTTCAGTTTTATGCTCTAAAATAATATCTCGAATAAAAGGATTCATCCAGTCTTCCCCCATTTGAACAGTAATAACATTATTATTTCACTGATTAGCTTATATTGCAACGGATGCGCAGTGTTTTTTCATGCTGCTGCCTCACCATCGACATACATTATGAAGGTGAGCTTTAATCATCCCGTTCACTTTTTACTTTCATGTTTAGTTTAGAAATAATATTAGAAAATTAAAAAGGCAGGCATTTTCACATTGGAAAACGCCTGCCTTTTGCAACACATTTAAAAATCAATTAACCCAATACTAATGTTTAGGGCATCGTTCACTTTTAACATCATGTCATCATCTAAATGTGTAATTTTGTCCGTTAATCGTTGCTTGTCAATCGTGCGAATCTGTTCTAGTAAAATAACCGAATCACGGTCAAATCCGTACCTTTTAGCGTTAATTTCCACATGAGTCGGTAATTTTGCTTTTTGAATCTGTGCTGTAATGGCTGCCACAATTACCGTCGGGCTAAAACGGTTACCGATATCATTCTGGATAACTAATACAGGTCTAACCCCACCTTGTTCCGAGCCAACTACAGGTGAGAGGTCTGCAAAATAAACGTCCCCACGCTTTACTATCAAAGCCTTTACACCCCGCTAACCAGGCGATCCACTGTACTTTCAGCCTCCTCTTCAGCTAAAAAAGACTCGGTTGCAATATTCAGATTGATCTTCGCCATCTCCATGTAGCCTTGTTCCATCGTTTCACGAATTTGCAATTTTTTCTGTTCCTGTACATAAATCCTCGTAGCTCTTTGAATGACATCACAGCGGTTAATGTCTTCACCTTCTGTTAGTGCATCGAGTTCATTCACTAAATGTTGCGGTAAATTAACCATAATCTTTTTTGTGTTTTCCATAGACACAAAAACACCTCCACCAAGCTATCGACCGATTTTTAATCCATTATTATCATATCACTAGGCTAAACGCATTGCAAAGTAACTTTTCATTTCTCTACATGATTAATTCGATAAAATTCGGGAATTTCCTCTTTTTCGCTCTTCACTAAGTCCCTTTTGCTCATTTTTCGAGCTAAAAAGTACGACCTGGAGGTGATTCAGACAGAGGTTTACCATTCTCTTACACCGGACCTTACAGGCATTTTAGTTGCATTAAAAGCTGTTAGTAAGACGATCGCCACAGCTATTGAATTTTTATTTTTAACTTACCTCACGTTTATGACAGTGTTTTGTTGTAGACTTTAACTATTTTTCCGTTTTTCTTAATAACACGAGGCACACGGTAGCTTATGACACACGGAACCTCATAATTAATCGTCCCTAATCTTTCTGCCACTTCATCCATTGAAAGTAATACACCGTTATTTTCTCCAATAAGCGTCACTGTTGTCCCAACTTTCACAGGCTTTTGCAATTGGATCATCATCTGATCCATGCAAATACGCCCTACGATTGGGGCTCGTTCCCCATTCACGAGGACATCTCCCGATTGATTAGCTCTAATCCAGCCATCAGCATATCCAATTGGTACAGTCGCTATCCATTCATCTCGAGATGTCTCATAAGTAACACCATAGCTGACACCTTCCCCTTTAGGGAGTTTCTTAATATGTGTAATGTTACTTTGTAACGTAAATGCTTCCTGCAAAGGAACAGGCAATAGCGGCTTTATAGCTGGTGAGGGACTTAGACCATACATAGAAATCCCAAGTCTTACTAAGTTATAAGACCGGTCTCCAAATCTTAAAGCTGCTGCACTATTGGAACAATGCTTTAATGGAATTTTTGCCCCATACTTTTTTTCAAAGACACTGACAAACCAAGAAAATCGCGTTTGTTGCTTCTCATAATAAGGCATATCAACCTCATCTGCTGTAGCTAAATGCGTAAATAGGCCTTCAACAGCGATGTTTTGGGCCTGCTTTATAACAGGAATAATGTTATCAATTTCTTCAACCGTCCGCAATCCGATTCTCCCCATGCCAGTGTCAATTTTTATATGACAGTGTAACTGACTCTTACCGCTAAGGTATGTCGCAGCTGTTTCTAGCCAGTCTTTTTGGAAGACAGTGACAGCGATCTGGTTCTCAGCCGCCAATTGACAATCCTCAGGTCGCACGAGTCCTAATACAAGGATAGGTGCTTTAATTCCTGCCCGCCTTAAAGCAAGAGCTTCATCTAGAATGGCTACCCCTAAATAGGTAGCACCTGAAGCTAATGCCTCGGTTGCCACTTCTACTGCTCCGTGACCGTATGCATTTGCCTTAACAACAGCCATCACATGAACGTCTTCTGGTAAATTCCCTTTAATCGTTTTGACATTTTCTGAAATGGCATCTAAGTTCACTTCGACCCAAGTATCTCTATAAAATGATTGATCTTCTTTCACAGCTGCTTCCTCCAACCAAGGTGATATCTTATTCTTTTTCATTATTAGCTTAACAAATTATGATGTCAATGAAGGTAGTCAATTTCCACCGAAAGAACTATTGGATTAGCTAGTATGAGTGCAGCCACATGTGCACAATCGTTATATATGCAAAATGACAATGTCGTATTTGTAAGTACGCGGTAATACCTAAAAACGCATGGAAACCTAAGAAAAGGTTCCATGCGTTACTGTTTATTTCTCATGTGTCCCATAAACACTGCGAGCTACTGACATCAATTCACCTTTATCCATCGCATCTGAGGCGAGGAAAAAATCTGTCCCTTCGAAAGACCATGAAATTGTGTTGGACTCCTCATCACCAGTCAGGACACCAAAGGTAAAGCCTAAATCAACTGGTTCTCCAACTGCTAAATCAATCGATGTACTCGCTTCGACTACCTGACTCTGTTGCTGAATAAGGGTAAACGGCTGATCCCCCTCATAGGTGAGGACCACTCTTAAGCCATTGTCTGTCTCTACTTCTTCTGATTTAGAAAGTGTCGTACCTTGTGGTTCATACATCGGGTAGAAGACAGCAAACTCCTCATCAGCTTCTTCCTCATCCGTCATTGCTGGTACTTCTGTCTCCAACTGTGCCCCTGTCATGTTTCGATCCATTTCAAAATCACCTTCAGAGAATTCTGCATTTAATTGAAAATCCTCAAAAGCGACTTCCACTAAAATAGAGAGCTCAGCATCCATCACCTTAACAGAGGCAGGGGTTAAGTCCTTTTTATTCAGTCGAACTTCCTGCTGATTTAAATTTTTATTAGTGTAGTTTGTATTTGTTTGAAACGTGTAATGGTCCTCCGTAGCTGTAAATGCCCGTTCAGGGTCCATTAAAATATCATTCATAAGTGACTCGTACAAGTATACTTGACTATTATTCTCAGGCCAATCTGACTGGAATCTAAAACTCTTATTCAACGCCGGCGTGAGGACAAAAACACCCTCTTCATTTCGCAAAATGATTTGGCTCTGATCTTTTTCCGTATGATTTAAGGCTACTCTATAAAAGGAGGGGCTTTTGAACCAAACTTCTACGTCATATACCTGTGGTTCTTCCCCTGTTTGTAACGTCATTGAAGCCTTCGTTTTATAACCTGTCAGTTCATCAAGGTTTCTCTCTAGATCAGAGATGACATCTTCTTGACTTTTTTCCCCACATGCTGTTAATAACGCTGTTGTCACAATAACTGACATAATTACCCATAGGATTTTTTTCATTTACTCAACCCCTCTGTGTCATTTCGACGACAAAGGAGGGGAATATCATGCCTTAATAACGGAGTGATTTTAACACTTTAGGCAATACGGAGATGAGATCGGTCGCGTTCACACTAAAAATATCATGTGTTTCTAACAAATGATCAGCTGCTTTCCCATGAACATAAACAGCATTGCATAAGGCATTCTCTATTTTTTCATGCTGCAATAGAAGTCCTAGAATCATACCAGTTAACGAGTCACCGGTTCCTCCTTTTGCGAGAGAGGCATTCCCCGTCGTATTGACCCATTGGTCGCCACTAGGCGTCGTGACAATCGTATGCGGCCCTTTTAAGACGACATACATGTTATAGTCTTTTGCAAATGCTTTAGATACTGAGAAACGATGAGCCTCAACCTCTTCAACTGAACAACCAGTCAACCTTGCCATCTCACCTGAATGCGGTGTAATGATCGTAGGGCCTGGTCGATGTCCTCCACACCAAGACGCTAATTCATTTTGAAGATGATAGAGACCATCTGCATCAATAACGAGATAACCTTGTGTATCTTTGAACTGTTCAAACAAACTCAAATGATGTTTTCTTCCCATCCCAGGCCCAAAGGCAACACCATCAAATTCAGCCCAATTTATTTGTTTTAAGGCATCATTCAAAATCTCGCCTTGATCATCTTTTAAGGAAGCAAACATACTTTCTGTCACGTGTTGTGTCACCACATGGTGGATACTTTCTGGCACAGCCATTGTGACAAGTCCTGCTCCAGAACGAAGACACGATTTTGTCGTCATTATCGGGGCACCAGTCATAGCAGATGAGCCTCCGATGATTAATGCCTTTCCCGCTCTTCCTTTATGAGTGTTAACATCCCTTGTTGCCAGTGTGTCTTTCACTCTTTCTTGAAGAATTAGTCGACGGGTGACACGTTGTTCAATAAACGGTCGATTTGGAATGCCGATATCGACCAATGTCACTTTTCCATAATAGGCTCCTTCTGGGTACAGACAAGCAGATAATTTTAACGCCTGTAACGTAAGCGTGTCATCAGCCTTTATAACCTCTGTGTAATGGCCACCTTCTGATGAAGGTAGTCCGCTCGGGATGTCCACAGAAACCACTTGATTTTCTGACTCATTTACGAGACGGATAACATGGTCATAAGGCGATCGCAGTTCACCTGTGACACCAGTTCCTAGTAAAGCATCAATTATAATACTTTTGCTCGCAAGTGCCTCTCTAAACAACTGGTTATTTGATTCATAGTTTTTGAATGAATAACCACATTGTTCATAAATATGTTTATGGTGAGCAGCTGTTCCTTTAATTCGAGTTGCTGGCGGTATCACCCACGTCTCCACGTGACGCCCCTTTTCTTGAAGATATCTAGAAATGACGAAACCATCTCCACCATTATTTCCAGCCCCAATCAAAACAAGAAAACGAGCATTCTGTTCAACCATCACTTCCAGCTGTCTTACCACTGCTTGGCCAGCATTCTCCATTAGTGTGTGTTCACTTAACCCAATCTCATCCATGGTATAGCGATCTATTCGGTGCATCTCCTCACCCGTTACCACGTACATGTTTGTCCCTCCCATCCGCATTAACACTATATGAGGTCGTCCTACTCAATATGACCGTTTCACTTAAAAGCTCACTATCTTACCCTTCTATTATCACTTGTGCTGCAGCAAATTCTTTCGTATGAGTAATGGATAAATGGATGTTGAATTTTTTTTCAGTCCGTTTTAAATCCGTTAAAATAGGTTTACCAACCTGATCAGGGATGATCTCCAGATCTTTAAACGACAAGTGACTGCCAATTCCTGTACCGATCGCTTTTGCATATGCCTCTTTAGCAGCAAATCTCCCTGCGAGAAATTCTACTTTTCTTGTATGAGACAATGACGTGAAAAGTTTATACTCTTTTCCCGTTAAAATTCTTTCAGCAAACGTTTCTTTTCGGTTATATGTTGCGTCAATCCGTTTTATTTCTACTACATCTAACCCTATTCCGATTATCATTGCGTCACCCCTTTCTATTTGAGTAAATGACATCGTCCGAGGCCTTCATACGTCTAGTTTATAGGAGCATGAAGGTGTTTCCTACTATTCTTAGCCATCTTTCACTCATTATATCGTAAGCTTTTACTAATCGACTAATTGTCACTACCGCACGAAGGCATACCTAACATATCTCAAAATAAAACGAACCTTAAATCAGTGGGCGTCTTCGCTCATCCCCCACTGATTAGTAGTTGATTAATTAGGCTATTAGCATCCGTGACCTCCCGCCTAAATTGCTTTAGCTCTCCTTTCTATTTTGAGCCGGGCGCTTTACGGACGCTTATCTGTGATAAATCAGACTTTCTCTCATATCATTAACCAATTAGCGTCAAAATTGAACACCATCAATTTCCGTAGAGTAGCATCTCACTTTCCTAACTGTATGCAAAGCTCTTATGATACACTGAGAAAGAGGTGAAATGTATGTTTTTACGTAATGAGACATTTGAAAGTTTTATCAAATCATACAAAGTCGTGACATCACTTGTGATTATCCATATTTTCTTCTATATATGGATATATTGGTTTCCTTTTTTAGGTGGGGAAAATATATATTTTTTAGGTGTCGGTAATAATATACTTGTAGCATCAGGTGACTATTGGCGACTTGTCACACCGATTTTTCTTCATGGTGGTTTGACCCATATGCTGTTTAATTCGTTCTCATTAGTTCTTTTTGGGCCTGCTCTTGAATCAATGCTAGGAAGAGTTAAATTTCTAACAGCTTATTTAGCTACAGGTATTTTAGCTAACATCGCGTTTTATTTTCTCGGTTCGCCACGCGTCTTTCATTTGGGTGCTTCTGGAGCTATATTTGGTCTATTTGGTATTTATGTTTATATGGTTTTAGTGCGTAAAGATTTGATTAACCGGATGAATTCGCAGCTTATTATGACGATCGTTGCAATCGGAGTGATTATGACATTTCTAAATCCTGGTGTGAATATTCTTGCTCATTTATTTGGCCTTATAGCCGGTGCAGCCATTGCCCCATTATTTTTAAGTGGTGTCTCAATGTACAGTCAAAGAAGACCCGTACATAACTCTGATGAGGTTAGCTTTGATCCTAACCGTTGGGCAAAACGTAACCACTTTAAAAAGAACCTGATCTTTTACATCGTTGGAGGCTTTGCCGCTATGGTTCTATTCTTCTATCTCGTATCCACGTTTCTACTTTAAAAAAAGGATTATCTCATAAGTTAAACCTTATGAAGATAATCCTTTTTTATATCCTCTAACAAGCACTTTACAAGTACAATGATTAACTCAAAATGTTGGATGATATGGCCTCTCTATCCCCATTTCTCGGGTGTAAAACGTTTGTTAAACTAGACTTTACACATAATAATTAATACTTCTTTAATAAGAAGTGCAGGGGAATAATGGAGACAAGAACAATCAACAAAGCAGCTGGTGCTGCCTGATGATAAAGAGCTTCCGATGCCTCATAATACACACGAACAGCTAATGTATCAAATCCTGGCGGCCTTAACATAAGTGTTGCTGGAAGCTCCTTAATTGAGCTCACAAATACGAGTGCACCTCCAGCAAGAATGCCAGGCAATATAGATGGAAAGATGACCGTCAGCATCGTCTTCCATGCAGGAGACCCAAGACTTCTAGCCGCTTCATCTACCCTCGGTGAAACTAAACTTAATGACGCTTCACCTGATTGCATCGCTTGTGGTAAAAACCTCACTACAAACGCAATAGCGATCATATAAAACGTATTATAGAGAGCAGGGATGTGATTATTGAAAATAAATACCATCCCTAAAGCGACTATAACACCTGGTAATGCATATCCGGCATAGCTTAATCTATCAATTCCCCGAGAAATAACCGATGGGTGCCGTGACTTTAAATAGATGATAGGTATCGATAAAAGCATACACAAAATCGCTGCCAGTCCTGACACTTTTATACTGTTCCATGCATATCCAAAGAAGGAAGCATCAATTGTTCCAAGACCAGTCCCAATTACTGTCCAATAAATTAAAACCACTAGTGGTAAAACAACAGCTAAACTAAAAATGACTGACACATACAAGAAAGCAGCTACTTTCCACTTTCCTAATTTAATAATGTCCGGTTCCTTAAATGTATTTGATGTTTGATAATAATGACGCCTTTTTCTCGTAAATGACTCGAGCCATAAGATAAGGATTGTCAATAAAATGAGCACGAGACTAAGGACAGAGGCTGAGGGAATATCAAAGCCAGCTCTTTGATAATAAATCGCCGCTGTGAACGTCACATACCGCAACATAGCGATAGCACCAAAATCTGATAAGACGTAAAGAGAAATGAGCACAGCTCCTGCCCCGATAGCAGGTCGCAAGAATGGTAGCGTTACTTTTAAAAAGACTTGTATAGGACTCATCCCTTGAGATCTGGCTACCTCTTCAAAATTCCGGTTTAGTCTTCTAAGTGACGCAATAGCAATTAAAAAGGCATAGGGATATGTAAATAGAGTTAAAACGATAAATACACCGAAAAAGGAGTAAATTTTAAAAGGAAAATCCCCTACTAATGCTGTAAGCCAGTTCGTATCGTTCCACAGATTTGTAAGCCAGCCACTTGGTCCAAACACAATAATATAAGTGACAGCACCTACATACGGGGGAATCACAAGAGGCAAGGCTAGCATCCATTGCCACAGCCTTCTTCCCGGTAAATCTGTCCTTATGACGAACCATGCCAATGACAAGCCAATGATAACAGCAGCACCAGTGACAGCAGCGGTTAACGATAAGGTATTCCACAATAAGTCAGGAATTCGGTTCCCAAGAAGCCGTCTCCAGCTTTCCTCGCCAGCTGATAACGATTGCCAAATCACATAGACGATTGGAATCGCCATGATAAGCGCCACTAATATTCCAATAATTAGCAAAATCGCCCCTGGAGGGTTTCCACGCCACATAGAGAGCCATTTTTCGTTTATAAAACGGAGAAAAGCCGGGGACCTTTCATCCCCAGCCCCTGGACTTTGCTTAGTATGATGATTATTTTTCTTTTTATCGTTAAGCATAGTACACTTCTCCTAAAGTTTCATTATCTCAGTTCTAAATCCAGTCCTGCGTCTTCAATTAATGTTCGCGTATCCTCAAAATAGTTACCCAACTCTTTCAAAGGCATATCCTGAACTGAAAGCTCACTGAATGGAACTGCTTCCTCGTAAGGTGGTTCTAAGTTAGTATTAATTGGCACTTCTAGAGATTCTCCAACGAAGGCCAGCTGATTCTCTTCTTCTAATACCCATTCAATAAAAGCTTTAGCATTTTCTTCATTCGGTGATCCCGCTACCATACCAAGTCCCGCTGCATTTGCAATGGCACCCATTTCTCCATCACCTTGGTCAGGGTAAATAAATCCTACATTGTTGTCTGTTGGTTCTTCTAATTGTTGGTGATAGTAATAATTATTAACTAAACCGAAGGCATGTTCACCAGCTCCAACTGCACGTCGGATATCCCCATGCCCCTCAAAAATTCCAGCAGAATGCTCTTGAATAGCATTAATCCAATCCGCTGTCTGTTCATCGCCCCATTCATAACGTAAAGCAGACACGTTTCCGATCATCCCACCGTTACCACCACGGGTAATAGCATAACCATTCTCAACATCTGCCCACTCAGGGTCAAGTAAATCTTCCATCTTAGTTGGCATTTCCTCTTCAGAAATTAAATCTTTGTTATATATAAATCCGCGCGCTCTTGCTGAAATAGCTATCCACTCATTATTTTCAGCACGAAATTGTTCGTCAATGGTATCTACATTCTCAGGGTCTGTTCCTTCAAGAAGATCTTGTTGATTTAAATATTCTAACGCTCCCAAGTCATTTGAAATAAATACATCTGCTTGGACATTTCCTGCTTCTTCTTGAATTTGTAGAGGATCTGCATCATGGAGAGCTCTCACTTCAACACCGGTTTCTTCCGTAAACTTGTCCAACAAATCTTGTACAAACGTCTCATTTCGTGAGGAGTAAACAACAAGTTCACCATCTAAAGCAGCTTCTTCTGTATTCGCGTGATTATCATCATTACTGTTTGTGTTATTCACGCTGTTTGTGTTCTCTTCACCATTTCCCCCACAAGCAGCCATTACTGTGACTGCCATGCCTAAAGTTATTAATGAAAACCCCTTCTTCATATACAACGTCCCTCCATTTTATAAAAATAATAGCCACATAAGTGATAATGATTATCAATATCACTCGCGAGGCATTATTAGTGTACCTTAGCGTTTTGCTTCAAGTCAACTTATTTTCTAACTTTTCAGTCACATCACCTAAGCACATCGAAGGGTCTCAATGTAATTGTATACATTAAACAGTTCATTGACTTTTCACTAGTCTACTAACGCTACAAGTGCTGGATTTATATCAAACGAAACAACTTTTCCCACATCTATTTCTTGTTCCACAGGCGCGTAAATGAGCATCGTTTCCTCTGCATGGTTTACGTCATTTTGCAGTTGGACATACAACTCCTGATATTCACCGCTGTATGTGACACGCTGGACACGCCCACAAAAAGTCCCTTCTTGAACAAGTTTACACCCTTCTGGCCGGATTGAAAGTTTAACTGTTTCCAACTGCTTTTGTGATTCTACTGGAAGGGATACTTTGCCAATATGGGTATGAATATTTTTCAAATCTTCATCCATCATCCCTGTCAGAAGATTTGTCTTACCAACAAACTGGGCAACAAAGCAATTTTTAGGACAACGATACATCTCTTTTGGCGCAGCTACCTGCTGTATAATACCTTCATTCATGACAGCAACCTTATCGGAGACCGCAAAGGCATCTTTCTGATCGTGAGTCACAATAATGGCAGTGGTATTGGCTTTTCTAAGAATAGTCGTGACATCATAGCGCATTTTTTCCCGTAAACCAGCATCTAAATTACTAAAAGGTTCATCCATTAATACAACATGTGGATTAGGGGCTAATGCTCGTGCTAAAGCAACACGTTGCTGTTGACCACCGGACAGCTGAGCAGGATAACGCTTTGCATAGTCTTCCAACCCTACCAATTCCAGAACTTCACGAGCACGCGCTTTTTTTTCTTGTGTTTTCCATCTATTAAGTCCAAACATAACATTTTTTAAAATCGTCATATGTGGGAACAGAGCATAGTCTTGAAAAACCATCCCAATGCCTCTTTTTTCAGGTGGAAGTGAATGACTTTGTCCAGCAACAGCCTTACCATCTATGTAGATTGTACCGTTACTTGGCGTCTCAAAACCCGCTATCATCCTCAGTGTTGTCGTCTTCCCACAACCACTAGGTCCCAAAAGTGTCACTATTTCACCTTTGTCAATACTTAGATTAAGTTCCTTAACCGCTTCTCTTTCATTATGGTTAAAAGTTTTAGTTAAGTTTTTCAGATGTATAAAACTCATGACTTTCCCCCCACTTCATTACTAATCATCTTCATTTCAGAATGTTCAGCTTCTTCACCTATTCCATTGACACATCTTTGCTAGCACCAACACCTCGGGTTAAAGAAAACGTGTGGACAGATACATTATGACGATAGCCCTTTTACAGTTATCGAATTTCCATCGCTTTATAAAACAAACTCTTCATACCCGTGACTATCATTTTCATATAAACGGTACAAATCCTTGGTCACAAGTTTTAGTAGAAATCTATTTTTGTATTTATATATTTTAATTGAGAATGATATTCAATCTACCCGAATTATATCATCCATAAATGGGTTAAACAACACATACTTAACACCACAGACGCAGTGCTAAAAGTTTTTTTACAACTTTTCACTAATTCTTCACAAATTGCTTTTCATCACACCTGTTTGTTCCTTTATGATAGAAATGCATAGCGAATTGATTTTGAGAGGGGGAGATTATATGGGGCAGGCTGGATTAGAAAAAGATAAAAAAACATTACCAGCAACAGAACAAGAAACGTCACTAAAAGGGACACTCATTTTCGTTTTGTCTATTGGGTCCTTCATTCTCATAACGTGGTTTGCAATCTTTTATTTATTTGTAGGAAGGATTTAACTAAGGGGGTCTTTATTCTATGCATTTACACAAATATGAAAAAATTTGGCTTGTGTTCGGTATCGGGTCACTCGTCCTATTTTTAGTTGTACTCGGTGTTGCCGCCTTTGCTTTTGGCCACCAGCCACCAAGTCATATGGCTTCAATCGATTCACAGAATCTCGAAGAAAGCGTTTTCTCAGAACCAGGACTAGAACAAATTAATGAGGACACGTATAGAGCTCGCTTGATTGCAATGGCATTCGGTTATAGTCC
The DNA here is from genome assembly GCA_024701455.1 of Bacillus sp. A301a_S52. GTDB lineage: Bacteria > Bacillota > Bacilli > Bacillales > Salisediminibacteriaceae > Salipaludibacillus. The sequence goes on along the minus strand of JABXYP010000001.1, from coordinate 736,750 downwards.
AGATACAATTGAGGTCCCTGTAGGGTCCACCGTTATTTTCGAGGTGACGAGCCAAGATGTCGTTCATAGTTTCACCATCCCAGGCACAAATGTCAATATGATGATTACACCTGGCCATGTCAATATGGCTGAGTATACGTTCGATGAACCTGGGGAGTATTTGGTTCTATGTAACGAATATTGCGGTACAGGCCATCATTATATGCAAATGAAAATCGAGGTGACACCATAATGACTCAATCGAATTTAGCATTAAAAAATGTTTCACATGACTTAGACATACAGTTAGATCCTAAAGATGCTAAGCTTTCTTTCGTACACATTGTGGTCGCTTTTTTTGCCTTTCTTCTCGGTATCATCGGAGGCCTTTTGCAAGGTTTGGCCAGAGGCGGTCTCATTGAACTACCTAGCTGGCTCACTTATTATCAAATTTTAACCGCTCACGGCGTCCTACTTGCACTCGTTTTTACTACTTATATTATTTTTGGATTCTTTTTTGCCGGTATGAGCAAAACCCATGGCGCCTTTTCTGACAGGCTAAGAAAATCTGGATGGATAGGATTTATCTTAACAACGATAGGTACCGCCATGGCAGCTACTATGATACTCGCTAATGAAGCATCGGTCTTATATACTTTTTATGCACCATTGCAAGCTCATTATATTTTTTATATTGGTTTAACTCTCTTTATTGTAGGGACCTGGATTTCTGGCGTAAGCATCATGATCCATTATTTCAAATGGAAAAAGCAACATCCTGGTGAACCAACACCATTATTTGGTTTCATGGCCACAGCTACTATTATTTTGTGGATCGTAGCCGGCCTAGGTGTCGCTGCCACTGTCCTTGGACAAATGCTTCCATGGGCACTGGGCATGACTGATGAGATCAACGTGTTGTTGAGTCGTACACTTTTTTGGTACTTTGGTCATCCTCTTGTTTACTTCTGGATTATGCCAGCTTATATGGTATGGTATCTCGTTGTTCCTAAAGTCATTGGCGGCCGATTATTCAGTGGTTCACTTGCTCGTCTTGCTTTCGTGTTATTTTTACTTTTTTCAATCCCTGTTGGCTTTCACCATCAATTAATGGAAGCAGGTATTTCAGAGTTTTGGAAGTACATTCAAACTGTGTTGACATTCGTGGTGGTAGTCCCATCTTTATTAACGGCCTTTTCTATTTTTGCTACATTTGAACAAACAGGTCGAGAAAAAGGTGGTAAAGGGGTCTTTAGCTGGCTTAAAAAGCTCCCTTGGAATGATGTGCGATTTTTCGCTCCGTTTATGGGAATGCTTTTCTTCATCCCTGCCGGTGCCGGTGGTTTAATTAATGCTAGCTTTCAATTAAATGCAGTCATCCATAACACATTATGGGTAGTAGGACACTTTCACCTTACTGTAGGAACAACAGTAGTGTTAACTTTCCTCGGTTTGGCGTTCTGGCTCATTCCTGTTGTCACCGGACGAAAATTAACTAAATCTATGAACCGCTCCGGTATCGTAACAACATGGATGTGGTCAATCGGAATGTTTTTAATGTCAGGTGCTATGCACATCCTCGGACTGTTTGGAGCACCGAGGCGAACAGGCTATACAACCTATCAAGATGCTCCTCAAGCATTAGAATGGTTTCAAGGAATCTTTGTCAGTCACATCACAGTAGCTGTCGGAGGAACAATTTTAACTGCTGCGGGTATTTTAATGTTCTACAATTTCGTCTATTTAGCTTGGTTTGCACCAAAAGGACATACTGAGTTTCCAATGACACCTCCACCAGCTGACACACCACATACTCCTGCTATTTTGGAGAATTGGAAATTGTGGATTGGTATTGCGGTTGTCTTAATCTTATTTGCCTACACTATTCCTATATATGATATGATAAACAATGCTCCACCTGGTTCACCTGGGTTCAATAATATTATTAAGTAAACATGCAAAACATCGTTATGAGACACTCTCATAACGGTGTTTTTTGATTAAGTCATCTACTAATAGTTAGTCCAGCCATTATCACTTAGAAAAACATCTTTACTACAAAATCACAAAAGGTATTTAAAAGGACTGACGATTGATCAGTGCCGTCTGAAGAAGATTCAATGTTACAAAAGGGGTTATCGTACCATTTAGCTAAAGCCCCTATATGAAAGCGTCCGTCTGTAGCGGAAAATCCATATATGGGCGTATCTTCAAGTGTAACCCTTCATTGGCATTATTCACGTCTATCAAGCTTACATAATCACACAACAAGATTGATGGATAATTATTACAGGATTCTGTAAAGTCCGATCTCTTTTGAAAACGGTTTGATTTCTTTTTTCTCTTAAAAACGTGTGCATGAATCTTAAACGAGTGATAACATTAACAATGTAGTCATGTTTTTGATTGAATGAGTTGGAAAGGGTGATCCCTTTATGGATACTGATAAATTAACCGTTTTAACCATTAAGTATATGAAAGAGCAAAATAGATCGGCATTACGAGACATGACAGAAGAGTTACATCCTTATGATTTAGCTGAATTGTATAAAGCCCTTCCAGAAAAACACCATTTTAAATTTTTGACCTTTATAACATCTAAAGATATCGCTGACCTTGTCATGGAGCTAGAGCCTGACATGCAAAAGGAAGTACTTCAAAAACTTGGTATTGAAAAATCCTCTAAGGTCATGGATATTATGGATAATGATGACCTTGCTGATTTACTTAGTGAAATTTCTGGGGAAAAGTTGGAAGAATATTTGTCAGCGATGCAAACTGATGAATCGAAAACGGTTCAACACTTAATGAGTTATCCACCGCAAACTGCTGGTGGGATCATGACGAACGAATTTGTTTGGATAAGAGATTATTACACTGTAAGAGATGCTGTAGACAAATTTAAAAGTTTCGCGGAGTATACGAGGAATATCTATTATTTATATGTCATTGATGAACATAAAAAGCTTGTAGGTGTTGTCTCATACAGGGATCTCCTTTTGGCAGATATGAACGAGAAAATATTTGATATTATGTTCAATCGGGTCATCTCAGTAGCCGCCGATACAGACCAGGAGGATGTGGCGCAAATTATCCAGCGTTACGATTTTCTTGCTGTACCAGTAGTAGATGAGCAAAATGTTTTAAAAGGAATCGTCACAGTCGACGATGTCATTGATGTTGTGTTGGAAGAAGCCCAAGAAGATATTGAAAAGTTATCAGCTTCAGGTAAAGATATCGATTTTCAAACAAAAGCGTATGTGGCTTCGTATCGACGATTACCTTGGCTCATTTTGCTATTATTTATCGGGCTTATTTCAGGCAGTATTTTAGATAGCTTTGAAGATACGCTCGAACAAGTCGTAGCACTTATTTTCTTTATGCCAATGATTGCTGGTATGACAGGAAACACGGGCACCCAATCACTCGCTGTCGTCGTCCGTGGACTCGTCACGAATGAAACTGATCGTAAAACCATTTTAAAGCTTGTATGGAGAGAATTTAAAGTGGGAATTATTATCGGTCTTGTATGTGGTCTACTCGTATTTTTTGTGGCAACGTTTTGGCAGTCCATTATGTTCGGTGTGGTTGTAGGTATTAGTCTTTTAGCCACTTTAATCATTGGTACAATGGCTGGAACAATCATTCCTTTAATTTTATACAAAGTAGGACTCGATCCCGCGGTTGCTTCTGGCCCCTTAATCACAACACTTAATGACATTTTCTCACTACTTATTTATTTCGGTATTGCCACAAGTCTTATGCATATGCTCATATAACCCTTTGAAGAGGCTGTCCTACCTAATCATAAGGGGGACACCTCTTCCGTTTTTCTTACTTCTTCAATTTCATTGTATTTTCTAATTCCCTTTGAGTCTCCTTTCATTGCGTCTTCGTCTTCGCCTGCGCCCTTGAATCACCTAGATAAGAGTCCTTTCACAGCAAACGTTATATTTTGCGGACGTTCAGCCAGACGTCTCATAAAATAACCGTACCAATCTTGACCGAATGGCACATAGACTCGCATTTTATACCCGTCCTCCACTATTTTCAATTGTAACTCTTGCCTAAATCCATAGAGCATCTGGAATTCAAATTGTGTTTTTTCAATTCCCTGTTCCTTCGTATAAGCGATGACCTCTTCAATAATCCGATGGTCATGGGTGGCAATAGCCGTGTAGCTTCCACTTATTAAGTGTGTTTTAATAATATTCAAATAATTCCGATCAACTTCTTCTTGTTTTTGATAAGCGACTTCTGGAGACTCTTTGTACGCCCCCTTAATGAGTCGGAGATTGACACCTTTTAAATCTTGTATATCTTTTTCAGAACGATATAGATAGCCTTGAATCGCTGTCCCCACATTATCGAAACGTTGACGCAGTTCATACAAAAGGTCTAGTGTGGCATCAAGGTGTGAATAATCTTCCATATCAATACGAACAAAAATGCCGTGTTCTGCTGCCTTCTCTAAAATCTTTACCATATTATCACGACATAACTGTCTACTAACATCGAGGCCAAGTTGCGTTAATTTCAGTGAGAGGTGGCATGACACGTTATTTACTGCGATTGCTTCTAGCGTCCTCACACAATAATCGGTTGAATCTATCGCTTCTTCTCGTGTATACACAAACTCCCCTAAATGATCGACAGTTGCTACAAGTCCCTTTTCATTTAATAACCGAACTGTTTCCATTGCTTCTTCAATCGTTTCTCCCGCTATAACTGACTTAGCTCCAAACTTCGGACCCCATTTCATCGCTCGCGTTTTAATAAAGTTATTTTGAGACAAAAACAGAAAGAAATGTCGCGTAATCACCTTTTACAGCCCCTTTCTAACGTTTAATATAAAGCTAAGCTTCAATCAGTGGACGTTTTCGTTGAGTCAATCAAGACATTACAGGCCGTTAGCTCCCACCTAAATAGATTCCGTTCTGCTCTCTATTTTTAGCTGAAAACTTATGGACGGTTATCTGTGATAAAGGGAATCCGGTCACACCTTGTGACCGGACGATACTAGAACAAGCAATTGTGCCATTCTAAAAGGTTAACACGTCCATAATTTGTTCAATTGCCCAATCAAGGTCTTCTTTTGAAATAATGAGCGGAGGAGCGAAACGAATAACATTCTCGTGTGTTTCTTTACAGAGTAGTCCTTTTTCTTTTAACTTTTCACAATAAGGTCTAGCCGGTTCAGTTAACTCAACTCCTATAAATAAACCTTTGCCCCTTACTTCTTTTATCTGTGGATTAGAAATGGTTTTAAGACGTTCTTTTAGATAGTCACCGAGATGATTGGATTTCTCAACAAGCTTTTCGTCTTCTATGACGTCTAGAGCAGCGATGGAAACAGCACACGCTAATGGATTACCACCAAATGTTGAGCCATGAGAGCCGGGCTCAAACACACCGAGAATATCATCATTCGCTGCAACAGCAGAGATAGGCATGACACCACCCCCGAGAGCTTTGCCGAGGATATAAATATCAGGCTTTACCTCTTCCCAATCGCATGCAAACATCTTTCCTGAACGAGCCAAGCCACATTGGATTTCATCCGCTACGTATAGCACTTGTTCTCGTTTGCAAATTGCATAAGCTTCCTTTAAAAAGCCTTCTGGCGGAATATTAATTCCCGCCTCCCCTTGAATAGGTTCAAAAAGGAAAGCCGCAGTATATGGTGTAATTGCAGCTTTTAAAGCGGCGCTATCACCATAAGGAATGACTTTGATACCTGGAAGCATCGGGCCAAAATCTTGTTTATAAGCATCATTTGATGACAATGAAACAGCTGTCATTGTTCGACCATGAAAATTATCTTGGCACACAATTATTTCCGCTTTATTCGCTTCCACACCTTTCACTCTGTATGCCCACCGCCGCACAGCTTTCACCGCAGTTTCAACAGCTTCTGCACCTGTATTCATTGGTAAAACCATGTTTTTACCTGTTAATCGGGATACTTTTTCATAAAATGTCCCCAGCTGATCATTATGAAATGCTCTCGACGTTAGCGTAATCCGATCTGCCTGTTGTTTTAAAGCGTCGATGATTTTAGGATGTCTATGTCCTTGGTTTACAGCAGAATAGGCACTCAGCATATCCATATACCGTCTGCCTTCCGGGTCCTCTACCCAGACACCTTCTGCCTTTGAAATAACGATAGGCAGCGGGTGATAATTATTTGCTCCATATGCTTCTGTCAGGTGAATAATCTCGGAGGATTTTGTCATCGTTCTCCCCTTTCTTAAAACATATCTGAGACTGTTTTCGGCTGTAAGAAATGAAGTAGATAGTCTGGGCCACCTGCCTTTGAATCGGTTCCAGACATATTGAAACCTCCGAACGGATGATAGCCGACAATAGCAGCTGTACATCCACGATTAAAGTAGAGATTTCCCACATGAAAATCTTCACGTGCCTGCTCAAGATGTTCACGATTGTTAGAAATGACCGCACCTGTCAGTCCGTATTCCGTGTTATTTGCAATCTCTATCAATTCATTAAAATCCTTAGCTTTCGCAAATGCCACTACTGGACCAAATATCTCTTCTTGCATAATTCGGGCGTCCGGTGCCACATCGGCAAAAACTGTCGGCTTAATAAAATAACCTGTGGTATTATCTCCCTCACCACCAACCATAAGTTTCCCTTCCTGTTTACCAACCTCAATATAATTTAGTACTTTTTCAAACGCCGCTTGGTCGTTAACAGGTCCCATGAAGTTAGTGTTGTCTTGATATACCGGCCCTACCGTCAATTCCTTCGTGCGATTAACGACTTTCTCTAAAACCGTCTCATAGACTTTTTCATGAATAATGGCACGAGAGCATGCTGAGCACTTTTGGCCTGAAAAGCCAAATGCTGAATATACGATGGACTCCGCTGCTAGATCTAAATCTGCATTGTCATCTACGATTATCGTATCTTTTCCGCCCATTTCAGCAATGACACGCTTCATCCATATTTGGCCATCTTGTACTTTTGCCGCTCTTTCAGCAATATGAAGACCTACTTTTTTGGAACCTGTAAAATTGATAAATCGGGTGCGAGGATGATCAACAAGATAGTCACCCATCTCAGCACTACTTCCTGGAATATAGTTAACAACACCCTTTGGAAGGCCTGCTTCCAATAACACTTCCATAAACTTATAAGCAATAACTGGTGTCGTACTCGCAGGCTTTAATAAAATAGTATTGCCTGCTACCATCGGACCCGCAGTAGTCCCAGCCATTATTGCAAAAGCAAAGTTCCATGGTGAAATTGTTATTCCTACACCTAATGGAATATAAATGAACTGATTATGTTCTCCGTCTCTAGAATTTATGTCAATCCCATCTTTTAAGCGAAGGATTTGTCTTGCATAATACTCGAGAAAATCAATGGCTTCTGCCGTGTCTGCATCCGCTTCTTTCCACGGTTTTCCTGCTTCATAAGTTAACCATGCTGAAAATTCGTGCTTCCTGCGACGAATGATGGCAGACGCTTTAAATAAAATGTTCGCTCGTGCCTCTGGATCCCACTTTTTCCAAGATTTAAAGGCTTCATCAGCAGCCTGCATCGCTTTTTCAGCTAATTCACGGCTACACTTAGAAACGAAACCAACGACTTCTTCTTTGTTAGATGGATTTTCTGAAATCGTTTTATCCTCAGTAAACACTTTCTCGCCATTAATAATAAGGGGATATTCTTGACCCAATTGACCTTTCACAAAGTCAAGTGCTTCTTGATACTCCTTGCGATTCTCCTCAACTGTAAAATCTGTAAATGGCTCATGTCTGTAAGGTACTACCATGATCAAATCCACTCCTTTAAATCTCATAGTTAAAATTCTCACTTTTATAATGTTGCAAAAATTGTGCCAACTTTTTAATTTCGTCGTAAAGCCTTTTGATTGGTGGTCACACTGCACAAATTCATGGCATGCAAAATATTATTACGAATAATAGCAAAACTATTTTGCAGGAGGTTCAATGAGCTTTGTAGAATTAAACACTAAAGAGGAGGGGTTGCATGATGTTTAAGGAGATACCTCAATTACCAGAAGTATATAGACAACTTCTCGATGCCATTGATATTGGCATACACGTTATCAACCACGAAGGAAAGTCCATTATTTACAATAAAAAAATGTCTGAAATTGAAGACATGAATAAAGAAGAAGTTTTAAATAAGTCTATTATGGATATTTTTTTATTTAATTCTGAGGAAGAAAGCCGGCTACTACAAGCGTTAAGTAAAGGGAGCACTCTTCGTAACGCCAAACAAACTTATTTTAATTTTAAAGGCCAGGAAATTACAACGATCAATGATACCTTCCCCCTTATTCATAACGAAATGAGGATAGGGGCAGTTGAAATTGCAAAAGACATCACGAAACTTGAACGCCTGACCCGTGAGACTTCCAGAGAGAAACAAGATGCCAAATTTACTTTTGAGCAAATTATCGGGAATTCATCTGCAATTAAAGAAGTTATTCATAACGCTCAACGGGCCACTAGAACATCGTCATCTGTGCTTATTTCTGGTGAGACTGGTACGGGAAAAGAATTATTTGCACAAAGCATTCATAATGGTAGTCATAGATCCTCAAAACCATTTATTAGTCAAAACTGTGCCGCTCTCCCTGATTCCTTAATTGAAGGTATCTTATTCGGATCTGTAAAGGGAGCTTTCACTGGTGCTACTGACCACCCGGGCTTATTTGAACAAGCAGATGGCGGTACATTAATGCTTGACGAAATTAATTCGTTAAATGCATCACTACAAGCAAAATTACTGCGGGCCATTCAAGAAAAATCCATTAGGCGTATAGGTGACACTAAGAATCGAACGATAGATGTTCGAATTATTGCAACAGTGAACGAAGACCCTTTGCTTTCTCTTGAAAAAAACCGTCTAAGAGAGGATTTATACTACCGTCTAAGCGTCGTCTCACTTACAGTACCACCTCTCAGGAAACGAAAAGAAGACATTTCATTATTAGCCGACCATTTTGTACAAAAGTACAATCAGCGCTTCCAATTACATGTTCCAAGGCTTACAGATGAAGTGAGCCTTTTTTTTCAACAATACGATTGGCCAGGTAACGTCCGGGAGTTAGAACATATGATTGAAGGGGCCATGAATTTAATTGATTACGACGAACCGATTCATACTATTCACTTGCCTATTCACATTCGAAAAAAATTCCCCCATCCTACTAATCACGTTACGATTGGCGAGGCTAACATATTTAACCAGAAAACAGTGGAGCCGGCTGTCAAACCTCTTCATACTTATATAGAAGAAGTAGAAAAAATGTATATCGCTAATGTCCTTTCTATGTATAACGGTAACATTAGTCAAGCAGCAGAAAAGTTAGGTATTAAACGTCAAAGCTTACAGTACCGCCGGAGAAAATTTAACTTATAAAGCGCCCATCAGCAGTGAGGGTTGACTGAATCAGGACATTAGCGTCCGTTATCTCCCGCTAAATAGATTTAGCTCCTCTCTATTTTTAGTCGAGCTTTTTACAGACTGTTATCTGTAATAAAGAAATTCTCTTTTAGATCACTATTACTATTCGATAGCTTAATGTAGGAAGTTTATTCTCTTATAACTTGATTAAAATAAAGGCTGTCAAGAGGATTTCTCTCAACAGCCAGATTGTGGACTCTTTATGGTAAGCTTCCTTTTATTTAAATCAACTCAATTAAAAAAGGAGCATTATTTATGTCCCTTAATTATCTTCCATATCATACATGACAGTGTCTCCACTATCTACGTTGATAATTTCCAATGAATCAAGGGTAAAGGATTTAGCGGTTAGCTTGAGTGCTTCAAAAAACAAGTTAAGTCTTTCCTCTTCTATTTCTTCATCTTCGACAATACGGTAACCAACTCTTGCTGTATCACCAGGAATCGTTACACTTGTAACCTCAACAGGTGAAGGAATGGCTGATTCATACCAATCTTCCTCGTCTTCTGTAGTCGCCATTTTCTCCACCGTTTGTTCAAATGTTAAGGGAGTCCCATCTTCTTGTGTTTCTTCTCCCGCCATTCTAGCACTTATTAAAACACTTTCGTTATTTTCCTCGACGAGATAATAACCTCTATTATGTGTGATCACATTCAAAGATTCTGCCATTCCTTGTGGACCTAAAATGACGCCAGGCTCTTCATCAACAAGGAATTCCACTTCGTTGTACCCATATAATGGTACAATTTCCTGGAACATTTCTTCGATAAAGGTATATTCTTGAGAGCTTAATGCTTGGAGAGCTGTTGTATCAGTAAAGTGAAGCTGAACTGTGTCACCACTCGTCGTAACATCCTGTAGACTATTTAAATAGTGACCTGATGTTGTATCGCTCTCTTTAACTGAAGTAAGCAGTGCCTTCTCTCTATTAACCGACTCATCTAGTTCGTACTCTTCCACCGTAATATAGTGGTTAGCACTACTTCCCTCTCCAACAGAGTAGCTCTTTGCAATATAAGCAACGGTAGCAACTCTTGCTGGTTTAGTCATCACGTGTACTGGCTCGTGCCCGTCAAGTTCATTGAGTGTTTCGTTGTCATTACTTTCTATAGATGGTGCTTCTGGAAGTTCTTCTTCCTCATTATTATTCACAGCCACCTCAGGAGACTCCAGATCAGTATCATTTAAATCATTGTTTTCTAACTGATTCGTTGCGTTACTATTTAACTCTTCTTGATTCACATTATCTGTCGTCAGTTGATTATCACTTGTAAAGAAAGGAGGAATAATAAGAATAGCTAAAAGTACTGCTGCCGCTGAAGCCATTGTCGGAAAGATCCAGGGCTTCTTTTTTCGCGGTGAAAAGCGTGTGGGCAGTTCCTTTTCTGTCCTGCTCTCTATCGCTTGGAAAAGGGCATCTTTAGTTTGCCTATCTTGGACGGGAGGAAGCTTTGTCAACGTTCTCTCTACATCTTCTTCCGACCATTTTTTGTTGTTCATTTACTTACCTCCTTTTCACCCAGCGCAGCATCCGCCTCTTCCAAATGTCTTTTCAATGCTTTAATTGCACGGTGCTGTGTCGTTTTAACTTTACTTTCAGTCCATCCTAATATGTCAGCAGTTTCAGCTATAGAAAGGGATTGAATATAGCGGAGTAAAACGACTTGCTGTTGATCTTGACTACACTTTTCAAGCATTTTATAGATGTGCTGCACTTCTTCCTTTTGTACTATGATTTCTTCAGGTAAAGGGTAGTTGTCTTCTATTTCAAATTCCCGCTCACTCCATTCATACTCTTTCCCTTCAGATTTACGCTTTTTGCGGGACTGCTTTCTTATCCAATCGATCGCCACATGCTTCGCAATGGAGTAAAGCCAAGTCTTCTCACTGCTTTTCCCTTCAAACGTTTCGTAAGAATTTAAAACTTTTATATAAACTTCTTGCACGAGTTCTTCTGCTGTTTCTCGGTTTCGCACAAGGTAAAAGAGGTATTGGAAAAGTTGTTGGTGATAGGTTTGATATAACCGCTCAAACTCCTCTCTCACATCGTTCCCTCCCTGACTAATATATTGGTCGACATTTTATTCTCTCTGTTACACATCATTTTGAGAAATATCTATAATTTATGAGGATATGTCATTCTACCAGGTTAGTGCCCAAACCCAGTAAAGGGCTCCTCCTATGAATCCAATTACGAGTAAGACTAATGCTAATTGCCAATTTTTAAGTTTCAATTTTGTCACCTTCTCATTGAATAGAGTCTCATCACATTATATAGAAAAATAAAAAGCTTAGCTATAACATGGTGGACATTCTCCATAGAAACCACAATAATAGAGAATTACCCGTGAAGGTCATGTGAACATCGCTATACAACAAACCTACAACCAGTGGGAGTTTTCGTTTTTTCCCACTGACTGGCAAAGAGTCAATCAGAACATTAGCGCTCGTTGTTTCTCCCTAATATAGAGGTAGCTCTCCTCTCTATTTTGAGGCGGGCACTTTACAGACGCTTATCGTGATAAAATGATAAAGATGTCTAAACTGCCCGCTACCAATTACTATAGTGTGATTAAAAATGTCCTTTATCATAAGTTCTTGATGGGATTCACATCAAAAAACACTTATCTCATCTATATATAGATGAAATAAGTGTTTTTTACAATAAAAGGGGTTATTTACCGTTATTCTGAGGCACGCTTTGCCACATCAATCGCCCGATTCGTTCCCTCTACCGCTTGCTGTAATGCCTCTTCCGGACTAGTTCCTTGATATAATGCTTCGAGTGACGTTACGACCTGTTCCCGCGATTCAGGAAAGACACTAATCAATGCCCCCTGAGTAGCTGACGCAGGAATCGTATCTTGTAATTGAGCAATAGGTACTGTTAACTGTGGGTAACTTTCATGTTCTTCATGAACGATAGCTTCTTCATAAGCAGCGGGATTTGTTGAGAAATAACCTGTATTCACATGCCATTCCGCTTGTACTTCCGGCTCGTTGAACCATTTCATAAAGTCCCACGCCGCCTCTTGCTGTTTGTCACTAATGCCACTTCCCATCCATACAGAAGCACCACCTATGACGACTCCGTGTCGCTCTACTTCATCAGCATGTGGAATATACGCCACCCCAACTTCAAAACTTGCGTTATCCACCATTTCTTTCGTCCCTGCGGAAGAGTCCATATACATAGCAACATTTTCTGTCTGGAATGCGGCACGTAAATCATCCCAATCACGCCCATAATAATTAAAGGTACCTGAGTCATTCATGTCCGCCAACCATTCGTATGCTCGTAGCCCTTCATCTCCACCAAAGAGCGCTTCATTCGCATCTGCTCCACGTCCATTTTCTTCATCAACGTAATCGGCACCTTGTGTTGAAATAAGCTGTTCAAAGAACCAGCCGTGCCCAAGCATAGAAAAACCATACGTATCGTCATTTGTTAATAGTTCTGCCGCTTCAGCTACTTCACTAAACGTACTCGGGGGATTTTCAGGGTCTAAACCCACTTCTTCAAACATCTCTTTATTGTAAAAAAGGGCTGGTGTGGAGGAATTAAATGGCATTGAGTAAAGTTCTTCATTGACCAAATAATAGCTTAAAATGTTTTCTTCTAGCTGAGTAATATCATAATTATCACGATCAATCCATTCTTGAACAGGGATAATATAATCACTTTCAATCATATATTTAGTCCCCACTTCAAACATTTGAATAAGGCCTGGAGCGGTGTCAGTGCCTCCCACCGTTCTGAACTGTGTTAAAAGCTCTTCATAGGATCCTTGATATTCAGGGATAATATGATAATCCGATTGTGAGGCATTATAATCACTAATTAATGCTTCCAACGTATCACCAAGTCCTCCCCCCATCGCATGCCAAAATTCAATCTCAATTACGTCGTCTTTTTCGTTAGTTTCCATATTAGAATCATTGTTTTCTTCTTGCTCTGCTACAGGTTCATTCGCGGTGGCTTCTTCCTCATCATTAGTTTGGCAACCTGTCGCCACTGTTAACATGAATGCGAAAGTAAAAAAACATTTAGTCATTTTTTTCATATCATCGACTCCCAGTTTCATTATTTAAGTGCCCCTTTTGTTAAACCTTTTTGTAACTGTTTTTGGCCAATCATAAGTAAAATTAATGTAGGTAAAATAACCATGACAACACCTGCCATCACAATTCCCCAATTAGTTGCTACTTCATCTGCCTGCAGACGCCTTAATCCAATTTGCACAGTACGAACAGAATCGTTGGTCGTCACGAGTAATGGCCATAAATACATGTTCCACGTTGTCAAAAATCCAAAAATACCCAAGGTCACAAAGCTCGTCTTAGCGTATGGGATCACCACCTTATAAAAAATTTGAAACGTGGATAACCCTTCCACTTGAGCCGCTTCATATAATTCTTGAGGAACGGTCTTAAAATGCTGCCTTAATAAAAATATCCCGAAGGCAAGAGCGAAAAAAGGAACTGTAAGACCGAGGTAATGATTCATCCACCCGAACGATTGGATCGTTAAAAAATTTGGAATCATCGTCGCTTCCCATGGAATAAGGAGTGTTGAAATAACTAATATGAACACTCCTCCTCGCCCTTTAAATGGCACGAAGGCAAAGATAAATGCCGCTAGGGCACTGACACACAACATACCGAGTGTTGTCACTGCGGCCACTATAAAGCTATTTAATAAATAGTGTCCAATAGGCACTGATGCAAACATATCTACATAATTTTGAAAGGTTGGATTCGTAGGAATCAAAGAACGTTGCAGAATATCATCACTCGTCATAAAACTAACTGAAAAAGCATATATGATTGGAAAAAATAAGGCTAATCCAGAAATACTTAGAAGGACATATAACATGCCTTTTCTCATCACTGGTAATGCACCTTCCTTTCTCCAAACTTAAATTGTAGGAGTGTCAACACGAGGACAGCTAAAAATAGAACAACGACTTGTGCACTAGCTGGCCCAAATTGATAGTAAACAAACGCTTCACGATAAATGGAGTAAATAATAAGGTTTGTTGCTTCCGCCGGGCCACCACCTGTTAAAATATCTACTTGTCCAAAAGATTGAAAAGAATTAATAAATGTAATAGTTATAATAAAGAAGAGGGTAGGCGACAGCATTGGTACTGTAATTCTAAAAAGTTGATAAAAATAGCCAGCGCCATCAATCTTAGCACTTTCATATAAATGATCATCAATGTTTTGCAAGCCGCCTAGCAGTATTAAAAAGGCAAATCCGGTATTCATCCAGACTGTTGTTAAAGCAACTGAAACAAGCGCCATTGTTGAATCTTGGAGCCAAGAAACAGGTGGTAAATTAATTGCTCCCAAAAAAGCATTTAATATCCCGGCTGTAGGGTGAAACATAAACAGCCAAATAACAGCTGAAGCGGCTACACTCATTCCTAAGGTGGAGGCAAAAATAGTTCTAAAAAAGCCGATGCCTCGCAGTTTTTCATTTGCAATAATAGCCAAAAATAAAGACACAATCACACTTGTTGGCACTGTATATAAAACGAATAATAAGGTTACCTTCACACTTTGCCTGAACGTCTCAGATTGAAATAAATATGTATAATTTTCAAATCCCACAAAGGCCGTGGCTTCACCCTGAGCATCAGTGAAAAAAAAGCTAAGAAAAAGTGACTTAACCATTGGATAAAACATAAATAAGCCAAATAATATAAAGGATGGGAGTAAATATAAAGCAGCAATCCGATAATTTTTTGAACGTTCCCATCGTGATAATGTCGTCTTCACACCGTGATTTTTTATCGCTTCCGTTACTGTGAGAGGCTGCTTAACAGTTGAATCATAATTCGTTGCGTCATTCACTTATTCGTACCTCCTATGAATATAGAGTTGATGCTACAGCTAAATCATTTACAGCCTTAACTGTTAGCAGCTTTGAAGACACCATATGAAATAATTGTATGTCCTCTTCGTGAACATAAAAGCTGATGTTCTCTCCTTTATTAACCGGCCACTGACCAGATACTTTCGATTTCCATACAGTGTTACCAAAGTCAAATGTTAGAATCGTTTCATTTCCCAAAAGCTCCACTTGGCGTATCTTCCCAGACAAACTAATATAATGTTTGTCATCTATCGGTGCCTCTATTAAAAGCTTTTCAGGTCGGATTCCTACGCGCACTTGCCTTTCTAATGATGCTGTTTGTTCTGCCCCAATCACTTGTGAACTAAATCCATCTTTAACAATTAATCTCCCCCCCTGTGTTAGCTCCCCCACAGCCATATTCATTGGGGGCGCCCCAATAAACTCAGCCACAAATGTATTAGCTGGGTAATTGTATATATCCATAGGGCGTCCAATCTGTTGAACTTCCCCTTCTTTTAATACCATGATTCGATCTCCCATTGTCATCGCCTCTACTTGATCGTGTGTCACATAAATCATCGTAATGCCTAGCTCTTGCTGAAGCTGACGAATTTCAGCACGCATTTGCCCGCGAAGTTTAGCATCAAGGTTTGATAAAGGCTCATCCATAAGACAAATAGGCATGTGACTGACCACAGCTCTCGCTAATGCGACACGCTGTCTTTGCCCACCAGATAATTCTCTTGGCTTCCTTTTTAAATACTCTGTCATACCAAGCATCTCTACTGCCTCAAGACAGCGCCGCTTCCGCTCACTTTTTGATATTTTTCTTACCTTTAGTCCAAAGAGAATGTTCTCTTCAACTGTTAAATGAGGATATAACGCATAATTTTGAAAAACCATGGATAGCTGCCGTTTATTTGGCGACATATCATTCGCCAGCTCACCGCCTATCTCTAGACGCCCTGCCGTCACTTTTTCAAGTCCAGCTATCATACGTAATAATGTACTTTTTCCACACCCCGAAGGCCCTACTAGAACGAAGAACTCACCTGGCTCTATCGTGACACTGGTGTTTTTAACTGCAAACGTTGTACCATCGTAGCTTTTACTCACATTTTTCAACTGTACATGGGCATCCGCCATCTAAACATTCACTCCTTATTTACTCACTTTCGCTCTCACCTAACTCTCTCCAAAGGATAAAGCACAAGTATTAACTGCCTATTAAGAACACTTATAGTTAACATGACAAACATTAAGCAGTCTTTAATTTTGTGACAGGTACGTTCATACTTTTTAAGGTAATCAGGATATTTGAGATGAATGATAACTAGACATTCAACAATCTAATGAGCAAACGTTTCCTGATTTTTACAAAAAAAAAAAAAACTGATGGGCGTCTTGAAACGACATCCACCAGTTTAATTTCCAATATAAGTATCTTATTCAAGCGTATCTGTAGCCTCTCTTTTAGGAATAATATCAAAAATATCACCTGTTTCAAAAAGGGCAATGACATCATTCAGCCAGTCATAATAAGCTTCTGCTTTCCCAAGCTTTGTTAAATCCTGCTGAATTGTTTCTTTAATATCATCATGACGTGTCCGTTCACATAGCTCTGTCAACATGTGCTTCGTATCTTTAATAGCTGCCATGTTCATTTCTGTGGCGTGCCGCCAGCGGGTTATAAAGACGTTAGAAAACGATTTATACCAATCATCCTCGGTTTTATAGAGGTCCTTTCTAACACCCCGTTCCCACACTTGTTCGACCATATTTGCTTCTGATAAAGCTCTAATCCCTGTACTCATACTTGTTTTGCTCATTCCTAATGCATCACTCATATCATCAAGAGTCATCGGTTTATCAGCAAAAAAAACGGTCCCATAAAGCCTGCCAACGGACGGTGTAATGTTATATAAATGAATATTCTTAGCAATTTCTGAAATAAAGCGGTTTCTCGCATTCTCTAATTGAGCATAATCTAGCTCTAAATCAGTATTGTGTGGCATCGTCGGTCCCCTCCATCTGTCATGTCATGTATGATGTTAGCAAAATATACTGAAAAAAAGATAGTAGTGTTTCATATATCATACGGCAGTATTTTAACGTATTTAACAGATACACCTATGTAATGTTCGTACAGTTTTTTCTGTACAAACTTTTACAACAAAATAGAGAGTATATGCAGTTTGAACATCTATATTTTAAACGGTATAGTAAGAAAGGTCGAGCAACTATAATAAAAAGGTACCTTTATGTAGCGCTTTCTTTACATCTATTACCAAATAAAACTGAGGTGTCTAATGTGGCAAAGATTAAAGTAGAGGGACTGACTAAGATTTTCGGTAAACGTCCGAAGCAAGGTCTTAAGCTCTTGAAAGATGGAAAAACAAAAAATGACATATTAAAAGAAACAGGTTTAACCGTTGGGGTTAATCAAGCTTCCTTCGAAGTACAAGAAGCGGAAGTCTTCGTTATCATGGGGCTGTCTGGGAGTGGTAAATCAACTCTCGTTCGTCTTCTTAACCGTCTTATTGAACCAACAGATGGCCAAGTTTGGATCGATGGGGAAGATTTAGCTCAAATGAACGAAAAGCAACTTCGTGATGTACGGAGGAAAAAACTTAGTATGGTCTTTCAGAAGTTTGGTTTGTTCCCTTTTAGAACCATCCTTTCTAACGTTGAATACGGCTTGGAAGTTCAAGGTATAGCAGAGGACCTCCGCCGACAAAAAGCAATGGAATCGTTAGAGTTAGTAGGGTTAAAAGGTTATGAGAACCAATATCCTGACCAATTATCAGGTGGTATGCAACAACGTGTTGGATTAGCTCGGGCTTTGGCCAATGATCCAAGTGTTCTACTGATGGATGAAGCATTCTCGGCTTTAGACCCTTTAATTAGAAAAGACATGCAGGACGAGCTGCTTGATTTGCAAGAAAAAATGCAAAAAACAATTATTTTTATTACGCATGATTTAGATGAAGCATTACGAATCGGTGATCGTATTACGATTATGAAAGATGGTGAGATCGTACAAATTGGTACCCCTGAGGATATTCTCACAAATCCAGCTGACGATTACGTGGAACGCTTCGTTGAAGATGTGGACCGCTCTAAGGTTTTCACTGCTGAAAACATTATGGTACGCCCAGAAACGGTCAATGTTGAAAAAGATGGCCCACGTGTTGCTTTACAACGTATGAAAGATGCTGGGATCTCAAGTATTTACGTAGTTAAACGTAATCGAGAGTTACTTGGAATTGTTCATGCTGACCAAGTATCTAAAGCGGTGAAAGAAAATGCCAAAGACCTAAAACCACTTATTCAATCAGATATTCCAACTGTAAAGCCAGATACACCTATGCATGACTTATTTGAGGTTGTATCTACGTCGCCGATTCCTATGGCAGTCGTCGGTGAAGATAAACGATTACAAGGTATCATTATTCGCAGTACAATTCTTTCTGCTCTTTCTGGAAATGAGGTGAACGGGCATGATAGCTGACTTATGGCGTAATTTTATTCAATGGATCGCAAACATAACTGAACCTGTTTATGATTTCTTTGATGGTCTTTTAGCTTTTTTACCCGCAATTGGATTTGGTGATTGGGTGGCATCATTTGTTGACTGGCTTCGAAATGATGCGCCTCTATCTGAGCCATTTTTCGATGGCTTGCGTAGCTTTATCGCATTTGTTGCAGACGATATTTTCTTAAGTATCTTTCAGCTCATTCCACCCATTATCTTTATTTTAGCATTAACTTTTCTAGCATATAGGTTGATGCCCCGGTCTTACGGGTTACCGATCCTTGTCTTTTTCGGGTTACTTTTAATCCAAAGTATCGGCTACTGGAATGACATGCTTATTACGCTGTCACTCGTCTTAACAGCAACATTAATTTCAATTATTATTGGTATTCCAATCGGTATATGGATGGCCCGCAACGATACAGTGCGCGCTATCGTGACACCCGTTTTAGACTTTATGCAAACAATGCCGGCCTTCGTGTACCTTATTCCGGCAGTTGCATTTTTCTCAATCGGTATCGTGTCAGGTGTTGTGGCATCAGTGATTTTCGCCATGCCCCCTACAGTGAGACTGACAAACCTTGGTATTCGCCAAGTTCCGACTGAGTTAATTGAAGCATCTGATTCTTTCGGATCAACACCGAAGCAAAAATTGTATAAAGTTCAATTACCAATGGCTAAAACGACCATTATGGCTGGTGTGAACCAAACGATCATGCTTGCTTTATCAATGGTTGTTATTGCCGCAATGATTGGAACAGATGGTATTGGACGTCAAGTGTATTATGCCGTGGGGCGAAATGATATTTCTATGGGATTTGAAGCAGGTATCTGCCTCGTAATTCTTGCAATTATTCTCGATCGGTTAACACAAGCTTTTAACAAACCAAAGAATGCTTAACAGTGAGTTTTAAGATTTTCGATCTTTTTACAAAGGCCCTGTCTATGATGTGTGCTGATTTAAACTTCTAAGAATTTTACACCACTGTCTAGCAGGCCTTTAATAAAAGGTTACACATAAAACTATTCTTAAAAGGAGAGGTCATGTATGAAAATGAAAAAACTTGGCGTATTAGCCGGAATGTCATTAGCATTAATTGCCGCAGGTTGTGGAACAAACGATGGCAATAACACAGAAAATAACAATAATAATGAAGGTGCTGGTGCTGATGTAGGCGAAGAACTCAACTACACGATCACAGGTATCGATGCAGGTGCCGGAATTATGGGAGCTGCTGAGGAAGCTCTTGAGGTTTACGATCTTGATGAGTGGCAAGTTCAAGCAAGCTCTGATGCGGCTATGACACAAGCACTTGGTGATGCTTACGACAATGAAGAGCCTATCATTGTGACTGGGTGGACACCTCACTGGAAATTTGCTGCTTATGACTTAAAATACCTTGAGGATCCAGAAGGCGTTTTCGGTGAAGCTGAAGATATTCACACTTTCGTACGTGAAGGTCTTGAAGAAGATATGCCTGAAGCTTATCAAGTATTAGATAACTTCCAATGGACTGAAGAAGACATGGGTGAAATTATGATGGCCATCCAAGAAGGTACTGATGATCGTGAAGCAGCCCGTGCATGGGTTGAAGAGAATGAAGATAAAGTGAATGAATGGACTGAAGGGGTCGATCCAGTTGACGGTGAAACCATCGACCTTGTGTTCGTAGCATGGGATTCTGAAATTGCGTCTACTAACATGATCGCTGTTGTCCTTGAAGACCTTGGTTATGAAGTCAATATGGACCCACTAGAAGCAAACTTTATGTTCCAAGCAATTGCAGAAGGTGAAGCTGATGCAATGGTAGCAGCATGGTTACCTGGCACGCATTCACATCTATTAGAAGATTACGGTGATGACATGGTTGATCTTGGTGCAAACCTTGAAGGTGCAGCTATCGGTCTTGTCGTTCCAGAATATATGGACATTGATTCAATTGAAGACCTTCAATAAATAATAAAATACGAAGAGCGTTCAAAAGCTATTTTTGAACGCTCTTCTTTTATACAAAGTGAGACGATAAGTAACGGCCAAATTGAATCACGCACATAATAATAGAAAGTCTGTCCACGTTCTTTTATTATTATGATATCGGACAGCACTTAAAGAATCCTCATGTTCTTCTACTAATTCTAGCTATTATCGCTTCTCCTCCTGATTTTTCTCATTACTTTACTGTATTATTTTCAAAAAAGAAAACCTCCTTATCCATATTTTCTGTAACACTTTAGCCGGAATGTTATGTCAATGGAAACACCTCGTCTGTTTCTACTTGTAAAAGTATGGTATAGTGGCTGTTGTACAAGAAAATTAGGGAAAAATCAGATCATATTTATGTAACTTTCAAAAATCGACAGCGTCTAACTTTATGAACTAATACAATTTTAAAGGGGTTTTAAATATGAAAAAGTTAACAGGCTTATGTCTAGCAATAAGTGTCATTTTCGTATTGGCTGCATGTAATCAAAATGAGGACACGACTAGTAATGAAAGCAACACGTTAAATGACACTAATGACGTGGCGAATAACGAAGAGAATACTAGCAATGACGACAATGCTACTAACGAAAACGATACGACTGTAAATAACAGTTCTGTTGAAGAAAAAGCAAATAATGAAGACAATAGTAATGCTACTGACGAAGCTGGCACTATTGACAACTTAACACTTTATTTTTCTGATGATCAACTCATGCATACGTATCGCATAGAATCAGGTGTAAGTGTCACAGATAACGAAGCTGGCGCATTAGAAGCTATGCAGTTATGGGCAGCAGGTCCAACGCACGAGAATTTATTTCCTCTTTTACCCGAAGGAACAACCGTTGATTCTGTTAAATTCGATGACGAGGCAGCATACGTGTCATTCTCTGTAGAGATTAATGAAGCTAACTTCGGCTCAAGCGGTGAGCTGATGATGACAGAGCAAGTGGCCATGATGATGGAACAGTTCGGCTATGATGAAACAGTTATCCTTATCGACGGTCAAGAACCAGGGCAAATATTAAGTCATATGGAATCTTCTGAGCCAATTCCAGCTAACGAGCCTGAAGATTATGAATGGATTGACTAACTAAAAAAGGGCGAGAAGAACGACTTTCCAACGTTAATTCTTTTACGTAAAGCCCCTGCAAACTTCTATACTCACGATGTCTCAAAAGACCGTAGGATTGCGGTCTTTTGAGACATCTTTAATTAACCTGCATAGAATCGCTTTCTAAAATGGTGATACCCATCTAAAACGAACCTTCAATCAGTGGACGTTCTCGTTCTTCTCCTACTAATTTTTGAGTGAATTAGGATATTAGGTTTCGTCAGCTCCCGCCTAATAAATTCTCTTAAAATAGGTCAGTAGTCATGACACTAGCTTAAATAGACGGAGAGATTCTGCTAATGGCCCGGAAAATCTGAGAAATGGATCGTTTCGCTTTGGCTAATCGGAAAAATTCCCCCTATATTCCCCAAAATGAGATTTCTCCTACATCTAACCGAAAACATTCCGCTTATTGTACTTTCGCTAATGATTCGATTATCAAAAGATTTCTTAATTTAAATGGAAAAAGCTGACCTCCTTAAACCATATATCTAGTTTTAATGTTCATTAAATTATGTTATGCAAAGAAAAAGTCCTTTTAGTCAGGTGGTAACCCGTCCATGTCCATGAAAAAAAACAAGCATGACAGATCCTCTCTAGGATAAGGAAACAAGCTGTTGTACAGGAAGTTTATAATTTAAAAATATTTGTCTACAACAGCTTGTAAAAGCAATATTCATCAACAGGCTCTCCGTCAATCATTAACGAATGCTTTCTATCTCCTTCTATAACAAACCCCATTTTTTTGTACAAATTAACGGCCTTGCTATTTTCTTTAATGGCTGTTAACTCGAGTCGTGTCAATTGCTTTTCCTTTGCCCAATTAAATAATCTTTTAAATAATTGTGACGCAACACCTTTCCCCCGATGCCTTGAACTAACACCCAAAACTAAGTAAGCCCCATGCCTTGTACGATTAACAGTTCCCCCAAAAGCTCCTATGTAGCCAATAAGCACCTCTTTTTCTTCACATACGAGAATAATTGAGTTTTGTTGAGCTATTATTTTCTCCAATTGTTTTTCTTGTTCCGCTACCGTTGTTTTTCTTTCCCCTGGTTCATATAACATCCATCCTGACTCATCTATTTCATTGCATAGATTAAGAAATGCATATGCATCTTCCACTTTAACTGGTCTGATTAACAAGTTCATCACCTCACTCTTTTTTATTTATTCTATCATTATGCTTCTGGGTTATGTGTCTTAATAGATTCTAAATATTGTTACGTAATTATGATCTTTTCTCTTAAAGAGTGCAAGATTATTAAATGTTCATTATAATAGGAGCATCATTGAAAAAAATGGGAGGTCATTCTCAATGCTAAAAAGTACATCTCAATTAGTGTTACACAGCTACCCTGGGCTCATTGCGCTCGTAACAGCCAAAGATGCTGATCAAGCAAATATGATGGCAGCAGGTTGGCATTCTTATATGTCCGTATCCCCCCCAATATACGGAGTAGCAATAGGAAAAGAGCGATTTACATATGAACTTATTCAAAACAGCGGTACCTTTGCTATTAACTTCGTGTCTGCAGAATATGCCCATTTCATTGAAATTGCCGGTAAAACGAGTGGGCGAGACGTAAATAAACTGGAAAAAATGATGGCAAAGTGGCAGGCAGGCAAAGCAACTGGTGCACCTATTCTTGAAAATGCCTATGTGGCTTACGAATGTACCGTGAGAGACTGCAAAACATATGGGGATCATGATTGGATGAGTGGGGATATAAAACTGTTTTACAAAAATGACGATTTGTTTGAGGAAAATGGATTGCCGAATTTCTCAAAACTGCAAATTCCACTTTTTCTTGGTCAGTCTAATTATTTAATTGCGGATAATGGCACAACGACGAAACACATTCAACTTGAAACTGAAAACACCTAAATGAAAATAGATCCCCTCTGTCTTTAACACGTAGTCGTTTTTATACATATTAACATTCTAGGCTGTTTAACACAGGGAGAGAATATAAAAAGGACAGGTGAGCAGAATGAATTCTGCCTCTCCTGTCCTTTGGTCTATTTCTTTAATAGCCGTAAGCTATTCAATGTGACAAGTAGGGTTGCTCCCATATCTGCCATAATGGCGATCCATAAGGTCAACCATCCGAAAGGAACAAGCATAAGGGCAAGTATCTTCAACCCTAGTGAAAAAGCAATGTTTTGCTTTATTATAGTTAATGTTTTTCTACTTAACTTAATGAGATAAGGGATTTTCTTCAAGTCATCACTCATTAGAGCGATATCAGCTGTCTCTAATGCCGTATCTGTTCCTATCCCTCCCATCGCTATACCTAAGTCTGCCCTCGCTAATGCAGGCGCATCGTTCATCCCATCTCCTACCATAGCAATGGTTTTATCTTTGTTTTTTAACCTATTAATCTCTCGAAGTTTCTCATCAGGGAGGAGATTCGACATCACTTGAAGCCCTCCTGCCTCCTTCCCAATCGCTTCAGCAGTATAGCGCTGATCCCCAGTCAACATTATTAATTCTGTAATTCCTAGCTGCTTCAAAGCAGACACGACCGCTTTTGATTCCTCTCTCACATCATCTCTCAGGGCCGCAAGTCCAAAAAGGCGTGATTCTGCCCCGATAACTACTGTTGTTTTCCCTTGTTGTTCAAGACATTGAAGCTTATATTTCATAACGTCGCTAAGCGTGTGAGGATAATGATCTTGCACATAAGTTGGACTTGCTGCAAAGACAGTTTCGCCATTAATATCTACTTTCATTCCTTTTCCTGTTATGGCTTCTACATTAGCTATCGGAAGATCTTTCAGGCTCTGCAAATGCCCAGAAGCGTAAGAAACTAATGTCTTAGCTAGTGGGTGATTCGATTGTTTTTCAACATGATAGATAATCGTTAATAACTCATCTCCAGATACACCCTCTTCAGGCAAAATATCAGTTACTACCGGCATCCCTTTCGTCAAAGTTCCCGTTTTATCAAAGGCTAGCGAATTCAACTTACCCGCTTTCTCAAGGTAAATACCACCCTTTATAAGAATTCCTTGTTTTGCGCTGTTGCCAATCGCTGTCACAATTGCCACAGGTGTCGAAATCACTAATGCACACGGACACCCGACAACGAGTGTGGCAAGTCCTAAGTAAATCCACTCCCCCCAAGAAGCATTCAACAACAACGGTGGGCCAACCATGAGAAAAAATGCCAGCAACATAATAGCGGGTGTATAGTAAGCCGCAAATTTATCAATAAATTGTTGTGCAGGAGCTCTCTCACCTTGGGCTTCTTCTACAAGATGAATAATCTTCGCTAACGTCGTATCTTTCACATACTTGGTAACGCGAATCGTTAATAAGCCTTCTTCATTTAGTGTTCCTGCATAAACAGGATCACCTATCGATTTATCCACAGGAATACTTTCTCCTGTAATAGCTGCCTCGTTTAGTGTGGAGGCCCCAGCGATGATATCACCGTCCAACGGGATTTTTTCCCCTGGTCGTACACTTATCTCTGTTCCTACCCCCACATCTTCGACTAACACCATCTCTTCTTGCCCGTGAGTCACAACTCTTGCTTCCTTCGGGCCTTTCTCAACTAATGATCGTATAGATTTTCTTGCTCTGTCCATTGAATACGTTTCTAAAGCTTCACTAATAGCAAATAATACAACGACAACAGCGGCTTCACCCCATTCCCCAATTAAGGACGCCCCTATAATAGCAATCGTCATAAGAGTCTTCATATCAAAAACGAGCTGACGCAGGTTTTTTAATCCTTGCCAAAACATGGCATAGCCACCAACTATGATACTCATTAAAAATAACGTGACAGGAACGACATGCTGGTCGTGTAACATAATGTGAAAGGTCCAACCTAACGCAGCGAGTATAGCTGATAAAGATACCTGTAATCGATCCTTACGCCATAAAGAACGGTGCCCTTTCTCTTCCTCATCAGTTGATCTTACCTTTAAATTTTCAAATGCTCCTGCTTGCTCAAGTTCTTGGATAGATATTTCTCCATCTATGACAATTTTTTCAGCAGGAAAATTTACTTTGGCCTCTTTTACACCTGGAAGTTTTTTTACGTTTCTTTCAAACCGAGCAGCACAGTTTGCACATGAAAATCCGTCTATTTTAAATTGTTGTTCATTAGACATCCGCTTTACCTTCTTTTTCATGCTCGACTGCGGTCCGAATAAGTTGGATCACATGATCATCATCTAACCTATAATAAGCAAGTTTGCCTTCTTTACGGAATTGTGCAAGCCCTTGCTTTTTTAACGCACGTAAATGGTGAGACGCTGTAGCAGTAGAGCTTCCTATAACTTGAGCGACATCACATACACACAATTCCTTTTGTATCGTCAATGCATAGGCTACTTTTAATCGCGTATCATCTGCCAAAACCTTAAAAATTCTACTCGTTCCTTGAACGATCGTATCGTCAATTGCTGCTTTAATATCAGCTACTTTATGCTCATCTACACAATATATATCACACGTATCTTTCATCGGTTAGATCCTCTCCTTCATTTTAGACATTCAAATATCCATTTGACTAATAATAAGTATACAGGTGACCACTTCTTCATTCAAATGTTTGTTTGAATGTTCATGTATCTGTCATATAACTACCTACTAATATAAGCATTTCATTCCTTACCGAAAAAAGAGATGCTCATCCCAATAAAACGAACGTTCAATTCATGGATGTTTTCGTTCTTCTCCCACAGATTGGTCGTTGAATGAATCATGTACTAGCGTCTGTCATGTAAACTGATGGCGACTATGGAACTTTTAACGAAGAGGTACTAAAGCGGAATTTTTAGCATTGAGGGCCTTGACTAACTAGTTCATTGCTAGTTAGTCTATTCTTAGGAGGGATAACATGAAGATTTATTTGTTTGCAATTTTAGGATATATTGTACTACTTTTAACACTCATTGTATTGATAAGATCTCTAGTTAATTATTTTAGAAATAAAATTACGAGTCGTCATAATAATTAAATTTGACATTATTAAAACAAAGTAATTAACAACGTTTGTCTTTATCAAAGAAAAACAAAGACTTTTTGGACTGCCCTCAAGTCAGTCTCACGTAATAATTCTTAATATTTGTTAGTTAATTGGAGATACCATCATCTCTAATAAATCTTGAAACGCTTCCTCCGAGTCTATACCAGCTGCTGACCTAACACTTAAATCATAATATCCTCCGTCATTAAGCCAGTTTGCCCGCCATTGGCCGCCATCATGAATCACCATGACAGTCGTACCATCTACATCCCAAGTTTCCGTTTCCTCAAAATCTGTCAGCACATTTAAAAATCCATTCGTGCTTATAATTAATCTGGCATATTCTTCATCCGAAGTATGGTAATATAATTGACGATGGGTCCCTTCATTTAACGCTTGTTCTCGATTATATTGATCAATCATCTTATCTGTTATCAGGTTTTCTGTGGCATTCCTGCCAAAGTTAAATTCGTAGCGATAAGGAATTCCTGCATATTGATGGTTCTCCGGATCTTCATCTCTGTATG
The DNA here is from genome assembly GCA_024701455.1 of Bacillus sp. A301a_S52. Lineage (GTDB taxonomy): Bacteria > Bacillota > Bacilli > Bacillales > Salisediminibacteriaceae > Salipaludibacillus. The sequence continues at coordinate 709,294 of JABXYP010000001.1, read as the reverse complement.
TCAGTCTCACCCGTGATGAGATTGCCGTTACATTCCACGATTCAGGGAAAGCAAATCCCCCATATTTAAAACCCTCCACGATATAATTGTGAGGGAATGGTTCCTCCGAATCAGCTGCTTCTCCGAAGTTACAGGCCGATAATAAACATAACGCTGATAATATAAGAAATAATAGTTTGAATTTCGACATTCTATTTCCCCTCCCTCCTCATCATTATATGTTAGCCATCGCTATTTTTCACTATAAAGGATATTTTATGTCGTATCATGCAAAATGGTCTCATATATAGAGATGTTATTTTAGTGTTTTTGTTAATCAATGTTACACTATAAATGAAAGATATTTATAAGGAGATTAACGCACATGACCTACCAACAACATTTCTCGGCACATGACCTTTTAGTCAACAATGAGAATGACGTCAAGCCTCTCATCGGGGCTAATGCCAGTTATTATATTAATAAATGGCATGCATCATCCACACCTTTTTCATTTAGTGGGTGGAATTGGAGTGCCTTTTTCTTAGCACCGTTCTGGTTAGCGTACAGACACATGTATGGGAGCCTTCTTATTACTTCTCTCGTTTATTTTACTTGCCAACTTCTCGTCACCTATCTACCGTTAACCACTTATTTCGGTTTAAGCCAAGAGCTTAGCTTCACTCTCACTGCTGTCTGGCAATTCAGTTATCCTATTATGATCCATCTCTTTTTCGGGTGGAAAGGAAATGCGTTTTATGCCCGTAGGACAGCTAAGATCGTCCATTGGAACAAAGGGTTACGAGAGAAACCATTAGCGCCTTTATTCTCTAAGCCCGGGGCCTCAATAGTCACTGCCCTTATCATACCTTTTATGTTATTACTGAGCGGAAGCCTCTCCTTATTTGCGTTGGCAGGCGACCTTACTCCTCCCCTACCACCGGGCGTTTATGTCTTCTCTGATGATAAGTCATCACCGTCTGACATGAGAGAAGCGACGTTAAACCCATCTTTTGAAAAATATTCTGCAAGAATTAATTTCGTCTACATGGGGAAAGAGCCTGTAGGTGGACGTCCATTCACGATACGTCTTTACTATAAAGCTGATAAAAATAAGGAGTGGGCGCTTGAAAGAGAAAGAGAATATGACATTTTCACATCTAATCGCGTTGTACTAGATGTGGTGGATGCCGAAGATCCTGCTGTTAAAACAGGCCTTTATCGTTTGGTGATCTACGTGGAAGATGAGGTAGCAGCAGAAGAACAATTCACCATTGCTCCTCCTAGTCATTAATCCTTGTTTTAAGATAGAGAGGGATCAACTGGTGATTAGCCCCCTCTAGAGGGGCACTATAACATATGTCTAAAACGACACTTCAATCGGTGGGAGATGAGGCAAATCAAGACATTAGCCGCCGTTATCCGTTATCTCTCCTCCCACCTAACTAGATTCAGCTCTTCTCTCTGTTTTAAAGCGGGTGTTTTACGAACGTTTCTATGTGCTAAATATTTTGTTCTAACGACGCTTCAAACATACACATCCCTTTCTTCAGGCGGCTGACAAACCTCCTCGCTGAGAGAGAAGCCTATTCTCTTCCAACGAGGAGGATAACTACACAATATGCCATAATAATTTGTAGTTGGCTACGACAGAAACTTTTTGTCTCAGCCTCACTTTCTTTGACCTAGACACTGTTTCATCATTTACTCCGTGTCTTTAAGCACGTCACTTACTGACAATGGCGATATAGTGCCTTGGTGAAAATAAAGTTGCCATACCCCATCAATCTGCTTCCATATAGAACTGCGCCAAGTGTTACGATGTCTCGTTTTATCTACTATAAAATAAGTAGATAAAACGAACCTTCAATCAGGGGGAGGTTCGTTCTTTTCCCACTGATTGGTAGTTGAGTCAATCAGGACATTAGCGTCCGTTAGTTCCCGCCTAAATAGAATTACCTCTCCTGTCTATTTTAAGCTCGGAGGTTTACGGACGCTTATCTGTGATAAAACGACACCAGGTGCTAACGGATAAAGTTCATACTGGTGTAGTGACATTTCTGCCGATACAACGCCAGTTTCAAGACAGTCTTTTTTATCAAACATATAACCTGAACTTCCTATTTCAAAGAACTGGTCTGCCAGAATTCCCTCTAGTTTCTCACGATTATGGCGAACAGCTAGGTTTATGTGGCTTTCCTCTAATCCTTTTAAATGTTCCTTTAACTCTACTTCCACTGCTGTAGCCCCTTTCTTCCAATGTTTTGACTAGAATCAGCTGTTATCCTTATAATAATTCGATAAAATCACACTTTGCTAACATTTAATTATAATGTAAATTTTCAAACGTTTAGTGGAAGGTCATGTGTTAATTGTTTTTTAACAAGTGCAGTTTGTATCATGAGATTCACATTTAAATCATTCCAATCCCAATACCCATCTCTTCAACTAATCTTCGTGCCATTAGGAACTTTCTCATCTACATTTAACAAGATAACATCCCCCTTGTTCGGAACTCCCCCCATGACAAGCACTTCTGATGAAAATCCAGCGATCTTCATTGGTGGAAAGTTAACGACAGCAACTATCTGCCTGCCAATGAGCTCTTTGGGGCTATATCGTTTTGTAATTTGAGCACTTGATTGTTTCACCCCAAGTTCAGCCCCGAAATCAATTCTTAATTTAATTGCAGGGACGCGTGCTTCTGGGAAGGGCTGTGCTTCAATAACTGTTCCAATTCTCATATCTAGCTTTTGAAAATCATCAATGGTTACCATACTATAACCTCCGTATTTGTTAAAGATAACTCTCTCATCAATTAGGCTGTACCTTAGAAACAGTAAATTTTTAGAGTGTTCTGTTAATTAATTCTTAATACTTGCCTATTTCCCTTCAAAAACGTGACCTTTTTCTAAAATTTATGCGTATTCTTCAAGGAAAGCAGTCGTATAGGAGTAAAATTAATAAAACGAACCTATAATCAGGACATTAGCGTCCGTCAATCTCTCCTCTCTATTTTGAGCCGAGGGGACTACGGACGGTTATCTGTGATAAACGTATCATTTTCTAATGGTGCTACTATTTGCGAGTCGTTTTCTGCTTTTTTTCTTGGGTGATAATCCCAAAACCTGTACATAATAATGTTGTTTCATTTGATGGATTAACGGGAAAGAATAGTTATTATTGCCAGTGTCTTTTATGTAATTATTGGTTGATATAACGAAAGGAGGATCATCCAACTGGATGCCATCTACTATGGAAAAATACGAATATAAAACAAAAAAACCAAACATCGTCTTCTACATCTCAGCACCACTCGTTGCTTTATTTGTACTATGGGGAGCAATAGGACCTGGCTCACTAGCAATAGTATCAGAAAGCGCCCTCGAATTTACACTGAATAACTTCGGCTGGTTTTACATGTTATCTACCGCTTTTTTTATCGCTTTTGTTTTATTTTTGGCCATTAGCCCTTTTGGTAAGTTAAAGCTTGGAAAACAGCACGAAAAACCCGAATATAAATTTTTTACATGGCTCGGGATGCTATTTTCAGCAGGAATTGGAGTTGGCTTCGTCTTCTGGGGTGTAGCCGAACCTGTGTTGTATTATTATGAGCCACACCCTGACTATGTCAACGCGTCAGAGGGTGTGAGAGCTGCTGCTGGCTTACGCTATGGTGTCTTTCATTGGGCCCTCCATCCATGGGCAATTTTCTCACTCGTTGCTTTAACCTTGGCATATGTGCAATTTCGTAAGGGGCAGCCTGCGTTAATTAGCTCAGCGTTTCACCCTATTTTAGGAGATAAAGCTTACGGAACTTTCGGTAAGGGGATCGACACATTAGCTGTTCTTGCTACCTCAACTGGTGTGGCAACCACCTTCGGGCTGAGTGCCCTCCAAATATCCGGTGGACTCTCTTATCTTGTGGAAGGGATACCTAACACGGCCACAACCCAATTTACGATTATTGGAATCGTAACGGTTTTATTTATATTTTCCGCCGCCACAGGTGTAAATAAAGGAATTAAAATTTTAAGTACGATTAACTTAAGTATCGCTGCTTTACTGCTGCTTTTTGTGATTATCGTAGGACCCACATTATTTATTGCCCAAAATTTCGTAACGACGCTAGGTGGTTACATTGCAAATGTCACGCAAATGAGCCTGGATCTCGACCCTTTCGGTGATGGAGAATGGTTAGGAAACAACACGATTTTCTTTTGGGCTTGGCATATTTCATGGGCGCCCTTTATGGGAATCTTTATCGCTCGTATTTCACGTGGACGTACAATTCGTGAATTTGTAGCTGGTGTGTTAATTGTTCCATCTGTTTTAGCAGCCATTTGGTTCACAACCTTCGGAGGCTCTGCACTTGATATGATTATAGCAGGTAATGAGCAGATAGGGACCCTTGTAATGGATAACGTGGAAGTTGCTTTATTCGCCACTTTAGGCCATTTACCACTTAGCTTCATAACTAGTCTTCTCGCTGTCTTATTGATCATTATCTTTTTTATTACCTCCGCAGACTCTGCTTCTTATGTTCTTGGAGCTATGACCAGTTCCGGTAGCCTCAACCCAAAATTGAGTATAAAAATTATTTGGGGGTTTCTTATCGCCGGTACAGCCAGTGTTTTATTAATAAGTGGCGGACTAGCAGGTCTGCAAACAGCCTCCATTGTCGCAGCTCTACCATTTGCTTTTATCATGCTTGTGATGATGTTCTCTCTCCTAATTATGATGGGAAAAGATTTAAAAATGGATAAGCTGCGAAAATCAAAGCATGAACGAAGGAAAGTGAAAGAAGAAGTATACAGTGGTATGAAAGATACCATTTATGATGATTTCAAAGAAGAGGCTTATGAAGAAATTAAAGAGGACATGTATGAGCAAATGAAAGACGACGTGTATGATGACTTTAAGGACGATGCGGGTGGCACACTAAAAACTAAAGTGTATGAACAAGTTAAAGAGGAAGCTTATGAAGAGATTAAAGAGGAAGTCTACGAACAAGTCAAAGACGACGTTTACAACGATATTAAACAAGAAGTTTATGAACAATTTAAAGATAAAATATATGAAGATTTACGAGAAGACATTGGCGAACAGTTACCGAGTAATGAAAATGACCAGAAAAAAGATGAAGACGCCATTCGTAAAAAAAATAAAAGAACAAATAACGATCATTAACTAAGTCATTCTAGACAGCCAGGGGACCAATCCAGTCTCTCTGGCTGTCTACAGATTCGTTAACTTTCTTTCAACCGGCTGTAATAAGCATGGCAAGAACGAAGCACATAATACTCCCTATAATGGAGGTAGCAACATATAAAACACAATCGCTCCATTTCTTTTTTCTGATAAGAGTAGAGGCTTCTATACTAAACGTTGAGAACGTTGTAAACGCACCGAAAAAACCGACACCAATAAATAAATACCGAAGATCATCGTAAACCATTGATGGTACTTCCCGATAGACCCACCCGAAAAACAAACCGAGCCCGAACGCACCAAGAATATTAACGATAAACATCGCAGTAGGAATACGCCTCTCTTTCGTCCGAGATTTTATTAAAACCCCAAGTAAATACCTCGAAACCGCCCCGAGGCCTCCCCCTACTGCCACAAATAAAATCGTCATAATAAATCACCTGTTCTTTGACGTCTTAATGCTATCCTTTCACCTGCTTTTAAACCGGCTAATGCAAGAAAAACACCTCCGAAAAGGGAAATGATTAAGTAAACAGCGGCCGATATAATAGAACGTTCGCCGCCTATAAACACAGTATCAGCTGCTAAGGTGGACATAGTCGTAAATCCCCCACAAAAACCGACACCCATCCCCTCTTTCCAAGCTCCCGGAAGCACTTTGACAGCTCCCCATCCTGTTAGTACCCCAAGTAAGAAGCTACCTAATAGATTCTCTAAAATCGTTCCTAAAGGGAAAAGCAAGTTTATCGTTTGTAAATTAATTGCATAACGCAGTAGGGTACCTAATACTCCTCCTATAAAAATAAATACTAGTATGGCTACCTGCCGTTTCATTAAAATCACCTTTATTCTTAAACATCATCTAGTTTTGTCCCACTATTATAAGTCATCCTTATATATTATAAAAGGTTTGCCCTTTTATAGACCTATGCCTATAGATTTATTTATGTTTTAATAGTTTTCATCGCTACGAAAATAAGGTACAATATAAGTAGAAATATTCTATAAATTTACAATAATTTAGATATTAATAACGAATGACATTATTATTTTATGTGAACTTGTTATTCACTAAAAAGAAAATAATAACGAGTAGCGGAAATTTTACATAAAATAACTTCACTCATTATTTAATAGAGGGGCGGTGATTGCTTTGAAAGATGCTCTTATGTTTCAAGGCAAAAGTGTTGAATCAGCTATAGAAAAGGCGTTAAGTGAATTACAATTGGAGAAAGACGATGTTAATATTGAAATTATTGAGGAAAGCTCCCAAAAACTATTTGGCTTGTCTAGATCTAAAGCAAAAATAATGGTTTCTAAAATAGATAAACCAGAAGTTGAAAGCGTAACCACCGACTGGGAAGAGTGGCTTATAAATGAAATGAAAGAAAATCCTTCTTTTGATTTACGACAATCTGCCGTACCAACTGACATTATCAATACGTGGGAAGGAAAAGCTTGGATTAAAGACAGTAATTTGTATTTTCAAGACTCTGAAACAAATAAGCCTGTCGTTGAATTAACAGATGGCGTCACTTTAATGAAAAATGGTGAAAAGGTTGAAGGTAATACAACTCTCACTAAAGGTGATGAACTGGAAATTGATTTTGAAACGACTATTGTGGAAACTGAATGGTCCATTGAAGTAAATGAAGAGAAACAACAAGCCATTCTCAGTGTAACACCTGGCTATTATCTTGTTGCTTATTTAGAAGACCATCCCCCATCAGAGAAAATAGTCTTAAAACCAAACCACCGTAAACAGCCTAACAATCAGTTAACAGTGGAAGATGTCTATCAACAACTTGAATCAATGGGCATAAATACAGGTATAAACAAAACAATGATTCAAGAAGCCTGTATCACCTTAAAAACAGAAACATTTATTATAGCTGAAGGTGTACTTCCTAAGCATGGTGATGATGGTAAAGTACACTTCGAAATAGATTTAAAAGAGCGTACAAAAGCCTTTGCCGAAAAGCATGATGGGACAATCGATTTCCGCGAATCCATTTATATCCCTTCTATTGAGAAAGGAGAGCTATTAGGAACAGTAGAAGATCCGACTCCAGGTGAAGATGGCGTAAGTGTGTTCGGTGAAACATTAAAGGCCGAGGCTGGAGACCCTATTCTTCTAAAACCCGGACAAGGTGTTACCTTTTTAGAAGAAGAAAATAAAATCATTGCTGTAGAAAATGGCCGACCTAAAGTGGATCGAACAGGTCAAATGCTCAAAGTATATATTCTACCAAAACTCCAACATCGTGGAGACTTAAACTTGGAAGATGGAAACATTCATTTCGTAGGTGATGTTGAAATTTCAGGGCACGTCAATGAACATATGGTTGTAAATGCTGAAGGCTCAGCATGGATTCATAAAAGTGTTCTTCACAGCTCCGTTCAAACACGAAATAAGATTACCGTAGGAGCAAATGCCATCAAAAGCTCGCTAGTCGCTGGTAAAAACAGTTTAGTATTCGAAGAAATGACCAAAAAGCTAGCTCCGTTTATGGAAGTAATTACACCATTTACGCAAGTGGTTAAGCAGCTTGTCCAGACTGAAAACTTTCAGCAAACTTATGCCATTAACCAAAGCCTTGGACCTGTGATCAAACTGCTGACTGAATCCAAATTTAAAACGCTTATTCCGCTTGCAAAGGATTTATTAAATACCATTAATACAAAGCAAAATGTATTAGACAAGAGCTGGCAAAGCTTTGCTGTTTCGTTATATAAAGGCATACTCATCTACCACCATAACCAATTTAAAACGATAAAAGATTTAGAGAAGTTTGTGCATGCTGGAGCTAAACTATTAGAAGTTTGTCAAAGCCCGCTTCAAAATCACTCTTCTATCGTTGTTCAATACGCAATGAACAGTGAGCTTCATTGTAACGGGGATATTCATATTCAAGGTAAAGGCTGCGTTCATACAATCATTCACTCAGATGGAAACGTTCAAATTGATGGACAGATGATCGGGGGGAAACTATTCGCTAAAGAAGGTGTGGAGATCGGTGTGGCTGGGTCTGCTGGAGGAGTTAAAACATTGATTGAAGTTCCTCACGATCAAACAATTAAAATAAAAGAAGTTCACCCTGATGTAACCCTAAAAATAGGTGACCGGCAATATGTCTTCACTAAGAGCCACTCAATGGTTCGAGCAAGACTTGATGCTGATGACGTTGTTACCTTATATTAGTTCCTTCACTCCACGATTAAAAGGTGTGTGAATCAAATCAGCACATTACCGGCCGTTAGCTCCCACCTAAATTGATTTACTTTTTCTCTCTATTTTGACCCGGGAGCTCTTAACGGACAGTTATATGTGATAAACTAAAAGCACTTTGCAAAGACTCGCTTCAAACGGTCTTAGGTAAAGTGCTTTTACCCTACTCTTAAGAGACAGTCACCGCTGATTGAAGTTTAACTATATATGCCAAAATATCATTCTCTCCAATAAACACCGCATCTATAACCTTCTGTTATATTGGACCGTCACTCCTATCCTTAAATTAAAAACAAGACGAAAAGAGGCACTACAAGTAAAAAAGCTGTTCCAAGATGATATCATGGAACAGCTTGATGTCAGTTATTAACCATCAATAGACTCTTTAATTTTATCATTGAATCCAAACATCCACGTTAGTATAAAAGCAACTCCAAGTGCAATCACATTGGTGATAACATAAAGAAGAAGGCTTGGCAATTCATAAATATATAACAGTGATCCCGGAATAACTGTTATAGCCATTCCTGATGCTTGTAAGTTGAACAATGCTGCAAAGAAACCACCGGCCGCTCCACCAATCAGCCCCATAATAAATGGTTTGATGTATCGTAGGTTTACACCGAAAATAGCTGGCTCTGTAATACCTAAGAAAGCTGAAAAAGATGATGGCAATGCCAATGCTTTTAATTTTTTCGACTTTGTCTTCAGACCGACCGCAAGTGCTGCTCCACCTTGCGCAGCAATACCTGCGGTAATAAGAGCATTAAATGGATTTAAATCATACTGATTTAGTAGTTGAATCTCAAACAAATTAAAGATATGGTGCACCCCGGTAATAACGATCACTTGGTGAAGTCCACCGACAATCAATCCGCTTAAGCCAAGTGGCAGTTCAAGTACTACAAGAGTTCCTGCCATGATACCGCTTTCTACCAATGAAAAGATTGGTCCTATAACAAACAACGCAGCAGTGATCATAATTAACAACGTAAGAAACGGTGTAAGAATTAAGTCTAAAGCTTCTGGAACTCGTTGTCTTAACCATTTTTCTAATTTCGCTCCCACTATACCTGCGATAAATGCCGGTAAAACTGATCCTTGATACCCAACAACCGGGATGAACCCTAGAAACATGAGTGGGTCAGCATCTCCTGAACCTACCGCATACGCATTTGGCAATACGGGGTTCACGAGCATAAGACCGAGTACAATCCCTATAACAGGACTTCCTCCAAATACACGAAACGTTGACCAAGCAATAAGTGCTGGTAAGAATGCAAATGCTGTATCCGTTAACACTTCAGTAAACAATAAAAAGTTTGCTGGAATATCCTCAGGTGTCATTCCGAATAATCCAAGAACTTCTGGTTGGGTAATTAAGCCCCTTAACCCCATGAATAAACCTGTTGCTACAAGGACTGGAATGATAGGTACAAATATATCCCCGAACGTTCGTAACATACGCTGAATTTTCGTTCCTTGTTGCTTCGCTTCATTTTTTTGCTCTGATGTTGATGATTCTGGTGCTCCTAAATTAATGACCTGTTCATAAATACGATTAACTGTACCCGTTCCAAAAATGATTTGAAATTGTCCAGAGTTATAAAAAGCCCCTTTAACCTTATCAATACTTTCTACTTTTTCTTGATTAATTTTCTCTTTGTCTTTCAGCATAACCCGAAGTCTTGTGGCACAGTGAGCAACCGATGAAATGTTATCCTGGCCTCCGATAGCTTCTATAATTTCTTTTGCAATTTGACGATTCTCATCAGACATTGAAAAACACTCCTCTCATAATAATTATCTGCAATAAAAATAAAAAAAATGCACACACACTATGGAATCGATTCCACAATATAAAAAAAGAAGATAAGTACCAATGTAACCGATTCCACCTTTATAATATACTATCTCTTTCAATAAGTCTATAGTCCATCGAAAATTTTTTTATTGCGGACTTTTTTGTGCTTATTTGATTTAGCATTAGCTTCGCTGTTTCTCTTCCAGCCTTTTCGTGGAAATAATTAACAGTAGCTAACGGTGGTGTGACATATTCAGATAAATCAGAAGCCCCAATGCTCATAACCGCCATAGTTTCTGGAACAGCGATTCCTTCTTGTTTGAGTGTTTGCATCGCTCCTACTGCTAAACGATCTGTCACCGCAAAAATAGCCGTAGGTTGTTGGTGTGATTTTTTCAACATACGTTCCATTGCCGCAGCACCTGAGTCAATATTAAACACACCTTTTTGAACCCAGCCTTCGCCCACTTCCAACCCTGCTTCTTTCATACAGTCATAGTAAGCTTTTTTTCTTTCTATTCCAACAGCTGGATCGGCCTCATCCACACCTATAAAACCAATACGCTTATGCCCTTTTTTTATGAGCAGTGAGACAACATCGTAAGCTGCTTCATAATCTTTATAAAGAACACACGAAACACCTGGAATATCTTGGCCTAATGCTGTAACAGGTATAGTCAAGCTTTGAATCATCTTAACTAACTCATCATTTGTATTTGTCGCTACTAAGATAATACCTTCTACACGCCTGCTCTGTAACAGCTGCAAATGCTCTAATTCTTTTGATGCCACTAAGTTAGCGCTGGCAAGTAAAATATGATAACCATTTTCACTTAATACATACTCGATACCTTCCACAATACGACTGACTGTTTCCGTACTAACTTTTGGTAAAAGGACACCGATAACCTTCGTTTTTTTCGTGCGTAATGACTTTGCATGCTCACTAGGAACATAGCCTGTTTGTTCAATTACCTTTAAAACTTTTTTCCTTGCCATCTCGCTCACATAACCAGAACTATTTAAAACACGTGAGACTGTCGTTCGTGATACTCCTGCTAAATCTGCAATATCATTGATTGTTACCATCTCATCCATCTCATCCACCTCATTCACGCCAACAGAGTAGCGCTCCTCATCATCCGTTAAGTCATTGCTTCACCATATTATCAAATATAAGCGGTTTAAACGATATAAATAAATCATTGTATTTCGCAACTATGTAAAAAACCTGCCCCCTCATATGAGCGGAGCAGGTACGTATGTGTTAGACAATTAATTAAAGTTTAACAACGTTAGAAGCTTGTGGTCCACGATTTCCTTCGACGATTTCGAATTCTACCTCTTGACCTTCTTCTAAAGTTTTAAAACCTTCATCTTGGATAGCTGAGAAGTGAACGAATACGTCATCTCCATCTTCACGCTCGATAAATCCAAAACCTTTTTCTGAGTTAAACCATTTTACTTTGCCTGTCATAATAACGGCCTCCTTAAATAAAATCTTTGAATACCGCAAAACGTTTCATGCCTTACAAAATACTTAGTTGAGGCCGAAATGTGTTTTTCGAATTCAAATAAAACTTACTGCTTAACTTTATCATACAATCCAATTAAAGGCAAGGATGAAAAGGGTTAATTTTAAAAGAAATCCTTTAAGTATCAATATGTTATGCGTTTTCACTCAATCACTTCTCTACTGATTAACCATCGTTACCTTGAATGTCAATTGTTTGAATTTTAAAATGCCCATACTCGGGTGGTATGTTTTCTTCAGTCCATTCACCTATATACATAAAATATTCGGCTGTGAAATACACATCATAAATACCTGGTTCAACAGCTAATTCTATCGTAAACCCACCCCGTTCGTCATCATGATCCAATGTGGTTTTCTGATCAACATCCACAGGATCGCCTTCATACTCATAGATAATCTCGTCTTCCTGCTCCACTTTATCTATCCACGCAATACTACTACCGAACTGAAAGGTTGCTTCTTCTTCTCCCTCATAAACAACATACGGTGTTAAGTACAATGTGCCACCTGAATAAACAGAATCTAACCCTAATGTCACATCATCATGCGGATTTAAATCATCACAGCTTCGGAATGTGATGACCGATAGTAGCATAACAACTAATGATAGTGATTTCATCATAAACACCTGCTTTTATTTTTAAATGGAAAGCATATGTTTATTGTACACTAAATTAGCACTATTTTTATACTTTCAGGGCATCTCAGGCGAGCTTTAATCACTAAATTATGTTAGATAATTAGTTCAACTTAGACAGACGATAGAGAGCCTGTTACACTACTCAATGCTGCTTCGTCTGCGATAACTGTTAAATGTGGATGGTCTTGTAAAACAGTGGCAGGGATATCTTCGGATTGATCACCTTCTATTAAAGCCTTAACTGCCTCTGCTTTTTCCTTACCAGAAGCCAAGAGTAAAATTTGCCTGCTCTCCATAATGGTTTTAATCCCCATCGTGATTGCTTGCCGTGGAACATCGCTTTTTGAAGAAAAATAACGAGCATTCGCTTCAATTGTAGAAGGCGCTAAATCAACTATTCTGGTCCGCCCGTTAAAGGGGCTGCCAGGTTCATTAAACCCAATGTGACCGTTTTGTCCAATCCCGAGCAGCTGTAAATCTACTCCTCCAAGGCTTGCAATCATCTTTTCATAACGTGTACATTCCTCAAGAACATTCAAAACATCTCCATTTGGAAGATGTGTATTCTCTTTTGGAATCGGGATATATTTAAAAAATATGTCATGCATATAATAATGGTAGCTCGCTGGTGAATCAGCTGGCAAACCAATGTATTCATCTAAATTCACAGTATGAAGATGCTTAAGTGATAACGCCTTTCCAACAATTTGCTCACGTAAGGTTTGGTATAGACCTTCTGGTGTCCCTCCGGTGGCTAAACCAAGTACGTTCAATTGCTTCGTTAGTAATTGATTTAAAATATAATCTGCCCCTTGAATACTCATCGCCTCATAATCTGCTACTTTTATAACTTTCATGCCTCTTTCCCTCCCTTACTTTTAGCCAAATACCTTTTCTCCCATTACATACGTTTGCAACACCGTCATATCAGGAGATAATACGGTAAAGTCTGCGTCTTTTCCAGCGACTAGACTACCTTTTCGATCAGCGATACGAAGCTGTCTAGCAGGGTTTAATGTGGCCATTTGCACTGCCTCTTCTATTGAACAGCCTGTGAATCTCATCATATTTTTTATAGCGTCATTCATTTTCAAAACACTTCCTGCTAATGTTCCATCTTCTAAAGTGGCTCTATCATGCTTCACCGATACTCTTTGTCCTCCTAGAGTGGACTCTCCTTGAGCCAATCCTTTTGCTCGCATAGCATCCGTAATTAGAATAAGATTATCCGCCCCCTTTGATTTGTAGGCGAGTTTAACCATCGGAGGAGAAACATGAATACCATCTACAATTAGTTCGGTTTTTAGCTCATCATGTAACAGAGCAGCACCTGCCACTCCTAAATCTCGATGATGGACCCCTTTCATCCCATTAAAGAGGTGAGTAACATGATTCATCCCTCTCTCGATAGCCTCGACCATCTCGTCATAAGATGCATCCGAATGACCAATTGAAGGAATGATTTGTTGATCACATAGCAGAGATACTAGCTTGCCACTTGGATCCTCTTCTGGCGCCATCGTCACAAGCTTAATATGATGTCCACTCGCTTCCTGAAAAGCTTGAAAGAGCTCGATATCAGCTTGCCGAATAAACTTAGATGGCTGAGCTCCAGCCCGTTTTTTAGAAATAAATGGGCCTTCAAGATGTATACCTAGAATCTCGGCTCCTCGTTTATCCTGTTGACTAATAGCCTTTTTTACAACCTTTAGTGCCTGTAGCTTGGCCTCTGGTTGTTGCGTAATGGTCGTCGCTAAAAAAGAAGTAGTACCTTCTGCTGGAAGGGAGGTTCTCATTGTTTGTAAAGCCCCCGCTTCTCCATCCATGACATCAGCACCTGCAGCTCCATGTATATGTACATCAATGAAGCCAGGCACGATAGCTACAGACTCATTAAATCTAACCTCCTCATCTATAGAAACAACCTCCGACTTTGTCTTAATAGACGTAATCTGGCTATTTTCAATTGAGATAACCGGTTCTCTTATGGTGCCAGCTTCACTATATAAAATGGCATTATTAAAACAAATTGATTTCATCTATCTTCTTCCTTTCCTCATGTAAGACGGTAATTAGCCTACCCAGCCTTAACGAGATCACTATAAGAAGTTTACCACACAATATGTTTAGTTGTCTATACCACTAAAGTGTGATTTATTTGCTAGCTGTAATTTAATTTCCCTACATTGTTGATACTATAACCTTAAAATGAGGTTTTTCTCAGGGGATTCTACAAATTGTTAACAAATAAACGGTGATAACCATTGTATAACATCTATTTTATCCATAAATGAGCATAAGTTTAACGATGACCCATAGCATCAGAAGGGCCCGTATCAACAGAACGTTACTTCCCGGCAGTGATGACATCGCTAAACCCTATAGATCCTCTATCAGGAAACTAAACGAATTGTTGATAGATAGCATGTTTTAGGCTGAAAAGGAGGTTAGAATATGCTTTTCTATAAAGTCAGCCATCCCATCATTTTCACAAGGAAGAGCAACAAAATCTGCTACCGCTTTTACATCCTCTCCAGCGTTTCCCATAGCGACACCCGTCCCAGCTTCTTGAAGCATTTCAATGTCATTCGGTCCATCACCTATAGCGATCACTTCCTGTTTTGTAAGTCGGTATTTATTCAGAATATACTGTATACCAGACCACTTTGACACACCCTTTGGACCAATTTCAATTCCATCCTGCCACCTAATGATGTCATTCTTTTGTAGAATAGCGTGGTTGAGTGAAGGATCAAGCGAGTGAGCCATAACACTATATTTAAGAACATTTTCACATCTTGTTGTTGTTAAGTCACCTACATAAACGGGGACTTTATGCCCTTCTTCTATCCATCTTTGTACCACCCCGTCTACCTCTTTACAATACATCCCATGGGCGGTGTGAATAATAACATTACCAGGGGAATTTACGATGATATCATGTAATGTTTTTTCAAGGCAGACTGTTCTAAGTATTAACGGGTCTAACGAAAATGACTCATAGATCGCTGCTCCGTTAAGACATATCATAGGTGTCTTAAGGCCTAACATCTGATGATATGGTACGGTTATATCCATTTGTCTACCTGTGGCAAGAAAAACGTAAATACCTTGTTGTTTTAAATGATTGATCACATGTAAATTCCGTGGTGAAATAACATGATCATATGTTAATAAAGTGCCATCCATATCAATAAACACTGCTTTTATTTTCATTTGTTTTCCTTCCTTTCTGTTTATCCTCTCCTTTTTCATTATAAAGTACCTTTATTAATCTCATTTTAATGGTATGTTCGCATACTATGTCATACATTAAAATCTTGTAAACATTCCTTTTAACTTTTTTACTTATTAATACTTCCTATTTAATAGTAAAGCCTGACGGAAGATCGCCAGACTAGAAAGCTATTCCATTGCTTTTAAAGTGACCTTATCAGATTTGTTCTTTAAATAGCGCGCTAGGAGCTCAGCACATAAAATCATCGCGAAAATAACGAGAGTAATTCCCAACACCTCATCGTAAGCCATAATACGGGAGGCTCGGACTAACTCCCATCCAATTCCCCCTGCTCCTACGACCCCTAATACAGCTGCATATCGAATATTAATGTCAAACCTAAAGATAGACCATGAAATAATAATAGACATGACACTCGGAATAACACCTTGCATCACGATCTGGAACTTAGAGGCGCCTGTCGCTTTTAGCGCTTCAATGACACCTTGATCGATTTCTTCTATTGCTTCAGCATATACCTTTAATAGCATACCAACACTATTGACAGCAAGAGCTAATATTCCAGGTGTCGGTCCAAGGCCTATAGCGATGATAAAAAGTAACGCCCATATTAACGCGGGAACCGCTCTAACGAAGGCAGCAAATGCTTTCACCCCGTAACTAATACTTATATGAGGTGCCACATTTTTAGCAGCAAACATCGCTAATACGATGGAAAAAACAATTCCCCATAACGTACCCATTATAGCTACCTGTAGAGATTCAATAGCGGCTCCAGCAATGTCAATCGGCTCAGAAATAGCAGGAGGAAACATACCAATCAGTAAAGATTCCACCCTTGATGGCGCTTCAAAGAGTCGTCTATCTAAAATGCCAACTTGTATGAGACTAAATATAAAAATGAGAAGAAATAAACCGCTATATATCACTTTTGTCAGCTGTTTTTTTTGATTCACATAAGGTGTCATAATAACTTCTCCCTTATTTTAGCTGTGGTAAATTCAACACTCAGAATGAGCACAAAGATCATGATAATACCGACACTCGCTTGTTTATACTGAAACAAATTGATATTCCCTTGCAGGGTATAGCCAATGCCCCCTGCACCTATTAAGCCTAAAACAGCCGCTTCGCGAATATTTAAATCCATTTTATAGAGAGACCATGCCACAAACCCTGTTTTAAACTGAGGCCACACCCCTTGACCCATTGTTTGAAACCAAGAAGCACCAGTGGCTTTTACTGCTTCCACTTGGGCGCTATCTATCTCTTCTAAAACATCAGCAAATGCTTTTCCTAAAACGCCAATGCCTGAAAGTCCTAAAGCAAGGGTTCCCGCAAGTGAGCCAATCCCAAAGGCAACAACTAGTGTCATCCCCCAAATGATGGCGGGAATGGCTCTTAAAAAAGCAATAAATGCCCTTGAACTAAACGCTAATACAGGATGAAATGACGTATTTTTCGCAGCCATAAATCCAAGTACGAGTGAAAAAACGACAGCAAATATCATGCCTACGAAGCTCATATATAAGGTTTGGAGAGCTGGCTGGATATAACGACCGGCAGCTGAAAAATCTGGTGGTAGTAATTCCGTAAATATAAACGCGGTCATATTTGCTGCACCTGTATATATAAATGAAAGACTAAACCCTGTACCATGCCAAGCCCATACTATTAAAGCTGTTATGATCGTCAAAATAACTAACCGATTTTTTAAGACCATTTTCCTTCGCCGTTTTAATTCGGGCATTAAGTCACGCTTTGTTGTTTCATTTAGTGGCTGAGTAAGCTGTTTTGCTAAAGAGCTCATGTTTTGTCTTACCCTCCTTAAGCGGAATAATAAAGATAGTCAGTGATGCCATCAGTTAGTTCTCTTGGCGTACCATCAAACACTATTTCTCCTGCCTTCACACCAATAATTCTATCTGCAAATTGCTTTGCAAAATCTACTTGATGAAGATTTACGATAGATGTTAACCCATCTTCCTGACAGACACTTTTTAAATAGGCCATGACATTTTCAGAAGAAGAAGGATCAAGACTTGCAATCGGTTCATCAGCCAATAGTAATGAGGGTGATTGCGCAATTGCTCGTGCTATCCCCACCCGTTGCTGTTGACCTCCAGATAGTTCGTCCGCCCGTTTAAACGCTTGATCTTCCAAACCAACCCGTCGTAAGATCTCTAATGCTCCCCGTGTATCTGCTTCAGAAAACCGTCCTAAACCGCCTTTAATTGTTGATACATAACCGAGACGTCCATGCAAAACATTTAAATAAGCTGGAGAGCGTTTAACTAGATTGAAATGCTGAAAGACCATGCCTATCCTTCTGCGAATGTGTCGTAACTGTCGCCCTTTAGCAGCAATCACATCCTCTCCTTCAAATGAAATACTGCCATCGGTCGGCTTATTAAGGAGATTGAGAGACCTCATAAGTGTGCTTTTCCCAGCCCCACTTGGTCCGATAATTGAAACAAGCTCACCCTTTTTTACTGTAAAGTTAATGCCTTTCAATGCTTCAGTACCATCCGGAAAAACCATTGTGACGTTCTTTATCTCTAATAGTGTTTCTTGCATCGCGCCATCTTCCTTTCTAAATCTAATGTCTAAACAGGGGAAGCATTATTCCAACAATTCTTCCGGACTCATCCCTAGAGCTTCTGCTGTTTCTTGAACAACATCGTATGTGTCATGATCGATTTCAAAAAAGCCGCCATGATACTCATTTGCTTCAAGAAATTCTTGTCCTACTTCACTGTCTCCCATCGTTAAGAAGGCTTCCTTTACCGCTTGTTTAAAAGAATCAGGTAAATCTCCTTGAATCACATAAGGGCCGCCTGGAATGGGTTCTGACTCATGAAAAACCTTTAATTGATCAAAATTTTCATGGTCTTCAACTCTTTCAAATACGAGTTCTATGCATGTGCTACACACGCCAGCAGTTTTTACATCTCCATTCAAGACAGAGTATAATGACGCTTCATGACTTCCTGAGAACACCACATCAGAAGGGAACTCATCCACATTATCTAACGTTAAACCTAGTTCATTAATTAACATCGCTTTTGGAAATAGATGACCTGATGCTGATGCAGGATCGGCATATGCTAATGATTGACCTTCAATGTCTGCTAGAGCGTCAATGTTATGTTCCTCCAAGGTAATCATTTGCGCATAGTAATAAATATCTTCTGCCGTTCCTCCTTCTTCATTTACAGGAATAGCAAACGCTTCACCATTCGCTCTTTCATGCGCTACTAGATATGAGAAAGGCCCGAAGGTAGAGGCATGCAGATGACCATTTGCCATCGCCTCAATGAGAGCTGTATAGCTCGTAGCATTGTAAAACTCCACATCGATACCTAGCTCATCTTCTAAATAACTGATTAACGGCTCATGACGCTTCATTAACTCTCCTTGATCTTCTATCGGCAAAAGACCAAAAATGAACGTTTCTGGCCATCCTTCTCGCTCATCACCTGCTGCCTCCACAGCATCATTATTTCCCTCACTGCTTTCTGTTTCGTCAGCAGAGGGGTCTGAGTTCTCTCCACACGCAGACATGGTCATTAACATGATAAAAGCAGTTAAACTTAAATAAAACTTTGACATAATTTCAAATCTCCTCCTTGTTTTCGTTTAAATACGATCAATTGCTACGCTCCTTATCGTATCGAAAACGTGTTAACAGAAGTTTGAGAGAATGTATGGTTTAGGTGAAAATATTGGAGCTAGTGTTAAGATATATAAATAAATTGTCATATTACTTAAGTAACATCCTTTATGTCATTTTAATGAACAGATTACTTATCAAGTGAAAAACGAAGTAAAAGAGAGAATAAGCGAGATGATTCACGCTTACATGACATTTTATGTTTTTCGAAAAACCTGTTAAACTTCTCTTGTTCTTGCCGACCGAGCTTCTTACGGAGAAGCTCACCTATTTTTACCTAAAAATAATAGAAAGAGGTGTACGTGTGAGTTACGTAGAAAAACTAAAAAATGAATGGCTTGGAAATGTGAGGGGCGATGTACTTGCAGGAATCGTCGTTGCTCTAGCCCTTATTCCTGAAGCTATTGCCTTCTCAATCATTGCAGGCGTCGATCCGATGGTAGGTTTGTATGCAGCATTTTGTATCGCTATTGTTATTGCGTTTATAGGAGGGAGACCTGGGATGATTTCCGGGGCTACTGGGGCCATGGCTTTGCTAATGACTACCCTTGTGGCAGATCACGGGCTGGAATATTTATTGGCCGCTACCATTTTAACAGGAATTATTCAATTGTTATTCGGAGTATTTAAACTTTCCGTTTTTATGAAATTCATTCCTCGTTCCGTGATGATCGGCTTTGTTAATGCACTAGCAATTTTAATTTTCACAGCACAATTGCAGCATTTCGTTGGGGAAACATGGATTATGTATGCGTTAGTGGCGTTAACGCTAGCGATTATATATATCCTCCCACGATTTACAAAGGCGGTTCCGTCAACATTGGTCGCTATTATCATTGTGACAGCTATTGCTATCACAATGAATATGGGTGTTCGTACAGTAGGAGATATGGGAACGTTAACTCAGTCTTTACCTATATTTGCTTTTCCAAATATTCCGTTAAACGTTGAAACACTTATGATTATTCTTCCTTATTCTATTGCTTTAGCCATTGTTGGCTTACTAGAGTCTTTGTTAACAGCTTCCATTGTGGATGATATGACAGATACTGAGAGTAACAAAAACAAGGAAAGCCGTGGGCAAGGTATAGCCAATATCATTACTGGATGTTTTGGTGGAATGGCAGGTTGCGCTATGATCGGTCAGTCTGTTATTAACGTAAAGTCCGGTGGGAGCGGGCGGTTATCATCACTCGTTGCTGGCGGGTTTTTAATGTTCCTTATCATCGTACTCGGTGGTGTTGTGGTAAAAATTCCGATGGCGGCACTCGCCGGTGTCATGATCATGGTATCCATAGGTACTTTTGACTGGTCATCAGTGAAAAACATTCACAAGATCCCACGTACCGATGCTGTGGTCATGATCGTCACTGTTAGTACGGTCGTTTATACACATGACCTGTCTATCGGTGTACTAGCCGGTGTTGTATTAAGTGCCTTTTTCTTTGCATGGAAGGTATCTAAAATTCGTGTGGAAACGTATTTGAATTCAGAGACGAACGTTAGAACGTATCATATTCACGGTCAATTGTTTTTTGCCTCCGTGACAGATTTCCTGGAAAAAATCGATTATAATGATAATGTAGATAAAGTTGTGCTTGATATTTCCAATGCCCAATTATGGGATGATTCTGCGGTCGGCGCAATCGACAAAATTGAAAGCAAATTTGAGCAACGAAACATTGCAGTAGAATTAATAGGTATGAACAAAGAAAGTAACGATTTAATGAACCGTATCGGTGGCTTAAGTAAAGCGTCAGGGCATTAAAACGGGGGGAAAACGATGTTTAAGAACTTATTACTAGCGATTGATGGCTCTGACCACTCTATACGTGCTGCGGATAAAGCCATTTCTCTCGCTCTATTAGAAAAAAATGCATCAATTGAGATTCTTTACGTTGTAGCAGGCAGTAAATCGAAGACAGATGTGTTACACTACGGTGATTCAGACAGCGCTTCTCGTAAACGACAGGAAATGCTTCAGCCATTTAAAGACAAGATCATAGAAGCTGGAATTGCAACTAAAATAACGATTTTACACGGTAGCAATGGTGCAGCCGAATCCATTATTGAGCATGCGAACAACAGCCATTATGACGCTTTAGTTATTGGGAGCCGAGGTCTTGGAACTGTGCAAACGATGGTTTTAGGCAGTGTCAGCCATAAAGTGATCAAGCACGTTAAAGCCCCTGTTCTCATGGTGAAATAACGCGCTATATGACATAATTAATCCCGGTTCAGGTCAGCCTGTACCGGGATTTTATAGTTATAACAAATCTTGTTCAGTTAAGATAAAACGAACCTTCAATCAAGACATTAGCGGTCGTTATCTCTTCTCACTATTGAGCAGGGAGGTTTACGGACGCTTATCTGTGATAATGTAAAATGAGCATAAGTGAAAGGAGTTCGGTTTCCTCTCACTCATATAGACATTTTATCTAAATAGATTAGTAAATAACACGAAGACAAGCACAATTCCTAACAAAGTAAGGAACGGTCAACAAAAAAGTGACGTAAGAAAATAATGCTACAAATAAAAGATACTATTGCAATGGTAGTTGTCTCTATCAGCTTAACTTTTTTAAATGGTCATTTTCATGAATAGCTCTCTCAATTTGGTTAAAATGATGACGATCATGGTCCGCTAAATATCTCAAATAATCATACAATGATAACCACTTATCCCCCAACAAAAAGGTTGCCTCTAATTGACTATCAGGTATTTCCTTAATCACTTTATAAATGCCTTTTCTATTAAGAATAAACTTATCAATCGTGATTTGCTGCGGCTCACCTCTACTAATAGAAGCAGCCATAGCATTTGTCACTTGTGGATCCGGTGCTTTCGGGAGGACTTTCTCTAAAAATATATAGGGTAATCGCTGATAGAGCATGAATTCATCCCATGGCTTAAAATGCCCGATGATTTCAGCAATCGTCCATTTACCTTCGCTAATTTCACTTCTCCATAATTCGTTCCTTAAAGCTCGTAAAGAGTTAACAAATTTGATTGCCTCTAATTGATGGTTGATCATTTCCCTTTTATGCTTTTGCATGAAAATCAACTCGCTTTTCTTAGATGTCAATATTGAGAATAAGTCTTCTTCTAATCAACTGTTATAAGCTCACTAACTAAGGAAACCCATCAGTTTGAATGCTGATGGATTAGGAACTATTTAGACACTTTCAGTCATTAATCTTAATCTCTTCACCGGCTCCTTTTTTTCACACACTTCTGTTTAGTCCTGTGATTCTAAGAAGACGCCGGCTGCTTGTTTTCAAATTTTATCTCCTCTTTCCCCCCTGTAAAGAAGAGCTTACGATCTTTATACATAAAGAAAATTGAAAGAGCAAATGCCAATATATCCGCTAAAGGAAAGGCAATAAACACACCCCAAACACCGAAAAAATGCGGTAAGATTAAAACGAGAGGCACTAAGAATAAAATCTGACGAGCCATCGACAATATAAGAGCTGGCTTGGCTTTCCCCAATGCCTGATATAAACCGCCACTTACAACTTGCGCTCCTATTAAGAAGGCGCACGCAAATATAATGCGCATCCCTATTGACCCTGTCTCAATAACTGCTGAATCAGCAGTAAAAACCCTCATTAAAACATTCGGAAAAGCCATCATAATAATAAAGACAGCAATAGAAAAAACAGTCACGACTTTTAATCCTACTAAGATCGTTTCTCGCATGCGCTCTAATTGCTTAGCCCCAAAATTGTACCCTACAATAGGCTGCATTCCTTGAAGTATCCCCATCATCGGCATAAGAGCAAACATGGAAACCCTCTGCACGATACCGAAAACGCCAACGTAAAATTCACTGCCATGAATGATTAACATACTGTTGATGGCTACCATCATCACACTGCCTGCCACTTGGCGGACAAACGCTGGCATTCCAATAACCACCACTTCTTTCGTAATCGACCAGCGAGGCAGCATTTCTTTCAGTACAATCATCAATGAGCTTTTACCACTTAAGAAGTACCATAAGACTATAAATGAAATACTCGCCTGCGCCAAAACGGTAGCAATTGCAGCACCTTGAACCCCCATATCTAGCCAGATGATAAAGATCGGATCTAAAATAATATTAAGAACCGCCGGCACGATCATCGTCATCATTGCAAATTTCGAATTTCCTTCTGATCGAATAATGGCGTTGGTAGCGAAGGCAAACGAGAAAAAGACCGTGCCCAACATAATCGGAAAAATATAATCATGAGCACCTTGCATAAGTTCTGGGGTAGCACCAAACATACGGAGTACAGGCTCCAATATAGTAAATGAACTTATAACACCAGCCATACTTACTATAACAACTAAAGATATGACGGTGTTGAACACACGGTTTGCCTCTGCTTCTCGTCGTTCACCAAGTCTTCGAGATATAAGTGAAGCACCCCCGATGCCAAGTGCAGCAGCTACAGCCATTACTATTAGCATAATTGGAAAAGCAATGGTCACTGCAGCAACACCATCAATCCCTACTGCGTAGGAAATAAAAATAGTATCAACCACATTATAAATAGACATAACGAGCATGCCAATAATAGCGGGAATAGATAATTTTCTAAGCAACTTAGGAATAGGTTCCGTTCCTAACTGCATACTTTGATCACTTTGTTTCATAGGTATTCCCTTCTTTCTTAACATCTTGTGATGAGGCATCGTCTGTCATCACTTGTAAATTTTGCTTCATTAATTTTAGCCAATTAATAAGCACATTCTTTTCTTCTTCTGAAAAACCTGATAATAATTGCTTTTCCACACGTTTAATTTCATTAGCTAAATCTTTCTCTAATTTTTTTCCCTTATTTGTAAGACTAATCACTTTAGTTCGCCGATCAGCTTCGCTAGCATCCTTTTTTATAAGCATGTTCTTTAACAACGACTCTACTATTCCATTCATTGTTGATGCTTGAATGTAAAGGCGTTTTTGTAAGTCAGATTGTGCTAAGTCACCATGCTTTGCTAATAAATAAAGAGCTTTTGCTTGTGCTCTTGTAACCCCATAGTCCGCTAAGTAGCGATTATGTTGATTATGGATAAAATGTGAGACAACACTCAGCTGATAGCCTGCAAAATCCTCTATCTTTTGATCCATTAGTTAGCCCCCTAAGTAATTGACTTATTTACTATATCAAATGGTTAATGAGAAGTGCAATAACTTTCATCATATTTAACATAGTTCTATTTCATTCCTTTTAAAAAACAATTGGTATCTTTCACTGAACTAAGTAGGAGAATAGGAGTGAGGCAATTAAGAGAGAATAGATCAAGCATCATCTCTTAGCTTTAAATGGGGGGGATAATACATCTATAAGTGGAAGTGTTTAATGATAACAATTATAGGGGAATAAATGAGTAAATTATGTAGCGACTTTTTTCCTCACTATCAGAAATCCTTATTTATAATAATTATTATTTGATTTTATTTTTAATTTGATATATACTATTAAATATAAAAGAGATAATAAAAGGATAACAACTAAAGGAGTGCTTTAACTATGGCAAACAAAAATTTAACACAAGAAATGAATAAGCAACTAGCGAATTGGAATGTATTAAACACAAAGCTCCACAATTACCACTGGTATGTTACTGGTCCAAGCTTTTTTACACTTCATGAAAAATTTGAAGAGTTTTACAACGAAGCTGCCACAAATATTGATGAGATTGCAGAACGTATATTAACGATCGGTGAAAACCCAATTGCCACATTAAAAGAGTATTTGAATGAAGCAACTACTAAAGAAGCGACTGGTGATGAAACACCAGCTGACATGGTAGCAGCGTTAGTAAAAGATTTTGAAACAATTAGCGACGAATCAGCACAACTTATCGAAGTAGCTGAAGATAACCATGATAATGTGACTGCAGACATGTTCATTGTCATTAAATCCTCAATTGAACAACACATTTGGATGCTGAACGCTTATCTTGGTAATAAAAGAAGCTCTAGACGCCGTACTACAGTTTAATTGATATAAACTTTCCGACACCTGTTATCAGGTGTCGGTTTCATTTATGTCTTGTATTAACATCTTGGTTTATCTGGCTCGGAACAAAACGGCAGGTTATATCAGGAAACAACTGCATCAGACTTTCCTTGGGCAGATTTATCCCACCCCGCTCTATTCAGGAGACGTGACCTTTCCTGTGAATAAAAATAGGCTCCAAAACTGTTGTCACGGATCATTTTAGTTATATTTGGAAATATATTGACTTTTATATGTCATTATGTTAAGATTGTTTTTGGTTGAAGAAGGTGCGTCGTTATGATGAACCGACTATGTCAAGTGACACTGATTATATTCATTAGGTTATAACTAACCTTCTGGAATCCTGCGAATACGTGGAAACGCCAAAAGTTACACTGGCGCGGTTACGGAACCGCAAGGATGAAAGAGAGGCAGGGCTTTCATTATTTAAGTAATACAAGACTTCTGCTGCAGGAATTTACCGCGGCGTGTATTTAATCAAAGATTTTATCATAGCGATAACTAATATATGAACACCATTTAAAAAACTATTCTGAAACCGATAAAAAGCAGGATCCTTAGGGACTCCTGCTTTTTCCAATTTGTGATATTACCTGGTTCATTCACACATGACTTCTATCATTAAAGAAGTTATCATACACCATAACCGCACATTTTCTTTTATACCTCCTCCTCTCACATGTTAAAATAAAACTTTATTTCTAATAAAGGAGCGATTATATGTCACATAGTAAAAAATTACTTATTGCCTCTGCCTTATTCGGCGTTATTGGCGTTATGATGGGTGGGCATATGGCAGGGGCTGGTTCTTATGCATTAAGACCTGTCCATGCCCATGTCCTCGTCGTTGGATGGCTAACTTTATTTGCTTGGAGTCTTTTTTATAAAATTTATAAACCTAAACATAAACTGTTAGCAACACTTCATGTGTGGACTGCTCTAATTGGGACTTTCGGTTTAAATGCAGGCATGTATGTCTTCATGGTTGGGACACTACCTCTCCCTGAAACATTCTCACTTATTTTTTATATCGTAAGCGGTTCTATCCTTTCTTTAAGCTTTATCTTTTTTCTTTTCCTTACCCTTTTACAGCCTGATACGAAAGAAGATCCCGCAACTTTCGATTAATGCTGAATGAGTGTGTGACTTAAACATGCTAATTAGCTAAGAGAAGAAAAACAGTTAATACGAAAAGACACCCGTGTTAGATATCTAACATGGGTGCCTTACTTAACTAGTTCATTATGACCTTAAAAAAGATGATGATAGAAATTTATAAGAGTGAATTCTGTAATGGCGTTCTCACAATAAAACGGACCTTCAATCAGGACATTAGTGGCCGTTAGCTTCCGATTAAATAGAGTTTGCTCTCCTTTCTACTGTGAGCCGGGAGGTTTACGAACGGTTATTGTAATAAAATAGGGACAGTTAGCCATTAGAAAAAGTCTAACTATCCCTATTAACCTTTACTTTTATTGTTCAAGAGCTTCCACCGCTTGCTTCACTGAGCCGAAGGTCGTGAAACGAGAGAAATTAATATTATAGCGATTTGTTCTCATAGCAATTTTCGGTGTAATGCCTGTTATGATTAAGTGTATTCCTTTTAACTTTAATAAATCATTGAGCTGAAAAATGCCGGTCGTTGCATTTTCATCCATATTAGTAAACCCTGAAAAATCAAGAATAAGTGTCTCAATCTCATCCTTTTCCATTTCAGTTAATACATTATTGACAATCGTCTCTACTCGACGTTCATCAATATCACCGATCAATGGCAAGACAGAAACCCCCTCTTTCACTGGCACGAGAGGCACGGAGAGAAGTTCGATTTCACGATGATATTTTGCAAGCTGTTGTTCTGCTAGTTTCACATCCGTAATATCTTTTTGGATACCGACAAAATAATATTTATCCTCGTCTTCTAAATAAATTGGGTCAATATGGAGCAGGTTCCAAAAAGACTCACCATTCTTTTTGTAATTTAAGATTTGGACAGAAATGGGTTGGCGATTTTTTATTGCCTCATTTAATTTATTTATAGTTTCTGGATCAGTATCCTTACCTTGAAGTAACCGACAATTCTGTCCGATGACCTCCTCTTGAGAATACCCTGTTAAAGCTGTAAACCCTTCATTTGCATAGATGATGGGATTATCCTCTTGATCTGGGTCTGTGAGAATGAAAACTAAGTGGGTTTTTTCTAATATTTTGTTCTTTAAGTTCTGAATGTTAGGCATGATAGGTCTCTCCTCGTTAAATCTGTAACTTAAGGATTATTCTTCATCCATCATACCAGAAAAAGGCGTTTGAAACATGATGAGAGCTTACATTTATGACGTTAACGCGTTCTTACCTACTATTCGCTTCTCCACCTCTTATCGTTTGACCAGCAAATTATATCATTTGCTGTGAATATGAGAAAAGAGCTCAGATAATACGAGTGTGCAGGCGCCGATTAACGACCCTTCGTCACCTAACTCAGACACGACAATGGTCGTCTTGGCCGCTTCATCACTTAACGCATGAGATTGAATCACGCCTTTAGCTGGTTCGAGAATCCATTTGCCAGACTTAGAAACACCACCACCAATAATCACCATACTAGGATTAAGAAAGTGGATAATGTTTAATAATCCAAACCCTAAAAATGTCCCTGTCTCTTTCAGAACTTGCTGTGCTATTTCATCACCTTCTTCAGCACATTTAAAAATAAGTTGGCCATCTAAAGCCTTCAAATTTTCTCCTGCTTCCGCTACTAGCGACGTTTTTTTCCCTTCTTTAATATAACTAAGAGCTCTTTCCTTGACTGCCTGTCCGGAGGCTAACGTTTGAAAACACCCATTGTTTCCACAAGAACACTTTGGACCGTTAATATCTATTCTCGTGTGACCTATTTCACCGGCCAGACTATTGTTCCCATGGAACAAGTGGTCATTTAAAATAATCCCTCCACCAATCCCTTCTCCAACATTTAAACAGACAAAATGATCAACGCCTCTTCCTGCCCCAAACCAGTTTTCGCCTAGAGCAAGTGCTTTGGCATCATTTTCTACTCTGACAGGTAGATTGAACGCCTGTTCCAACACCTTTTTGACGAATACATGCTCAAGCTTTAATGTAGGAGCATGAATGGCGACCCCTTGTTCGTGATCCACAATACCATGCATCGCTACGCCAATACCAATTATTTTCTTTTTCTGAGTTAAGTTCTCAGTAAGAAAAGTATCGATCGCCTGCTGCAAAAAGTCTAGGAAGCGTTCTTTTGTTAACGTATGGGTATTGGGCATTGGAAGAAGTTTACGCTGTAAGACGTTTGCATTAAGATTAGTAAGTGCCAATCTCACTTTTTTGACCCCAACATCCACTCCTATAATGTAACGACTATCTGAATTAATCGTGAGCAATATTGGCTTTCTACCACCATTTGAAGACCCTGGTCGACTTTCTAATACTAATTCTTCACTAAGAAGTTCGCTAACAATATTCGTTACCGTGGGAGGGGTCAGTCCCGTTTGTTTGGCAATTTCTGAACGAGAAATAGCACCACTTGTCCGGATAATGTTTAAGATAAGTGAGCGATTTAATGATTTCATCAATTGAAAACTTCCTGTTAAGTGTGTGGCCATTCTCTCCCTCTCCCCTTTTATAAAATGTCATCTTTATACGGTAAGGCTCCTCATAAATGTCAAAAAGGCCGCCTGCCCTTTTTCGTCTCGTTTGAACACACCTGAATGTGTAAGAATGGTTTTAAAAACATCACCAAGCGCTTCTTTTAAAAGCTGCTGAGCATTGGTTTGATTCATGTTTGGGTGACGTTTGTGTAATTCAAGACCCCAATTTAAATGCTTTGCAATCGCTTCACTCGAAGCAATTTCCTTTGCAGGATTGGCCGTAATAAGGGCTGCTGCTAGCTCTTCTAACTCGCCTTTTAGCCTTCCAGGAAGCACTGCCAGTCCCATCACTTCAATTAACCCGATATTCTCTTTTTTAATATGATGGACATGATCATGCGGATGGAAAATTCCCATAGGATGGTCTGCGGACGTACGATTGTTCCGCAACACTATATCCATTTCAAACTTCCCATCTCTCATACGTGCTATTGGTGTTACCGTATGATGCGGTATATCTCCAGTAGCAGAAATAATGTCGACACTTTCATCATTATAAACAGACCACTTTTGAAATACCATATGACACGCTTCAGCTACTTTTTCTTTATTTGTTCCTTTTACTCTTATGACAGACATCGGCCATCTCAGCTTAGTGACTGACACACCTTCAAAATCCCGAAGTGTCTCTACTTCCTCTTCTTCCGCTCGAGCCATTGGAAACTCATACTTTCCTGCTTGATAATGGTCATGACTTAAAATCGATCCGCCAACTATAGGAAGGTCTGCATTAGATCCTATAAAATAGTGTGGAAATTGCGTCACAAAATCAAGAAGCCTATAAAATGTTTTTTTTGTTATTTTCATCGGTTCATGCTTCGCTGATAAAACAATGGCATGCTCGTGGTAATAGACGTAGGGTGAGAATTGAAGGTGCCATTCCTCCCCCTGTAACTGAACTGGTATCGTACGTAAATTTTGACGAGCTGGATGGTTTAGCCGCCCTTCATAGCCCACGTTTTCTTTGCATAGAACGCAAGAGGGGTAATCAGCCGTTGCGGCTTGTTTGGCTGCTTCTATTTCTTTAGGGTCTTTTTCCGGTTTTGAAAGATTAATCGTTATATCCAGCTTACCGTACTCTGTCTCAGTTCGCCAGCTGACATTTCTCTCAATTCTGTCACGTCTTATATAATGGGTATCTTTATTCAACTCGTAAAACCAAGCAGTTGCCTGTTCCACACTTTCATCCCTTTTTAATTCATGAAAATCAGCCGTTACTTCCGATGGACGTTTCATAAAGACAGCCATTAGCTTTGTATCGAGTAGATCTCGTTCTGTTACGGTATTATTGTTTATTATTCCATGTGTAGCAGCCCAATTTAAAATCTCGTCTAAAATGATAGTAAGAGCTAGATCTTCTGTTTCATAGTCAAGGGGTGAGACACGTGATTCAGCTAATTGAAGTATGGCCATCAGTTGATTTTTGCAAAAAACAGCATCCTCTTCTTCAATTAATTTTTTCCTCATGGCATAGTGTATAAGTTCGTTTAAATACTTATCAATCATGTCGTCAACCTCCTATTTTTAAGAATCGTAGCCTTCCGGGTGTCGTTGATGCCACTTCCATGCCGTTTCAATAATCGTTTCTAAGTCTGCATATTGTGGTGTCCAGTCGAGAACTGAGCGTGCTTTTTCTGAAGAAGCCACAAGAATGGCGGGGTCACCGCTTCTTCGCGGAGCAATTTCCCGGGAAATGTCTTGTCCTGTCACTTTTTCCACCATATCAATGACTTCTTTGACACTGAACCCTTGGCCATTGCCTAGGTTAAACGTATTAGAAGAACCACCATTTCTTAAATAAGTTAAGGCAAGTAGGTGGGCTTGAATTAAATCGTTCACATGAATATAATCACGAATACATGTGCCATCGTCTGTAGGATAATCATCGCCAAACACCTTTATTTTCTCCCGTTGCCCGAGAGCCACTTGCATAATGATCGGAATGAGATGTGTTTCAGGTTTATGATCCTCACCAATATCTTGTGCAGGGTGAGCTCCTGCCACATTAAAGTAGCGAAGCGCTACATAAGTCATCCCATGAGCTTCGGAACACCACGCTAGCATTTTTTCTATAGTTAACTTAGTTTCACCATATGGATTAGTCGGTTTTGTTGGTTGGTCTTCTTTAATCGGGACAGTTTCTACTTCCCCATATGTGGCGGCTGTTGAAGAAAACACGATGTGTTTCACATTATATTGATGCATTTTTTTAACTAACGTCAATGCCCCTCCGACATTATTGTCATAATAATCAAGTGGTCTTTCCATGCTTACTCCAACGAGAGAATCTGCTGCAAAGTGGAGGACAGAATTTATCGTATGCTGGGTAAAAACTGTATCTAATAGCGATTCATCACGTAAATCTCCTTCATAGAACATAGCTTCTTGTAACACAGCTCCTGCATGACCAGTTTGTAAATTATCAATGACGACAACGTCTTCACCTGCCGCTATTAATTCTGCTACTGCGTGACTACCTATATAACCTGCTCCACCACACACTAATACTGTCATATGAATCACCTTCCTTAGTTAGATTCAGTCGTTGTAAGCTCTTGAGTTCCTCCGCCAATATCAGCTACATAAAAGGTCGTCTCTGTGCCCGTTCTTTTTTTATAAGCTTTCGCAATACGTTCGAGTGTTTCGTCTAACCCTTCTTCTTTAACAAGGTTAACAGTACATCCGCCAAATCCTGCGCCAGTCATCCTTGCACCTAATACATTTTCTTCTTCCCACGCAGATTCTACAAGCGCATCCAAATGTTCGCCCGTCACTTCATAATCATCCTTAAGCGACCGATGAGACGCGTTCATAAGCTCACCAAATGCCACTAACTCCCCTGCATTTAATTTTTTATGCGCCTCAATTGTACGTGCATTTTCCTCCACAGCATGCTTCGCCCTCCTTTTTGCTATCTCATCTGTTATCCTTGACTGATGAGTATCAAATTGATCAGGAGTTAGTTCACATAAATTTTTAATGGATACAGATTGTCGTAGGTCAGCTACGGCTTTTTCACATTGCTGACGCCGCTCATTATATTTAGAGTCTGCCAACCCTCTTCGTTGATTGGTGTTGGCAATCACGAGTTTAAACCCTTCTAGTTTCACCGGAGCATACTTATATTCCAATGTGTTGCAATCGAGTAAGATAGCATGATCTTCCTTGCCCATTCCAATAGCAAACTGATCCATAATACCGCAATTAACGCCAATATACTCATTTTCTGCTCGTTGACAAAGCTTTACCATATCAACACGATCGATGCCAAAGTCATTCAATGCATCCCATGATACCGCCATGGCCAACTCAATTGAAGCCGATGAGGAGAGTCCCGCACCATTAGGAATATTTCCGTAGAAGTAAGCATCAAAGCCTTTTTCACCTTTATAACCAGCTTGCTCCAGGATAGTAAGAACACCCTTCGGATAATTGGCCCAGTCATCTTGATCACGAAATGCTAAGGCATCTAGATTGCCATCAATAATGCCTACTTCTTCAAAGTTAGCTGAAAAGAAACGCAGTTTACGATCATTACGAGGTAGAATGGCCACATAGTTCCCAACACTCAAGGCACAAGGGAACACATAGCCACCATTGTAATCAGTATGTTCTCCAATTAAATTAACTCGCCCAGGAGAAAAGAAAACCCTAGGTTTCTCATCTGTCTTAAATGTTTCCTGAAATCCAGTCACTAACGCTTCCAGCATAGGATCACTCCTTCAATTGAATTTTCACCAAATCACTTTATTAATTTATTTAATTAACTATCTATAATGCTATTATATACAATAGCTGCAAAAGATGAAATATAAATTTTTTTCTAACCGACACTTTTTAAACAATAATGAAGAAAGGCCATTCGAATTTTGTCTTTTAGATGTTTATTTAATTACGCTTGTATACGAAAAGGTTTGATTGTTGGGCAGACAACACTCACACATGTTAGAAGTCATGCTCTATATTTATAGATCTGCACACGTGTACATTTCCATGACCTTTGAATAAGGCAAACATACTTATAATAAACGTTTAAGCTCTTCTATATAAATCTCTATCACTTTCATATCGTCCAGATTAGATAACATACCTTTAATAACAGGCTTTCGAGGTGATTCTCGAGCCAACTCCTCTTCTATTACGTCGAGTGATACACGATGTGTTTCGTTATGAGAGCTTTCCTGTTGTAGTTCATTTTTTATAAATGTAATTAGGTCCGTGACTCGGCTCCGAACACTCGCTAGTGATACGTTAACCTTGTTTGCCGAAGAAATTATATCGCTTTCTTGCAAGATAGGCCTTTCGCTACTATGAACCATACCTTCCACAATGTTCTCTATGCGCTTCATAGCGTAATTGACTAACTTCTCCACTTGCAGCTCCTTTTCACCTTGTAGGAACATGCGGATAAATGTATGTAATATACCTTCTAACATAATAGCTAAATCCCACAAATAAGGTGCCACCTGTTCACCATATATGCTATATAAGCCACGGCGGTAAAATGCCCTTCTTTTAGTTTGTATATATAAGATCATTCTTTTTACAATGTCATTTAACGGTGTTACTTGTTCATAAGCATGAGTGATAATGAATTCTTTGTGTTCATAAATACCTTCATAAAAGTGAGTCAATTGTATAATAAATGTTTCTTTTGGCTGAAGCCCCATTTGATCTACTTTTTTAATCCGTTTTTCTATCATGCGATAATAATGTGTTAATATCGTTACTAGTAAAGCATCCTTTGATTTAAAGTAGGAATAAAAAGACCCTTTAGAAATGCCACATTCATCGGCGATATCTTGAACAGACGTAGCCTCATAACCTTTCACAGAGAAAAGTTTAATGCCCGCTTCCTGAATACGTTCCTCTTTATGCTGGTTCACAGAAATCCCCTCTTTCATACCCTTGTCCTCATTTAGACTGACCAATTAGTCATTACTAGTATATCTTCACTAAACATCATCGTCAAAAAATGAGGTTATCTCTTGATATAGACAATATATTAAGCTAAACTATTCAACATGACCAGTCAGTCAAAAAACACGAAAACCACTTTACAGATATAGAGGTTGAAATCTGTTTTGATATTTATTTTAAGTTACTAATTGACGTTACTTACTAAGGGATGTGTATTATTGTGAAATTTAAAATGGTAGATTTACCAGGGGTAGGAAAGAAGTTAACATTCATTAATGGGAAAAATCAAATGATGGGGATGGTCGTTCACCATAGCGGGAAACGTGAACTGTATTTCTTTGAAGATGCCGATGATGATGAAGCGGTATTTACCTTTGATCTGTCCTCTGAAGAAACGCGACATTTAGGCACACACTTATTAAGCGCTACACTTGACCCAGTGATGAATGATAAATTGGAAAGATTGCAAGTTTTACGTAAAAAAGTGATTGTTGAATGGCTTGAAATTAGTAAAAAATCATCGTTGGTAGGGATTTCTTATGAGACCCTCACAACCATGCTCCCGAGTGGTGTCTCCATCGTCGGCATTTTTCAAGGTGACGAGTTTGAAGTGGATCCGCCCAATGATATGCTAATGCAAAAAGGTCATACAATTATGGTTGTAGGGAAAAGAGATCCTGTGGAAAAATTTATTGACCTTTGTGAAAGTGAGGATGTTTAACGGTTATGGCTGTTCCTGAATTATTTGGTGCTGGAATCGTTCTTCTCCTCTTATTCTTTACAGGCTTTTTTGGAGCAAAAATGAAGATTCCCGATGTGATCGTTTATATTTTATTAGGAATTGTGGTTAGTAACTTTTTATATGAATCCCATAGTTTGCATTTTGCAGGAGAAATAGGTATCGTATTACTTTTCTTTATGCTGGGGATGGAATTTCCAATTAAACAATTATTAAGTGTCGCTAAAAAAGTCATGCGAGCTGGCATTCTGGATGTGGTGCTAAGCTTTGGTATTACTACCGTTATATGTCTTGTAATGGGCGTGGATATGATCTCTTCTTTACTCATTGGAGGAGTTGCTTATGCCACAAGCTCTTCGATTACAGCAAAAATGCTGGAAAGCTCTAAACGTATGGCTAACCCTGAGTCAGAATTTATGCTCGGACTTCTAATTTTTGAAGACTTAGTAGCACCTATTCTAGTAGCGATTCTCGTGGGACTAACAGCAGGAACAGCTATTACAACTGGCACGTTATCATTGCTAGTATTAAAAGTAATTTTACTAGTTGCTGGAGCTATTTTGCTTGGTTATTTTCTGTTTAGCAAACTCGGCCCGTTTTTTGATCGTCATATGACGACAGATGTGTTTATTCTATTTGTTATTGGAGTTGCCCTAGCCTATGGAGGATTGGCTTTATATCTTGATTTATCAGAAGTGCTAGGCGCATTTTTAGCTGGCATTATGTTAGCAGAAGTCCGCAGAACTCACGAGCTTGAAAAACAAGTTGTTCAATTTAGAGATTTATTATTACCGCTTTTCTTTTTATATTTCGGAACAACTATCAGCTTTAGTGAAGGAATTCCAATGATCGGGTTACTAATATTTATTAGTGTGTGGTCCATCGTCGCAAAAATAATTGTCGGATTTGTGGGTGGGCAATGGTATGGTTTGTCCAAAAGAGTGTCATTAAGGGCAGGCCTTTCATTAACACAAAGAGGCGAATTTTCTATTATTATCGCTACCCTTGCCACCGGTTCCATTAAAGCATTTAGCAGTGTCTTCATTTTATCATCAGCTATTATTGGTATCATCTTATTTCAATGTGCCCCGATGATATCTCGTAAACTATATGGGAGAAAAAAATTACGGCAACAAAGCGCCGCCTTGTAGAGTCAATTCTCAATTAGTTGATCGAAGCATCATATCACTCCCCATCTATTGTTACGGTTAACAATAGACGGGGTTCTTTCGTTTCTGTTCTTTTACTTTACTGTTAAAGGAACGACCGTTCGTTTCATGAAAAGCGCTAATATAAATGCTACAATAGCAAAAATGAAACCTACTTGAAATGCTCTTTGTACCCCGCTGTAAGGCATTAGAAAGTGCGACTTGTGAAGAGGGATCACTGACGCCGTCTAGGTATCGCGCTTGTCCAGCAGACATAACCTACTCTACCCCAACTCAAAGCCACCAGTATCGAATGGCACTGGTGGCTTGATTCCACTTTCTATCAGTGATAGATAAGGAACTGAACTTTATTTTCACGCGTCCTATTTCCTTGTATCATTTAGGATCAGTTTGCTTCCTCCCGAAGTAAAACAATCCTAGTATTAACCACCCCGTCATGATAACAGCTGCTACGATAAGAGTTGGAACAGGCCCAACGGCGACAATAAGTGGGACAGATGCGGCTGTTACTAGCCCACCTCCGACAAAAATATCAAGAAGCAGCTGCTTATAACTAAAACCTTCCTTTGCAGGAGATTTTGTGTCAGGATCAGCTAATTTGATAAGTAATAGACCTGCTGCTGACATACCCATGGCTTGTCCTAAATCGCCGATTCCTCGTTCAAACCAATAATCTGGCATAATCCGAGGAGCAATGACTAAAAAGGAAAATAAATTCCATCCAATGGCAAATAGCGTCATTAGTACGAAAGGCCAGATATACTCCCCAATGACACTCAATGATAGAGTCGCAATAGCAGAAGCGATTAGTAAATCAAGTGCCAACCCTTGTATCCGATTAACTACTCCCCTATCTACGACGTTATACGACACATATTTATCTAACAGCAATTGGACGATCACAGCCCCAATCATTGCTAACGGAAAAAGAGGGAGATGGGTCACTATCTCAATATTATCAATCCATAATGCTTCCTCTATCAGGATTAGTCCTTCAAGCAACACATAGCCAATGGCTATTGATACTCCAATATAGCCTAAATGGACGGTGAGTGTTTCGATAAATTCTGAGTGGGTTGTTTTTTTCCCTGCTGGTTCATCATCTTGATTTTCTTTAGTGATCAATCCGCGTTTCCGTTCCTCAGATATATCTGAGGGTTTATTTAAAACCTTTGTTTTACCACGCCGAGCTCCCCAATTAATGAGAATCATCCCAATAAAAACACCGCTTAATACCCCTATTGTTGCTAAACCAATAGCTAGATCTCGCCCCTCTTCAAAGCCAACACCTTCAAAGGTCTCTGCCAACCCCGCAGCTGTCCCATGTCCACCCACAAAACTGATTTCAAGCAGGGCTCCAGCTGCAGGGTTCATGCCAAACAATGGCGTTAAAAGCACTAAAGCCAAGGTCATACCTACCACATATTGCCCCCACGAAATTACGTGAGCAAACGTAATTTGGGGACCTGATATTTTCCACATTTTCTTCACTGACGGTAAGGTCATTCCCAAAAATAATGAAGCAAAAATAACATTAATAAGTAAGTCAGGCAGCGTACTCCACACCTCTATCATGGCTTCTGGGAACACCCCTCCGTTATCAAAGAAATGCACACCAGTTAACCCCATTACTTCTGGGCCGAGCAGCAACCCAAGTAATCCAGCGATCATCGAACTAGGAATAAAAAACCTTTGAAAAAAAGGTGTAAAAACTCTAAGCCATTTTCCTATAAGCAACAAGATCCCAAGAATAATAAAACTAAAGCCTACAACTTCTGGTGATAGTGCCATTCATCATTCCCTCCTACTTCAAGTGACGAAACCTTACGTATTACATAACCAGACACGCCTTATCTAAAACCTTTCAAGATCCGCATGTCCCTAAAAGGTTTCACTATGCCAATGGCATCATAGCTGGTAATCTATAATGTGGACACCTTGAAGTATTTTTTAAAGGAGAATTTAAATGAGATACTATACACATATCACCACATCCCTAGCAACTATCATTCTCGTGGGTGACGTTTTACCGGTCACCATCCCCCTTGATTCTACAATAGCATTATCTGGGTTGGTTATCGGCTCGGTTTTACCCGATATCGACGAAAGTCGTTCATGGCTCGGACGACGAATTCCTATCATTTCAACCGTGATAAATAGTTTATTCGGACACCGCGGTCTCACTCACTCCGGTCTGATTTTAATTTTGTTAGTTGCCGGTCTTTTTCACTTCCCTCATGTCTTTTTACAAGCAATGTTTACAGGAGCAATTTTGCATATTGTTGCCGATTTCTTTTCGGTTGGTGGTATTCCGCTAATCTATCCTTTTTCCAAGAAACGTTCACAAATAGGCATTTATAAAACAGGTACGTGGAGTGAAGGACTTCTCTTTCTTATTGGGTTGGCTGTTATTTTTTCTGCCCTACTAATGTAATGTTATATTATATATCGATTTAGCAGCTGACTATCTGATATAACAGCTAACCATGATTAGTGATTCTCTAAATAACCATCACTTACATAGTGCCTTTTAGCTATTCATACAGACTAATAAAATTTATTCAACATATACTTTGACAATCAATAAGGAGTTGTGTATACTTTCTTTTAGTAAGCAACTATTTTTTTTATGATTTAAGCAAGTACCACGTTAAATGCTATTATGCGTAAAATTTATGTAGTTGACATTGTCAGCTCACATGTTGCTTCATAATCTAAATTTTTAAAAACCGGAGGAAACGAATATGGCAAACGTATTATTTATCAAAGCGAACTCTCGACCAGCTGATCAAGCAATCAGTGTTAAACTTTACAATTCTTTTGTAGAAAGCTACAAACTAGCTCACCCTGAGGATACAATAACAGAACTAGACTTATTCAAAGAAAATCTCCCATACTATGATACTGATAAAATTAATGGTATGTTCAAACTAGCTCAAGGCATGGAATTAACAGATGCTG
The DNA here is from genome assembly GCA_024701455.1 of Bacillus sp. A301a_S52. Taxonomy (GTDB): domain Bacteria; phylum Bacillota; class Bacilli; order Bacillales; family Salisediminibacteriaceae; genus Salipaludibacillus. The sequence goes on along the minus strand of JABXYP010000001.1, from coordinate 670,505 downwards.
AGAAAGAAGCTACTGACCTCGTAACAAGCTATTTAAACCAGTTCCTTGAAGCTGATAAAGTGGTATTCGCTTTTCCACTTTGGAACTTCACCGTTCCAGCCGTGCTTCATACTTATATGGACTACTTGGCACAAGCAGGTAAAACATTTAAATACACTGAGCAAGGACCTGTTGGGTTACTAACTGACAAGAAAGTTGCCTTGCTAAATGCTCGCGGTGGCGTTTACTCTGAAGGCCCTGCTGCTGCCAATGAAATGGCTGTCAACTTCATTTCAGGTATGCTTCAATTCTGGGGTGTTTCCAATATCGAAACAGTGATTGTAGAAGGACATAACCAATTCCCTGATAAAGCTGAAAGCATCGTAGAAGAAGGCATACAAAAGGCTGCTGAACTAGCAAAACAGTTCTAGTATCATCATAATAACTGATCAAATTAAATGATCCCTTCAGTTGATAAGCCTAAGCCAAACAACTGAAGGGACATTTTTTAATTCATGATACCAAAAATAATTAGATTGACCCACACTTATTTAGATTTAGTTTAACTGAATGTCACACGTAAATGTTTATATAAAGCTAAGCTTCAATCAGTGAGATTTTTACTGCTCCTTAAGAGGGGGATAAAATGAACCTTTAATCAGGAGATAACAAATGAACAGGATTAATCGTCTCGATCACATGTTTGATTAAAAAAGAGCTGAAGTGAGCGAAAGACAATGAATTCAGAAGGCTCCCACGAAAAAGCGACCATCTGTAGCCGGTGATCAATTTAGGTATGGGTGACATTAGTTCAACTTAAAAACAATTTAAAAAACCCCATACTGAATAAGATACAAAACGGTAAAAGTGTTCCGTACTGCTGGAATTTGTACATAGAAGTACTATAAGCCACATAAAGGCCGAGTAAAAAAAATAATGCGAATATCCCTCCAGCAATAAAGGGAAAATACCGCCCTGCTGTGTCAAAGCCTGCCAATAAGCCTATTCCGATATTATCGATATTAATGATAATAAACAGCTTCAACGCAACTGCTTTTTTGAAAATCCCTTTCGTGTCAATTAAATGATAGACACTTAAAATGAGAAGAAACACACCAGATATTTTATTAAATACATAAAAGGGGATTACCTCATCTAATGCTTGACCAACGTGATAAAAAATCCATAAGACAACTCCCGTACCAATAGATAAAAGAAGAAAATGAGCAAGTGGAAAGTAATGGCGGCGATAACCGATAAGCCAGCCCCATATAAAACCGTCTAACGCAATGAAAAAAACTAAAAATACACTGGATAAGATCGCCACAAGATGTCCACCACCTTTTGTTACACTTTATGTTAGACACCCTCAAAGAAGACGAAATAATTTCACAGTCATCAACTGTTTAAAATAGCCAACGAGATACAGCTAAGCTACGGCCCTTGAATGCTTTCTTCTAAACACACTCCACTCCATACTGGCACACTATCAAGACGTGCTTCTAACTCTATTTTTTTGTCTCACTACCTTATGACATAGTAATTAGTTAGTAAAAGGCTGATACGTAATGAGTTTGAGTGTTTTTGTCAGCGTTTAATGTTTTCAGCGCGCTCATTAATGCACTTTTTAATAGGCTTCTCTCGTTTTCACGCTTTCAATTAAGTGACACATGGCTCAGGTTTAGCCCGCCAGGTCCACCTTATCCCCTTTCATAAAACGACTCTTCAATCAGTTGGCGTTTCCCTCTTCTCCCACTGATTGGCAGTTGAGTGGTTCAAGACAGAAGCTCCCACCTAAATAACTTTATCTCTCCTCTTTATTTTTAACCGGGAGGTATTACGGACGCTTATTTCTTTAAATTGTGACAACGATTTGAACTATACGATAAAGGGTTTATTTTTTTGCTGATTGTGGAAATAAAGTACTAGCTCAAAAATATTAACGTACGAAAGGATGACGAGTAATGGATGCAAAAATGAAAGAGCTCATTGCCGGCCTAAACGAAGACCTTGCTAATGAATATGCCGCAGTTATTATGTACACTTACAACGCCGCTGTTGTGTCTGGCCTTTATCGCCAGGTTTTAAAGCCTTTTTTTGAAGGGGAAGTAAAAGACGAAACGGGGCACGCTCTCTATCTTTCTGAAAAGATTAAGACGTTGGGAGGACAGCCTACAACAACGCCAGCTAATGTAAAACAGCTGACTGATGTAAAAGATATGTTAGAAGAAGCCCATAAAGCCGAGAAAGAAACGATTGAGCGTTATGAACAACGGAAGGAACAAGCTGAAGCTCTCGGTTTAACAGAGCTCGTTGTCAAGTTAGACGATTTCATTGCAGACGAAACCCTGCATAAAGAAGAAATGGAACGGTTGCTTGACGATCCACGACTCTAATAATTAGAAAATTCATCTCGTCTTTTCTGAAAGGCGGGATGTTTTAATAGAGACCTTTCCACTATTTAAGTGCGTTGATTTCAGTATTATTTTGGAGAAGTTTAAATGACTCTATTTTGTTTTCACTAGCTCCTAAAGTTGCGTTATCTTCCGACTCAATACCTTTGCTCTCCACTCCTACTAGTTCATCCTAGAGTTTCTATTCTTCTCTTATGTATGTTACGGTGAAAAGAGAAAGGAGGGCTGGCAATGGTATTATCTAGCGCAAGACTTAAACTATTTGCTTGTTCACCTGATCTTATTTCATTCATGGAAAAAAGCAATTATCATTCCTTCCCTCACATTCAAGCCCATTTAGAAGCTCTTGCACGAGACAAAGAAGCCTACGGTTGGGGCCCTTGGCTCATCATTTCTAAAGAAACCTCCCACATTATAGGAGATATAGGCTTTAAAGGTAAGCCAGATGATCAAAAAACAGTTGAAGTAGGTTATGGCATTATCCCTTCTCAGCAAGGCAGAGGATTTGCTACAGAAGCCTTAAACATGTTAATTAATTGGGCATTTCGAACTAAAAAAGTAAGTGAAATTACCGCACAGTGTCGTCATGATAATCAAGCTTCCATTAACGTGTTAAAAAGGGTTAGTATGATAAAATTAAAAGAAGAACACCAGATGATCTATTGGGCTTTATACCGTAATACACACTAAAAAAGATCTATTTAGTGACAGAATCTGTCATTAAATAGACCCTTTTTAGGAATGTGTTTGACACATTTAACAGCATTAGAATGGGGCTCAACTGCTCAACAGATAAAACGAACCTTCAATCAGGACATGAGCGGCCGTTAGCTCCCGACTAAATAGAGTTACCCCTCCTCTCTATTTAGAGCCAGGATTTTTACGGACGCTTATCTGTCATAAATAGTCTGGTTTCGTACTATTACGCATAATTGTTTTTCTTTAGTAGAGATTTTCCTATTTTGCAGTCGTACAGATAACTAGCTTCCCATTCGAATTTAAAGCCTCCACTTCCTCACGGGCAGAAGGGAGTTCAGCAAGAATCTTTTTAACAAATTCACTATGTGGCCCTTTTTCATTTAAGCTGTAAAACTTCCATTGACCGTGACTTCGCATTTTTATTAATGAGGCGTCCCTTAGACGTTTTAAATGCTGGCTTACTGCCGGCTGACTCATGTCTAACAAATCGATGATGTTACAAACACATAATTCTTTTTCATTTAAATACAAAAGGATTTTCAAGCGATTCTCGTCATTCAATAGCTTAAATAACTGAGCGTAGTCAGTAAGAGATTTTGAGTTCGCCACTTTCATTCTGGACCCATCCTTTCGGCTATATAAAACACACCTTCAATCAGTTAGCGTTTTCGTTCTTCTCCTACTGATTGTTAGTTTAACTTATCGGACCTTTAGGGGCAGTTTATCCCCACCTAAACTTTCCGATCTGGTATGTCAACACTAAATCAAACAATTTTTTTAAGGGATAAGTTTCGATAGCTTACTGGACTTTGATATTCAAGCGTACTGTGCGAACGGATATTATTGTACCAATTGATATAATCAAAAAGGTCAAGTTCCAGGTGATTAAGGGAGTGGAAATGCTCTCCATTGATGAGTTCTGTTTTCAGAATCTTAAATACTGCTTCCGCCACCGCATTATCATAAGGGTTTCCTTTGTGGCTCAATGAACGTTCAATCTCATTTTCACTTAATAATTCATCAATAGCGACGTTTTTAAACTCAGATCCGCGATCTGTATGAAATAATTTCACATTCTCTAATGGGCGATTAACCGTTGCGAAGGCGCGTTGAACTAAAGCTGCGTCTTTGCGTTTTCCAACGCTATAACCAACTATTTCCCGATTATATAAATCAATTAAAAAACAGACGTAGTTCCAATAATGTCCTACTTTGACGTACGTTAAATCACTAACCAGTACGGACATCTCCTCATTTACTTGGAATTCCTGATCTAATACGTTTCGAACGGCGTCTTCATTTGGTTGAGAGCTCATTGGTTTGTAGGAAGGTTGGGCATACTTCGATTGGATTCCGAGCTCTTTCATCAATCTAGCTATGCGACGTCTGGAAACCTTGTGACCTGCTTTTAAAAGCTCTCGTTTTATTTTGCGAGTTCCATATACTTTACGGTTTTCGTTAAAGATTTTTAGTATTTTTTCTTTTAATTCTTGTTCTTCTTTATCCTTTTCTTGTTCCTTTTGAGCACCTATTTCTGTCTCATAATAAAAAGTACTTCGACCTATTTGTAGGACTTCGCACATTGCTGATACCGAATAGTGTTGTCGATTTTTCTTAATGACTTCTATTTTTGTCCCATGATCAGCGCGGCTTGCTTTAAAATATCGACTTCCATTTCTAGCTGTTTATTTCTTTTTCTTAACTCAATCAATTCTTGTTCCTCTGGCGTTCGATTGTCTTTCTCTTTGAAGGAACCAGACTGTTGAAACTGAGTAATCCATCTGTCTAAAGCAGACGGAGTTAATTCATATTCCCGGACAATATCTTGACGACTTTTTCCTCCTTCATATAAAGCCACCACTTGCTTTTTAAATTCTGTGGTAAACGTTCTTCTTTTTTTGGACATAGTAGTTCGCTCCTCACTCATTATATGTTATTCTACTAGCCCTTATTTTTATTGTCCAACTCAGTGTAGCCTATCCAATCTTCATAAGTTTTGAGGTGGGGGTTTTACTGCCCCTTAAGAGTGGGATAAATACTTCCTTATATATAAAGAGTTTATCAGCTAGGCATGTCCTAAGCAACTGAACATACATCGCTTCACCATTTGCGACGAGAACACCATTACGCTAGTTACTCTAGTTTAATCCGCTGTCTCGGATAAATCCTCTCCTACTATTTTTGCCTCCAATTCTAACTCTACACCAAATGTTTGTTTTACCGTCTCACGGACCATTTCAATTGTCGCAATGTAATCTGATGCTGTTGCATTATTTTTATTCACAATAAAACCAGCATGCTTAGTCGATACTTCCGCGCCGCCGACACCTTTTCCCTGTAACCCACTATCTTGAATGAGCTTTCCCGCATAATAACCCGGGGGACGTTTAAAAACGCTCCCTACAGATGGGTACTCCAGTGGCTGCTTAGATTCTCTGCGATAAGTAAGGTCAGCCATTTTTTCTTTAATCTCTGCGGCGTCCCCTTTCTTCAATTTAAATACAGCCTCTAATACAATATAATGCTTTTTTCCAATGATGCTTGTGCGATAGTCCAAGGCTAAGTCATTCTTGTTAAGTGTGAGTAATTCACCTGTAGGTGTAGCGACCTTCACATGATCAATTACATCCTTAACTTCTCCTCCATATGCGCCTGCATTCATGACCATCGCCCCGCCTATTGATCCAGGGATACCACAAGCAAATTCAAGGCCTGTCAAATTGTGTTCGAGAGCTATTTGGGCAGCATGAATAATACCAGCTCCCCCTTGAGCAATCAGCTGAGTTCCCTCTACACGCACATCTGTTAAATGGGACATATACATCACTAATCCCCGTATGCCACCATCTTTCACGATCATATTAGACCCGTTCCCTAGGAGCATAAACGGCAAATTATAGCTAGCTTTAATCCGGACAACTTCTGCTACTTGGTCATACGTTTGTGGTGTCACAAATATATCTGCTTTTCCACCAATCTTTGTTAATGTATGGTTTGACATTGGTTCATCTATAAAGACGTTATTTTCCCCACATATAGCTGTTAATTCGTTATATATCGTCATATTAGTCATCGTTTTCCCTCTTTTTCAAAGTGTGTTAAGATCAGCCGTCAAGCAAAGACCGGTCTTTTAAAGAATACATACTACTTATCCATTTTTATAAAACGATTCTTCAATCAGGGGCGTTCGTTCTTCCACCACTGTTTGGTCGTTGAGTCAATCAGGACATTACCGGCCGTTACTTCCCGCATAAATAGGTTTAAATCGGCCCTCTATTTTGAACCGAGAGCTTTACGGACGGTTTTCTGTGATAAAAAACTCATCAATCATAAAGTATAATGAAAAATGCTCAAAACCGCCAGATGTAAGTGGCACAATTAGCTCACATTTTTATCATATGAACTTTTTACACGTCTAATCCTTTTTTATTTTTACAAAACAGCATTGACAGGGGATGCTTATAGGATATATAATTCCACTGACAACTAAAGAACCCTCGTTAGGTGAGGCTCCTGTATGGAGATACGCTGCTGCCCAAAAATGTCCAAAGACGCCAATGGGTCAACAGAGATCATCGACTTAAGGTGATTTTTAATGTAGCTGGCATCGTCCTATGCCATACAGTGCTAAAGCTCTACGAATGGAGGTGGTATAATGATGCTATTCATTATGGATTATTTAACATGTTCTTCTACACCTTTCATTCGTGAATGGTGTTTTTTTATGTCCAATTTATCAGCTCTTTTCTTTAATGACCTTTGAGCTGTCTTTAAAGGAAAGAAGATGTGAAAGGAGTGAGGAAAACATGGACCCCGTTCCCAAACCTAGTTTAAATTTTTGTTCACGTGTAAAACTACTAAAAAGGGACTTTTTTTCTCACTCACATAGTGAGGATATGGCTGTCCCTTACTAAAAGGAGGCTTTTGTCATGGTTAAATTAACGGCACAAAACCGTCACGACTATGCACAATCCGTATTAAGAGCCATTAACGCAGAGAATATTCAACAATTTAGAGAGCTTTTCTTTGAACTCCATCCACAAGATCAACTTGATATCTATCTAGCAACATCCCATTCTCAACGTCAAAAAATGTATGAGTATTTATCGCCTGAGGAATTCGCAGAAATCTTTGAAGAGCTCCAAATAGAGGACCAAAAAAAGTATTTACTGGAATTAGACGATACGTATGCCCAGGATATGATTTCACATATGTCAGCTGACAATGTTGCTGACTTCCTTGGTGAAATTCATGAAACGAAGGCTTCAGCCATTATCGAAGGCTTAGAAGAAAAAGACGCACAAGATATTAAAGAGCTCCTCGCTTATGAAGAAGAAACGGCTGGCGCAATCATGACAAAGGAGTTTATTAGCTTACGTGCTTCTTCTACTATAAAAGAGGTTATTGAAGTATTACGCCAAGAAGGACCAGATGCGGAAACGATTTATTATTTATATGTTATTAACGAAAAGTTTGAACTTGTTGGTGTTGTCTCACTGCGTGATTTAATCACCTCGGAACCAGACAGCCTGGTTGAGACTGTGATGAGCTCTCGTGTTGTATCCGTTCCAACAAGTGAAGACCAAGAAAATGTTGCTACATTATTTAAAAAGTATGATTTTCTTGCTGTACCTGTCACAACAGAAACGAATAAACTCGTCGGCATTATAACAGTTGATGACATCCTTGATGTTATGGAAGAAGAGGCTACTGAAGACATCGGTGAATTTGCCGCTTCAAGAGGGGCAACAGACTTAACACTTTCCGCCTTTTCAGCAGCTAAAAAGCGGGCCCCTTGGATTATTCTACTTATGTTTTTTGGGATGATCACAGCCGGGGTAATAGGACAATTTGAAGAAACACTTGAGTCGGTCGTTCTTCTCGCAGGATTTATTCCGTTAATTATGGACTCAGCTGGTAACACCGGAACTCAATCATTAGCTGTCGCCGTTCGCTCTCTCGCTCTTGGGCAACTTGAAAAGAAGAGCCTCAGTAAAATGGTCATGAGAGAATTTGGCACCGGCCTAATGCTTGGCTTAATGTGTGCTGTTACATTAATGATCATTATTCCATTTTTACACGGTAGCGTGTGGCTCGCTTTTATTGTAGGCGTATCTATTTTTCTCTCTCTTAGTATCGCTACTGTCATTGGAACAATCGTCCCATTAGCGATTAATAAAATGAAGCTGGATCCTGCAATCGCTTCGGGGCCATTTATTACGACCGTAAACGATATTATAGGATTACTCATCTACTTTTCGATCGCGACATCTTTAATTGCTTATCTATAGAAGGTTTTCAGCAGCTCAACTTAGGTTTTCAGCAGTATACCCTGATTTTTCAGCAACGAACTTTGAATTTTCTGCATTGATCCTTGATTTTCAACAACAACGGCTGATTTTCCAGCATCAAACCTAAATGACAGCCCCCAAAAGCTTTTTGGGGGCTGTTTTTTTCATATTATTTCGTTTTATCTAGGGGGTGGAGGACAGAGGGACGTCTATGTTTAGTTGGTATTGGTGCGCGAAACAAGACGTCAGCGAAAGCTTTCCCGTTAAATGGTATGAACGGCCACAAGTAGGGTGTATTTAATGTTTTCGTCATCGCTAAAGCGATAAGAAGTATGACGGATCCTAAAACAAAACCTAGTAATCCAAATAACGATGTAATGATGAGCAACAGCAGTCTGATAACTCTGTTTGCAATACTCATTTCATAACTTGGCGTCGCGTAGCTTGCTAGAGCTGCCACTGCAATGTAAAGAATCACTTCATGTGTAAATAATCCTACTTCAATTGCTACTTCACCAATGAGAATGGCTGCTACAAGTCCTAGAGCAGTTGCTAAGGCATTCGGTGTATGTATAGCCGCCATTCTTAAAATTTCTAATCCGACCTCTGCAAGCAGGAGCTGAATAATTAAAGGGACCTCTCCTGTATCATCTGGCCCTATATAATGAATGGCGTCAGGGACAATGTCAGGCACACTCGCATACAAAAACCAAAGAGGAAGCAAAAAAATGGATGACCAGACAGCTATGAAACGAATCCATCTAAGAAACCCTCCTATTAACGGTTCTTGCCTGTATTCCTCAGCATGCTGTAAGTGGTGCCAGTATGTAGTTGGACAAATCATAACACTTGGAGAGCCATCTACTAAAACAAGGATGTGTCCTTCTAATACATGGGCAGCCGCACTATCCGGCCTCTCTGTATAGCGAACTAGGGGAAACGGCAGTAAACTTTTCTTAAAAAGATATTCTTCTACCGTTTTTTCCGCCATCGGCAAACCATCTATCTCGATGTTTTCAAGTTTACTTCGCACTCGATCCAACAATTCGGGGTCTGCCACACTATCAAGGTAGGCAAGAGTAATATCCGTTTTGGAACGGATCCCCACCTGCATATATTCCATAATAAGTGATCGATCACGCAAGCGACGCCGTAACAATCCGATATTGAAAACAAGTGTTTCAACAAAGCCATCTCGAGGACCTCTTACAACACGCTCAATATCTGGTTCCTCTGGGGACCTCGCAGGATATTCACGAATATCCAGTAAAATAACTTCTTCTAATCCTTCTCCTACAAGGGCAGCCTGACCTGATAATATTTGGCTTATGACATCTTCAAGATCGTCCGATGTTTCCACTTCTATATGAGGAATAACTCTTTCTACTAAATACTTAGTGGGATTGTTTTGTAAATCCTCTTCTTTAATTGTTGATAACTCTCTCATGATGTTAACCATGATTAAGTCTTTTGCGAAAGCATCTACAAAGAATAAGCCAAACTTTCGATCACCATAAATAAGTTCGTGATGAATGATATCAAAGTTTTTCTCCACTCGCATTTGTTCTGTTAAAAAAGAAATAGTCTCTGCAAATGACTTAAATACCGGTACCTCCGCTTCGCTCACACTTGCCACCTCTGCAATCCACTCAGTTTATACCTATTAGAGTGGCCTGCCTACTTCACTCTTATTCCAAAAAACACAATCATTTTCTCCAACCATAGTGATACATGTGGAAAAAAGATAGTAGTCACTGACAAATGACCATTTCCACCGATAAAACTCCCCTTTAATCAAGGGGAATTGAGTTAATCAGGACATTAGCGTCCGTTATCTCCCGTCTAAATAACTTTCGCTCTCCTTTCTGTTTTGAGCCGGCAGTTTTACGGACGCTTTTATCTGTGTTAAACGAAATAACCTAAGAAAAGCAGCTCCTCTTATGCAAATACAAACACAGCCACTGCCACTGAAAAGCAGTAAAGAGAGAAGTATAACAGCTTGCCTCGTGTCACCATATTAATTAACAACTTAATAGCAAAAATAGAGACAACTAATGAAACAAGAAAAGCAATAAGATAGAGAAGGAGGAAATCATTCGAGACCATCCTCTCTACAATAACGGAGGATTCCAGCACGAGACTCCCGATACTAACAGGGATTGATAAAAAAAATGAAAATTTCAAAGCCGTTTCAGCTTCTATTTTTCTAGCGAGGGCAGCTACAATTGTAGCACCGGATCTGCTAATACCAGGCACAAGAGCAAAAGCTTGAGCAACACCTACTATTATGGCATCAGCATACGTCATATCCCCCTCTCTTTTATAGCCTGTCATGCGACGAATTAGCCATAAAGCCATACCCGTTATAATTAATGCCACTGCCACATAATGAATGTGGGTCATCTCCCCACCAATAAACCCTCGTAATAAGCCTCCTGCTACAACTGCCGGAATCGTCCCCACGATTATGAACATTGACAATTTAAAAGACGATACAGTTTTTTCAGAAGGCTTTCGCACATGATTGAGTGTTTCTCTCACCATAACTAATAAATCTGTCTTATACACAATAAAAACAGCTAAAAGAGAGGCCCCATTTAAAAACACCTCAAGATGAAGGTCAGGTACATCTACTCCAAAAAAATAGGATACGATTCGTAAATGACCACTAGATGACACAGGTAACGGCTCTGTAGCCCCCTGAATCACTCCAAGAATAATATATTGAATAATCTCACTAAATGTCATAAAAAGCCTCCTTAACTAAACCCATGAATGATTATCGTACCATTTTTTATAAAGCGTGTTAATCTCTCAACTTACCTAAGACTTCATATTTTTTAAATTAATAAATCTTTTGTAGTGACAGCCTTGTCACTAATCATTGAATAATATAATAATAGGGAAAATTTTAGTCGTATTAATCCCCACACACGTTTCACCTTTAAAAAGGTCCTTGTCGAATAAAACCAGAGCCTCTGGACGCCCACTCGGAAAGAGAGACCACTTATTTCAAGAGAAAAACTGCCTCTTATAAAACACTATGGTAAATGGTTGACAACTAACAAAATATAAATGTGAACCATTTGTGATTTCTTATAGTTTAATAGCTTTTATGGATAAAAAGTTCTTGCGATCATGAGTAAACATGTTAAAATGGTACTTGAGCTCACAATTGATAATGAATCTCATTATCATGTAATCAATAATGATTTTAATTCTAATTATGTTGTGGGAGGGCTTAGAGATCATTTGGTAATGGATGTTGGAGGACTGGATTTTGATGAAGAAGCTTATAATGATGATCGTATTACTTGCTATAGCATCTTTTTTATCACTTTTTATTGGGGCAACATCACTCTCTCCTCTAGATTTGTTTAATATGTCTGATCAGCAATCTAACATTTTCTGGACGAGCCGCGTTCCCCGACTGATTAGTATACTTATTGCAGGAATAGGGATGAGCATTGCAGGCTTAATTATGCAACAGCTCACACGGAACAAATTTGTATCACCGACTACAGCAGGAACGATGGATTCAGCCCGCCTCGGCATCCTGGTCTCCATCATGTTATTTTCATCAGCTGCTCCCTTGACGAGAATGCTTATTGCGATGGCCTTTGCAATTGCTGGAACCTTCCTATTTATGCATATCTTAAACCGAGTAAAATTTAAGGACCCTATTTTTATTCCACTCGTAGGGTTAATGTTCGGAAATATAATTGGTTCAATCACGACTTTCTTTGCATACAGGCATGACCTGATCCAGAACATGACTGCCTGGTTGCAAGGGAACTTTGCTACGACGATGCGTGGGAATTATGAAACATTGTACATAACGATTCCCTTGGTCCTGCTGGCATACTTGTATGCAAACCGCTTTACTGTTGCTGGAATGGGCGAGGATTTCTCAAAAAATTTAGGATTAAATTACAAACAAGTGGTGAATCTTGGTCTCGTTATCGTAGCGGTTATTACCTCCTCTATTGTTCTAACGGTAGGTACCATCCCATTTCTTGGTCTTGTAGTGCCTAATATTGTCACGATCTATCTTGGGGATAACATCCGAAAAAATTTGCCTTTTACAGCTGTTTTAGGCGCTATATTTGTTTTAGTGTGTGATATTCTCGGCCGACTTATCATTTTTCCATATGAAATACCGATTGGATTGACAGTTGGCGTTATTGGTAGTGGTCTCTTCCTTTATTTGTTACTAAGGAGGAGAAAATATGGGCTATAAAACAAAGTTAACTATTTTAATTTTAATTTCCGTTATCCTAGCCACAATCTTTATGGTTTATGACTCAGGCGGTCACTGGGAATACGTGCTGCCGAGACGAGGAAAAATATTACTTGCTATTGTCATAACAGGGGCTGCAATTGCCTTTGCTACAGTTGTGTTCCAGACAATTACTAACAATCGCATTTTAACGCCAAGCATTATCGGCCTAGATTCGCTTTACATGCTTATTCAAACATTCGTGATCTTTACATTCGGGTCAATGAGTATCGCTATGACTAACGCGAACCTCAACTTTGTCCTGTCAGCAGGCGGTATGATCCTATTTTCATTCGTTTTTTATCAATTACTGTTTCGCGAGGAAGGCCATAATATTTATTTTCTCTTACTCGTTGGGTTGATACTCGGTACTTTTTTTTCAAGCTTAACAACCTTTATGCAAGTATTGATAGACCCTAACGAATTCCAGACGGTGCAAAACCGGATGTTTGCCAGTTTCAATAATGTCAACACTGATTTACTCCTTATTTCCGTCATATCATTTATCGTCATAAGTATTTACTGTCTGCGTTTCACAAAGTTTCTCGATGTTATTTCATTAGGTAAAGACCATTCTATTAACCTTGGCCTTCCATATAACAAACTCATCAAGCGGATGCTTTTTGTCGTAGCTATACTCATTTCAATTTCTACTGCACTTGTAGGGCCGATTACCTTTCTCGGGTTACTCGTAGCAAATGTGACTTATGAGTTTCTTAAAACGTATAAACATAGTCAGATCATTCCTGCTAGTATTTTTGTAAGTATTATCGCACTAGTAGGGGGTCAACTGATTGTTGAGAGAGTCTTCACATTTGAAACAACGTTAAGTGTGATCATTAATTTTATCGGCGGTGTGTATTTTCTATACTTACTGTTAAAGGAGAGAAAATCATGGTAGAAGCATTGAAATTATTTAAAAGATACGGTAATAAACCGGTAGTTAAAGACGTTTCAGTGAACATCCAAAAAGGGAAGATCACCACCTTTATCGGGCCGAATGGGGCCGGGAAAAGTACGCTCTTGTCCATGATCAGCCGATTGATTGTTAAAGATGAGGGGGAAATCCGTATAGAAGGCGAAGATATTAGCGGTATAAGAGATCGAGAGCTCGCTAAAAAAATCTCAATTTTAAAGCAAACGAATCATATTAATATTCGTTTAACTGTAAGAGATTTAGTCTCTTTTGGCCGTTTCCCTTATTCCCAAGGTAACTTAACTAGTGAAGACTGGCGTTATGTTGATGAAGCCATTAGCTATCTTGAATTGGAAGATATGCAGGATAAGTACCTCGATCAGCTAAGTGGTGGCCAGCGCCAACGTGCTTATATTGCCATGGTCGTCGCTCAAGATACAGAATATGTCCTTTTAGATGAGCCATTAAATAACCTTGACATGAAACATTCTGTGCAAATCATGAAAGTTCTTAGAAAAATGGTGGATGAGTTAGGAAAAACGGTTGTGCTTGTCATTCATGATATTAACTTTGCTTCTTGCTATTCCGACTACATCGTCGCTCTTAAGGATGGCCAAATTGTAAAAGAGGGTCATAAATGTGACGTCATTCAAAGTGACACGTTAAAAGAAATTTATGATATCGATATTCAAATTCAAGATATTAATAACCAACAAATATGCGTTTATTTCTCATAAAGGAGTGTTTTATAACATGAAAAAATCATTATCATTATTATCACTAACAATGGCACTATCTATTTTTACGGTGGCTTGCGGAGCAAATGATGAGAACGCCACAGGTAACAATGATGAAGACACTAATAATGCAAACACACATGCAGAGGAAAATGTAGAAAACAATGATGCCAATGAAAATGCTGAACAACCTGCTGAAATAACTGTGGAGCATGAGTTAGGTGAAACAATTGTTCCGACTAATCCTGAAAATGTTGTTGTTTTTGACTTTGGTACACTCGATACATTGACAGAAATTGGCGTTGATCCCGTTGCTATCCCGCAAGGAAATATTCCGAGCTTTTTAAGTCAATATGAAAGTGATGAGTATGAAAACGCCGGTACGTTGTTCGAGCCAGATTTCGAAACTATTTATGGTCTTGATCCAGATTTAATCATTATTTCTGGACGTACATCAGAAGCTTACGATGAGTTAAGCGACATTGCTCCAACTATTCACCTCGGTGTTGACCAAGAAAACTATGTCGACTCCTTCAAAGAAAATGCCACTCTTCTAGGTGACATCTTCGGTAAAGAAGCTGAAGTTGAAGAAAAGCTTGCTAGTCTCGATGAACAAATTGCAGAGCTAAATGAAGCTGCTAACAACAGTGAAGGGACAGGGCTCATTGTTATGACAAATGAAGGGGCATTAAGTGCTTACGGTCCTGGTTCTCGTTTTGGCGTCCTTCACGAAGAATTTGGTATAACACCAGCGGACGAAAATATTGAAGATGCAAATCACGGTCAAAACATTTCATTTGAATATGTCGTAGAAACTGATCCAGACTACTTGTTTGTCATTGACAGAGGGGCGATCGTTTCCGGTGACGGTGAAGACACAGCGGAAGATACGTTAGATAATGATCTGATCCAGCAAACAACGGCTTATGAAGAAGGAAACATCATTTACCTTGACCCAGAGCTTTGGTACATTGCTGGAGGCGGTTTAAATTCAGTCACTCTCATGGTTAACGAAGTTTTTGAAGGTATTCAATAAAAAAGCAAACGTGTTTAACACTCCGGGGCTGATCCCGGAGTGTTTTTATAACCTGCAAGATAGGTAGCTTTATGTTAATTTAGTTGTTTCGATCCTTTTGCACATATTTTTGTATGGCATCGTAACCCTAAATCCACTTTATAATAGATCATGCAGAGCTTATACTTAATGAAGAAAAACAAGCAAGTTTACACATTTACTAGAATAAGTCTAAGCTTTCTCCGTTAAAGCTGTATCCCACTCTATAAAACGAACCTTCAATCAGTGGCAGTTTTCGTTCTTCTCCCACTGATAAGGAACACAAGCTAACGTCTTCTCGCGTCCTGCGAAAACGCTTGTGTGACCAACATCCTGTTGGCCCGAGTCAATCAGGACATTTGCGGCCGTTATCTCCCGCCTAAATAGCGTTAGCTCTCCTCTCTATTTTGACCCGAGAGGTTTACGGACGGTTATATGTGATAAAAAACCTCCCTCTGAGAGAGAGGAAGGAATATGTGAATTAAGACCTTGCTAGGCGAACTGTTTTTCGCTTACCTACTTGGATGATAAGTCCATCTTGAATTGTCACCGTGTCATATGAGCTTTTAACAGTTTCCCCAGAGAGTTTCACACCGTTATTTTCTATCATTTTACGAGCTTCACTTTTAGATGGCAGCATGTTTAAGATAACTAATAACTCTGTTATACGAACATGTTCTTCTCCCTCCCAAACGACTGTCGTTACATCTTTTGGTAGATTTCCTTCACGAAAAACTGAAATGAACTGCTGTTCCGCATACTGAGCCGCTTCCTCACCATGGTACATACGGGTAATGGTTCTTGCTAAACGCATTTTTTCGTCCCGAGGATGGCGTTCTCCAGATTCTACCCCCTTTGCAATTGAGTCAACCTCTTTGGGGGATAAATCCGTAATTAACTGAAAGTATTTTATCATTAAATGATCAGGCAAGGACATGGTCTTCCCATACATGTCTGTTGGTTTCTCATCAATGCCAATGTAATTGTTTTTCGATTTAGACATTTTTTCGGTTCCATCGAGCCCTTCTAGAAGAGGCATTAGCAAAGCTACCTGAGGTTCTTTCCCTTCTTTTTCTTGAAAATGCCGCCCCATTAAAATATTAAAGTGCTGATCTGTGCCTCCTAACTCGATGTCATTTTCTAACACAACAGAGTCATAACCTTGCATAATTGGGTAGAAAAATTCATGGACCGAAATGGGTTTATGAAGGGCCATTCGTTCATCGAAATCGTCTCTTTCCAACAATCGGGCTACCGTCATTTTACTTGCTAGCTTTATAACGTCTTCAAAATTTAATTTAGCGAGCCAAGAAGAGTTGTAATGAAGCTCTACTTTCTTCATATCGAGTACTTTTGAAAATTGTTCAAAGTAGGTTTTAGCATTATGGATCACTTCTTCATCAGTCAATGGCTTCCTCGCCACCGATTTTCCTGTGGGATCACCTATTTTACCTGTAAAGTCTCCAATTAGTAGCTGAATAATATGACCATTATCTTGAAATTGCCTCATCTTATTTAAAACAACGGTATGGCCGAGGTGAACATCTGGCGCTGATGGATCTAGTCCCAGTTTAATTTTTAGAGGTACGCCGGTTACGATAGAACGGGCGATCTTGTTCTCAAGCTCCTCGGGTGGAATTATATCTTGTACACCTTGACTGTAAAGTACCGTTTGCCTCTTTACTTCTTTAAGTTGTTCTTCTGAGAGTTGATTGACGTTATCTGCCATGATAATTCCTCCTCTGATTTTAACTAATACATTTCATAACCTTTGTATGAAAAACGCAAAAACGCCCCTCCTAATTTAAGAAGGGACGTGGGTTACTTATTGACACGCGGTACCACCCTTGTTGAGGACATATAACTCTTCCTCCACTTGATTGTCACATAACGGGTTAACCGGATTCTGCTAGCTTTTTTCAACACTGCTTAGTTCACAGAAACAGCTCAAGGATGTAATTCGCCGTGCCCTTTGTACCGGCTCACACCATCCGCCGGCTCTCTGTCACAGGGAGTGACACTGCTACTTGATTCCTATCATTGCTTTTATCCTATTAAATTTTAAAAATTATTTTCTTTTATAAGTTTTCTTAATAGCTCTGACATCATCTTCTGTTCTTCTACAGATAAACTTTTTACAAGATCAATTTCCGACTGGTGAAACGATGGGTATAACTTTTCCATGACTTGACGGCCACTTTCAGTAATGACAACGTACGTCGTTCGTTTATTTTTATCATCTACCTGGCGATAACAAAAGCCTTTTCGTTCAAGTGTTTTAGTGACATTGCTTACAGTTGCTTTAGAAATTCCCGATGTTTCTGCAAGCTTTCTTGTCTCTAGCATGTCCCATATCCATAAATCATACAAGATCGAAAAGGAGCTCCACGATAGCCCATAAACAGCTAGAACATCTTTTTCTAGCTTATGTTTTAACCCTTGGGACGTGCGATAAAGATTTGTTACGACTGAAACAGCTTCCAAGTGTAATGCTTTAAGGGGGAGCTTTGTCAGTCTATTCATAGCCGCCACTTCTTCAGGGAGCAGTTCACCTTGTTCATTATAAGTATATATTGGCCACCACCTCCATTTTCCATGATCGTTAGCTATGAAACAATTCTATCAGAGTGATGATTTTTTTGCAATGCTATTTTACTCATATCTCATTTTTTAAAATGAAGCAGGTAGGTCTTCTCATTTACGTTTGTTTTATAAGGCAATCCACTTAGCCAAACGACATTTTAGAATTGGTGTGATGAATAAAAAATCACAGGAGAAGTTAAAAGTCCTACAATGAAAAACTTTTCTACCCAAAATGTCGTCACAACACAAGTTCCACTGTCACAAAAAAACATCAAAGAGGCTTCCTCATAAGTTTCTACTTATGAGGAAGCCTCTTCTATATTGTAAAGACTATTTCGTTATTTTCGCATCATGAAGCTTATTTACCTCATCCGCGACAAATTGAACGTTTGTTCCCACAATCACTTGCACACTATGTTTCCCTACAACGTTAACTGCTGGAACTCCTGCTGATTTTATTTGCTGTTCATTTATATTTTCCGAGTCGCGCACTTCCACACGTAAGCGCGTGGCGCAGTTATCAATGTTAGTGACGTTGTCATACCCTCCAAGACCAAGATAAATTTTCTCAGCTGTGGCGGATAAATCTTTGTCTGTCTTTTGAGACGTGATATCTTCTTCTGATGTCTCAAGATCTTCCCTGCCTGGTGTTTTGAAATTAAATTTAACAATCAACACACGAAAAATTGTGTAATAAATAACTGCAAATACGAGTCCTTGAACGATAAGCATATATGGCTGGTTAGCTAATGGCAATCGAGAACTTAATGTAAAGTCAACGAGTCCTGCACTAAAACCAAATCCTGCTGTCCATCCAAACGTTGAAGCTATGAATAGGGATAACCCTGTTAATACAGCGTGAACGACATAAAGGGCTGGAGCTAGGAACATGAATGAAAACTCTAATGGTTCTGTCACACCTGTAAAAAAGGCGGCTACTGAAGCAGCCATTAATAGTGAGGCTACTTGTTTCTTTTGCTTTGACTTCGCTGTATGATACATAGCAAGGGCTGCTGCTGGTAATCCAAACATCATAATAGGGAAGAATCCCGCTTGATACATCCCTGTCACACCTAACTCGCCATCACTTGACCAAAAGTTTCCGATGTCATTAATGCCTGCTACATCAAACCAAAACACTGCATTTAAGGCGTGATGTAAACCAGTAGGAATTAATAAACGATTAAAGAAGCCGTAGAGTCCCGCCCCTACAGAACCTAATTGGCTGATGTTAGTAGCAAACGATACGAGACCGGAGTAAACGACAGGCCATACAATAATAAAAATTAATGATACCGCTACCATTACTGCTGCACTCAAAATTGGCACAAGCCGTTTCCCACTAAAGAAAGCTAACGCATCAGGCAATTTAACATGACTAAATTTGTTATACAATACACTAGCAATAATCCCAGAAATAATCCCCACAAAGGCATTTTCAATATTTCCGAAAGCGGCATTTACCTCTCCTGGATCAACACCTTGATACAAAGCGACACTATCAGCTGAAAGCACATTCGTAATGACAAGATACGCCACGAGCCCACTTAAAGCCGCTGCGCCATCTTTCCCTTTTGACATTCCAAGTGCAATACCGACAGCAAATAATAATGGAATGTAGTCAATGATTGAACTCCCTGCAGCTATTAAAAAGGCGGCAATAAGATTTCCTTCCCCCCAGCCATAGGGATCGATCCAGTAACCAATCCCCATTAATATGGCGGCGGCTGGCAGTACTGCCACTGGTAACATAAGTGACTTCCCAAGATTTTGTACATATTTCATCATTTTAAATCCTCTCCTCCCTTCAATCTCTATGAATCACATTGAGTATAGCACGCCGTAAATATAGTTGTCTATACCAATGTCACATAATATAACATATTTTCAGTTATTTATCCCTCTCATCTTTTGTTAACTTAAAATGGTCTATTCATTTCCTTGACAGATTTGAATAGATAAGTCAGAGGGGAAGCTGAGCAGTTTGTTCCATATTAAAATATGGTAAATATCTCATTGAAAATTTGGTTCATGAGGTCATGGGTAGTTCAGTCAATCTGGACATTACCGGCCGTTAGCTCCCATCTATCTACATTTACCTCCCCCTCTCTTTTTTGAGGCGGACGTTTTACGAACGATTATCTGTGATATAAGGAAAGAGAGGCACCCACCCAAAATACATTTGGATGCGTCCCTCTCTAAGTTATTAAAGATTTATTTTTAAGCCCTTTTAATGAGTCTCATCTTCTTCAGTTACTTCGTTTAATTCTTTTCTTTCAGGTAATTGGAAAGATACTGTGTGTTCCTGTAACTCTTCAGCAACTTTCGCCAAAGATTCTGCTGACGCTGAGATTTCCTCAATTGAGGCAAGCTGTTCTTGTGATGCTCCAGCCACGTTCTCCGTTTCAGCTTTTGTATCTCGTGACATCATTTCTACTTGCTGCATGTCAGTCACAACTGCTTCAATTTTAGTCGAAATACTCGTGGTCATATTAGCAATGGCTTTCACTTGCTCCGTTACTTGTTTGACGAATGAATCCACCTCGCCCACCCGTTCTTCTGTTTCTGTGAAACGGGCAATTCCTTGAGTAAGCTCTGCACTTCCTTCTTTCATAGAGCTAAGAGATAAATCAGCTTTTTGCTGAATAGTTGTAATCATTTCTCTTACTTTACCAGAAGATTCGTTTGTCTGTTCTGCTAAAATACGCACTTCATCAGCAACCACTGCAAACCCTTTACCATGTTCGCCAGCTCGAGCTGCTTCAATCGCCGCGTTCAGTGCCAGTAAATTCGTTTGTTCTGAAATAGATGTGATAACTTGAATAATTTCATCAATTTCATTTGTTGATGAGTGAACACTCTGGATATTTGACGATAATTCTTGATTGTTAGATTCAATTCTTCGCATTTGAGCTTCTAACTGTTTAACTGTCTCATTCACACGCTCTAACGCTTGGTCAGCAGACACTGTCTGTTCATCCAACTGAGCAGATTTATCACTAATATCTTTCACACTATCAGAAATATCATGAATACTATTAAAACTGACATTTACTTTTTCCGCCTGACTATCCATTGATTCTGACACATTCATGACAGAAGAGGCGATAGACTCAGTTGCCCGACTATTTTCATCTGTTGTAGCGTGTAGCTCTTCTGATGAGGCAGCAACCATAGAAGATTTATCACTAATATACGTCAGTGTATGAACTAATGATTCTTGCATATTTTTGAAAGCTTCACCCAATTGGCCAATTTCATCTTTTGATGTTACTACGATTTCTTCTCTTAAATTCCCTGAACTGATGACATTAGCACTTTCAATTAACGATTGGATTGACCGTACAATACTTCTTATGACTATAAAGACAAGTGAGCCAAATAGTATGAAAGCGGCTGTTAAAACGATCAGTGTCATAATAATAATTGGAAAACTCGCATCCCTTAATTCCCCTTCTGACATGGCGCCAGCTAACTTCCATCCTGTCAATTCATTCGTTGTATGGAAAATACGAAGATCTTCATCTGCGAAATCCGTATTGTATGACCCTGACGCTTCCGCAAATAATTGATTCGCCCAGTTACCCTCTGCTACTTCACCTGTTTCAATATGTGGGTGAACGACAACCGCTTGTGAAGGCGATAAAAGCATAGCATAACCTCTTTCACCAATAGAAATGGTACCTAACAATTGTGCTAACTCTTCCATCTGCAAGTTTGCAGCAACGACGCCACTGCCATTATCTAACTGCTTTGAAATCGTCACCACTAATTCCCCTGTAGACGCAGTATGATAAGGTTCGGAGATAATTAACTCTCCAGATGCCGCCTCAGCATCAATATACCAATCTCTTTCACGAGGATCGTAATCATCTGCTAGTCCCATATCTGGGCGCTGAATCATATCTCCCTCCGTTGTACCAACAAATGACGAAACAAGGCCGTCTGTTGTAAGAAAATACTGTTCTATTAAATCTCCCAACTCTTCTTGACCATCTGCTTCTAACAAACTTGTGTCAAGCGTTGAAGCAAAATACGTCATATTATTTGCGATTGGTTCAATATGATTTGTTACCAGATGGTCAGCAATTCTTACACTTTGCTGGGCTGCATCAGACATTTGAGTATCTAGCTCACTCTCAGCCGTATAATAACTGCTTATTGCGATAATCACACTTGGAAATATAAGTGCAAGTGCAAAAGAAATATACAGTTTTACTCTTAAAGATAATTTTTTCAATTCGACACACCTCTCCTTAGTTCGACAAGTTATTTATTATATCGACACCTATCCATCTATCTACATAGGTATTTTGTTGATATTATATAAATTATTCTTTTAAAAGAAATAATTTCATAATATTAAAAATAATAGTATAAATTTAGATTTTTCTGTCAATAGGGGAATAGTTACTGGATAAATGATTGACCATTAATTCACAAGCTATCCCGCATACTTAAGAAAGACATCCGCTGCTTAAAATGGCTTTCAACGAGGAAATGTGAGACTGCTATTTTTGATTATGCTTTTAAAATTCACTTTACTAAGGCTACACACAAACAAGCTCTAACAGTTGGTCTGTTAGAGCTTGTTATTGTTACGTTATCCTTTTCCAAATTTAATGGCAAATGCTGTGTAAATGGCAGGTACAAGGACTACCGTTATTAAAGCAGAGAATAATAAGCCAGAAATTATCGATATAGCCAGCGGAACAAATAACACATCTCCGCTCAGTGCTACTGGGGTCAATGCTCCGATAGCAGTGAAAGCTGTCAATAAGATCGGCCGTAAGCGGACGCGGCCAGCTTCAACAACCGCTTCTTTCAATGGCATGCCTTGTTGTCGTCGCTGTTTAATAAATTCTAACAGGACGATTGAATTTCTCACGACAATTCCCGCTAGAGAGACAATACCCATTAACGCCATAAAGCCTAACCCGGTTCTCGTCAAGAACAAGCCTACCATGGCACCAGCTCCAGCAATATAGACCGTACTCATCACTAACAAAGGGATACTCAACGAATAAAATTGGATTGCCATAATGATATAAATGAGGAACAAGACGACGAGAAACAGCGTAAACAATTCAATAATGAAGTCTGTCCGTGCCTCTGTTTCTCCACCAACAGTGACTGAATAATCAACTCCTGCTCGGTTCTCAACATCAGTCCCAATTGTTTCAATCGCTTCTTCAAGCCCCTCATCATCCCCTCCTGATGGGTACACTCTTACATTGACTGTACGACGTCCTTCTTCCCGTAAAATTTGCGGAATTTCCTCTGTTTCAGTTATATCGACTAAACGCTCCAAAGTGACTGTTTCAGGAGGACCGTCATTAACTTGTGGCTGAACAGGAATCTCAATTTTCGATAAATCCGGTAAACTTCCTTCTACCTTGTCAACTGACATGAGTAGGTTGATGGCTTCCTCTCCTGTTCGAAAAGTCATTAATGGCACTCCTTCAGTTCGAAGAGCGATTTGTTCGCTAATCTCACTCATGGTTATCCCGTTTTCTTCAAGTTCCTCCCGTACCGGTGTGTAAACGACTGTAGGACGTCGCGGCCCCATATCATCTAGAACCGTACCACTATTAGAAAGGTCCTCTATTTTCATTTGTAATTCGACACTCATGTCCATGAGTATCTCTACATCAGGACCTTGCAATTTCACAGCAATAGGCGCCCCCACTGGTGGTCCTGCTTCTATCGTCGTCAACTCAATCTCGGCTTCACTGAATCTCTCTTGCAAATCCTCGGTCCATCGTGAAATCACTTGTTCAGCCGATTGTTCTTCCCTGGTCGTTCTTAATAACAAGTGGCCTGTTTCTTCATTACTGTTTTCTATACCACTTCCAAATAATGGTGGCAATCCATCCCCAGCGTAAATGGCCGTTTCGTAAATATGGTCATCTTCTGCTAAAATCACGTCTCTCATGTCAGTAAGTAGAGTTTCTGTTTCATCTATTGGCGTACCTGCTGGCAGCCGCACTTCCACAATTACTTCATCTCGGTCTGTTGACGGGAAAAATTCAACAGGAATAAAAGGAATTAAGGCGTAAAAACTTGTCGTAATGAAAAAGCCTACAATTGCTACTTTCCAAGGATGCTGGACAACTTTACGTAAAATAGTATCACTATACCAGTCTGCTAATCGGTCAATCTGTTTACCAAACAGCCCTTCTTTCGGAGCATGGTGCTTTTTCTTTCTTACTCGACGCTGTTTTTTCTGTCTCCAAATCAAAAATATTGGAACGAAAGTTAATGCTACCACTGTAGAAGCTAAGATCGTCATAATTAACACAGTAGGAAGTGCTCTAATAAAATCACCATTGCTCCCTGATATAAAAACGAGTGGAAGAAATGTGACAACGATCGTCAAAGTCGATGTAATGATAGACGTTCTTACTTCCTTGCTTCCTTTCAACGCACCATCCACCGGCCCTAATCCTTGACGATACTGATAACGAATATTATCTCCCACAACGATCGCATCATCTACTAAAATCCCTAGTGCAATGATTAAACCAATAATTGAAATTTGATTTAAATCTACATTAAAAAATGGCAATGGGATTAATCCAATAAACACAGATGTAGGGATAGCTAACGCCACAATGATTGCTGAGGCAGCATTTAAGCCAAGTAAGGTCACAATAATAACTGACAAGGCTGCTAGTAAAAAAGATAAGGCCAGATCTCCAAAGATGTCATCTACTATCGTTTGTTGTGTATAAAATAGCGTCATTTCCATATAATCAGGCAAGTCTTCTGCTGCTAATTGTGCCATTAACGCATCCACTTCTTCGTGGAGCTGAGGAATGCTAGCATCTTCCACGGGAATAATGGTAAAGGAGAGCGCTGCTTCATCTCCATGAAGTGTGATCAAATCAGTGGCGTTATCATACATAGGTGCTACTTCAGCTACGTCTTCAAGATAGACAGTGTTTCCCTCTTCATCATTTCCTACGTATATACCGCCAATGTCAGCATCATTTTCTATAAGCTCTAACGCTAATTGAACATTTCTCTCGTCACTTCTCTGAACGCCGAGTGGTTGAGTGGCTAGTTCTCCTTCTATAGCTGTGATCACACTCGGGAGTTGAATTCCTAACTCGTCTAATGTCTCACTATCCACATCTATCATAAAAAAGTGATCAGGTAATCCTTTTACTATCGTACGTTCTACTCCAGACAGCCCTTCAACCTCTCGTTGCCATTCATGAAGGGTATCTTTTAATTCATACAGCGTTTCCCGATCCTCATAAAAAATATGATAGCTTGATAACGCACCTAATGTCGCTTCCTGAGACAGTTCAGGTGTCATCGCTTCGTCTGGAAATCTCCCACTTACTCTGAGAGTCGCTTGCTGAATATCATTAAACACGTCACTTTGATTAACGCCATCCTCCACCTCTATAATAATTGTAGAAAATCCCGATGTAGAGACGGAAGACATGTCACTTACGCCTTCTATTCCCTCAATTTCCTCTTCTAACGGTATCGTGATTTGCTGTTCCACCTCTTGAGGTGTACCTCCTGGATATACGGTTGAAACAGTCCCTATGTTGAGTGAAATCTGTGGTATTTCTCGTTGAGGTAATTGAAAAAGTGTTAATAGACCGATGATAACTAATATAAATACAAACATCAGCGTAATTTTAGGACTTTTTATAATTGAATTAAACATTAGAACCCTCCAAGTGATAAAATTTCAAAATGACAGAAGTGTCATTTAACAGTAAAAAAATCATTAAGTAGTGAAGCCATTTAGCAGAAGATCATGCACCTCATTGACCCACTCTTCAAGTTCAGTGTGATGCACGGGGATTTGGACCGTTGCCATCATTAAACCGACAAGTGTCGGCATTTGAATATCTGATCTAATCTTGCCTTCCTGTTGGCCTTTATACAATACATCAGAAATCTTTTTTTTCATTTCTCGAAATAACGCATACATTTTTTTTGTGTTCTCTTCAACCTTTGGCGTCGCTTTCTGATCAATATAGGGCATAATTTGCAGCATCTGATGCATATTAGCATACTTCACCCAAATACGTAGAAGTGTTTTAAGAGGCTCCTCCGATTTTATAGCGTCATCCATTTTTCTTACTGCTTCTTCGATAAGGTGAAGCATATAAGCCGTAATGAGCTCTTCTTTTCTCGGATAATAATTATAAATCGTACTTCTAGCCACACCAAGCCGTTCTGCGAGAGCTTTAAAATGAAAGCCTGTATAGCCTGCTTTTAAAATTAATTGTTCCGTTTCGTAAAATAATTGCGTTTGATCTATAGTTTTTTGCCGGCTCATACTGTTAAGCTCCTTTTTACACAGATGGATGGCCATCGCCAACTTCTTGATTTCACTTATAATAAAGGGTACCTGCTTATTTGTATGAATAAGGTCACTGACTCCGTTTATTTACCCAGTCTTTCTTAACGATAAACCTCATATTCGTATTTAAATGTACCAAATTGCAACCGTGCCGTCTATCTTGTCCGTAACACGCCCCTTAACAAGCTTTAATGATGGCCTTTTTACGCCTGATTTTTCTTTCACACTAACTTATCCCTATATGTATTTATAATCATCCTGAATCCGTGATGACATAATTTGCTCTTTTGTATCAAACCTCAAAACCTTATGATTTAACTTTGTAGAGTGAATACTCGAATCCGTTACTGGTGGACGCTTTCCACGGGCACGGCCTCAGCCTCCCGCGGAAAGCGAGTAGATGGATGGCATATCAACACTTACTATCACGGATTCAGGATCATTTTAAAATGAGATTTACTGCTGTTAACGGGAGATTTTAACTTTTAAATTGATAAGCAATGTAATTGCTTAATCCCTAGTTCCATGCTATGTTTTTACTGGACTAAAGATTTCATTATTTTAAGGAGGACATCATGAATTATTTTTTCAAAAATAAAAAGCAGTCATTGTTACTAGGTGGTTTATCCATGACACTTATCCTTTCCGCATGCGGTGGAGGAGAAAATAATCAGAATGAGCAAAACGAGGAGAGCACGCCAACAGCTTGGGATGAGATCGAAGAAAGCGGCGTTATTACAGTGGCCACATCAGGTACACTATATCCTACCTCTTATCATTCTGATGAAGATAATGACTTAACTGGGTTTGAAGTAGAAATTGTAAGAGAAGTTGCCGATCGACTCGATTTAGACGTGGAATTTACCGAAATGGGTTTTGATGGCATGCTCACTTCTATTAATAGCGGCCAAGTAGATTTAGCCGTGAATGATATTGATATTAACGAGCGTCGAGAGGAAGACTTCTTGTTTACAGATCCTTATAAATTCTCATACGGGGCTATGATAGTGCGTCCTGATGATCACTCTGGCATTGAATCATTAGAAGATCTGGAAGGAAAGCGACACGGAGGCGCAGCTACTACTATTTATATGCAGCTTGCTGAAGAGTATGGGGCTGAAGGGGTCACGTATGATAATGTGACAAATGATACGTATTTAAAAGATATTGAAAACGGTCGTCTTGATGTCGTAATGAATGATTACTATTTACAGTCACTTGCTATTGAAGCGTTACCCGACATTGACGTTGTGATCCATCCGGACTTATTTTACTATCCTAATAATCAAGCAATGATTATGAAAAAAGACAACGTTGAGCTACAAGAAAACATTAATAACGTCCTTGTCGACATGATGGAAGACGGTACGATTACTGAGCTTTCTGAGCAATTCTTCGGGGGACAAGATGTTTCTCAAGAGCCGGATATTGACTTTGAAGTGGAACAATAAAGGGGAAGACACATGCGTGACATTCAATGGGAGTACATCTTTAACGTCGAACTAGCAACCGATAGCTTTCTCTTTATAATGGAAGGCATAGGATATACCATGCTTATTTCGTTAAGCAGTATGCTTATCGGCATTGTGATCAGCCTGTTCCTAGCACTCGGGCGCATGTCGTCCCTTATATGGCTGCAATGGCCCTCCCGTTTGTACATCTCCTTTATGCGTGGTGTACCCATTCTTGTAATTTTGTTCATTCTTTATTTTGGGTTTCCTTTTATCGGGGTAGAGTTCAATGCTGTCACCGCAGCGATTATTGGATTCAGTTTAAATAGCGCTGCTTATATGGCTGAAATTAACCGTTCTGCCATTGGTGCTGTCCCAAAAGGACAATGGGAATCAGCTAAATCCCTCGGTTTTTCGTTTTGGCCCATGTTACAGTTAATTGTATTACCACAGGCAACACGCATTGCCATTCCGCCGCTGACGAATGTTTTACTTGATTTAATTAAAGCATCATCATTGGCCGCTATGATTACTGTACCAGAGATTTTTCAACAAGCGCGTATAGTCGGTGGACGAGAAATGGATTATATGACGATGTACATTCTCGTCGCATTAATCTATTGGGGGATCTGCTCCGTTATGACCATTCTACAGAACTATTTGGAAAACCGTTATAAAAAATATGGGGAGATTTAAATGAATTAAGCAGTAACTTATCATTTTTCAGCAACAGCCTCGCTCTTTTCAGCAATACCTCCCCATTTTTCAGCAACAGCATGAATTTTTTCAGCAATACCCCCGACTTTTTCAGCACCTATATCCCCTTACAGCTGTCCTAAGCGCTACGCTTTAGGACAGCTTTTTTAGGTGTATAGATTAACACTGCAAGTCCGGCAAAAATAAGAAATACTCCTACTAATGACCAGAAGGTTAAGACTTCTCCCACGATGGCAACGCCAAGCAGGGCAGCTGTTAGTGGCTCTGCCAGCGATAACGTGACAGCCGTCGAAGCTGGTATACCCATCAGCCCTTTGACAAAAAGAAGGTACGCAATGGCTGTGGCTACTATACCTAGTTGGAGGACAACAAGTAAACCGTTTAGCTCTGTCACCCAGCTCACATCAAACACGAATAGCAGAGGTGAAAGGATAATTGCCGCTATTGTAAAAACAACTGCTACCGCCATCTCAGGGGCAACTTTTTTGACGATATCCTTATTGACAAGCGTATACGTTGAGAAAGCGAGTCCAGCTCCTAATGCTAGGATAAATCCCATAGGGTCAAGCTCAATAGTGCCTTGGGTAGCAAATAGTAATATACAACCAAGAATAGATAGACTAGTCGCAATCCACCACTGTCTTATAGGGCGCCTTCGGTGAACAACCCACTCGATGAGACCCGTAAGTAGAGGAGCGCTTCCAATCGCAACAACGGTTCCGATGGCGACACCAGTTGTTGCCACGGCAGAAAAAAATAACGGCTGATACGCAGCCATGGCACATGCAGCAAGTAAAATAGCTTTTACCGGCCATTCAATTGCGGCCACTTTTTTAGTCATGAGACCGATCATAAATAGAACAGTGCCCCCCACTGCCAAACGCATCGTCCCCACTGCTACAGGGTGAGCCTCATCGGGAGCGAAATGTTGTGCGGTTCCCGTTGTGCCCCAAAGGATCGCCCCGAGTAGAACGAGTAAAAATGAAAGCTTGTTCATGAAACATCACGCCTTATATACTCATTTTTAATTAACCGTTACTTTCTTTACATGATCTAAAAAAGCTTAGAGAAAAAGCTCTCCAAGCCGTTCGTTACAATTAAGAAAGGGCGTTTGTTAATTGTGGTACGATTTGTTTTTTGCGTGACACCACACCTTTAAGTGTTGCTTGACCATCGTTGAGCGTCACATCGAACGCACTTTCCACTGCTTTAGTTTGTTCACCAACCACTATAGCGAGAGAGTCATTCGTTAAAATATCTGTGACCGCTAGTAAAAATAGGCTTAGGCCTTTCTTAGCAAGAACTGCCTCCATCTCTGCTTTCACCTCGTTAATACGGTCTAGAACATCATTCGTATCTACCACATTAACTTGGGCGATCTGCACGTTATGACTTCCCATTGTAAACTCTTTAGCATCCATATTCAGTAGTTGATCAACTGTTTTATCGCTCATGTCGGCCCCTGCTTTTAGCATTTCTAAGCCGTAAGCCTCTAAATCCACATCGGCTATTTTGGCCAATTCATTAGCAGCCTCTATATCTTCCTTTGTACACGTCGGAGATTTAAATAAAAGGGAATCTGAGATGATCGCCGATACCATTAAACCTGCCATCTCTTTTTTGACAGAAATGTCATGTTCTTTATATAACTTATTAAGGATGGTTGCTGTACACCCAACAGGCTCCGCTCGGTAGTATAGAGGACTTTCCGTTTCAAAATTAGCAATACGGTGATGATCAATCACTTCCATTACCTGCACTTTGTCCAAGTCCTCGACACTTTGTTGGCGTTCATTATGATCTACAAGGATAACTTTATCTACTTCGTTCGCCACTTCTTTCACGTAGCGTGGGGCGTCTACGCCAAATTCATCAAGTGCATATTGCGTCTCAGCACCAACTTCTCCAAGTCTAACAGCTTCAACATTCATTCCCAATTGTTGCTTCAAGTCCGCGTAAACTAACGCAGAACAAATCGTATCCGTATCAGGATTTTGATGTCCGAAAACTAGTACTTTATCTGTGCTCATACCCTGTCACTCCTTTTACTCTGTCAGTTCATCAATACGATTTATTTTATCACGTTAAAAGGGTACCTGTCACCGCTCACCTCTATCATTTGTCCATTTTTGTAGCAAAAGAATTATCCTTTTTACTCAATTCGTTTTCATTTAGCTCCCCGTGTATATCGAGCATTTAGTTATATCACGTAAACACTATTTAAACTTCCTTAACCCGAAGCAGCAACGTCTATTGGGCCTCTAGATTATTAGAAATTTAAGAGTGTTTAATTGACAATGATTCTCTTTCTCAATTAAAATAGAGAGCAAATCCCTTTTATGGAGTGATATATATGTTTATTGAAATGAAAAACATCCATGTAACGCATGGCTCTGCCCAAAAAGTAGTTGATCAATTCGCAAGTCCAGGAGTCGTTGAAGAAGCTGAAGGCTTTGTGGATTTAAGTGTGTTAGTCAAAGAAACGCGTAAAGGTCCCGATGAAGTGGTTATTATGATTCGCTGGGAGTCTGAAGAGGCATGGAAACAATGGGAAAAGAGTGAGCCACATTTAAATATGCATCGCCAAAGCCGTGGGAAAGCAAAACCTGAACATATTATTAGTTCCTCTCATCAAACATATGATGTAAAAGCTGTGAAGGAGAAAGCATCCCCTGCCACATAAGCAGGTCGGTTAAAGAAAATCTTTGCTTGCTATTTTTATCTTCTGTCATACACTTTATTAGTCTAAAGAGCCTTGGAACTGTTTCCAAGGCTCTTTAATCTTAGAGCTCTTCTCCGTTTGTTTCAATTACTTTTTGATACCAGTAAAAGCTGTCTTTTTTGGACCGCTTAAGCGAGCCATTACCGTAATCATCTTGATCAACGTAGATAAAGCCGTACCGCTTGGACATTTCAGATGTAGAGAAACTAATAAGATCAATCGGCCCCCAAGCAGTATACCCAATAAGGTCCACGCCATCTTCAATCGCTTTTCCCATTTCCTTAATATGCTCACGTAAATAAGCAATGCGATAATCATCGTGGATGCTACCATCGTCTTCAACTTCGTCAAAAGCTCCTAAACCATTTTCCACGACAAATAGTGGCTTTTCGTAGCGGTCATAGAACATATTTAATAACGTTCTTAGCCCTCTCGGATCAATTTGCCAACCCCAGTCAGACGCTTCAAGATAAGGGTTCTTCAAGCTACTTAATAAGTTACCTGCTGCTTTTTCTCCCTCAGTTTCTGGACGTGCAGACACAGATGACATATAGTAGCTGAGAGCGACATAATCAACGACATTATTTTTTAAGATGGCATCGTCTTCTGCTTCCTTTTGAATCGTAATACCATTCTCTTTGAAAAAACTTGTCATATAAGCTGGATAATGCCCACGAGTCATAACATCTGTGAAAAAAAATGTGTTGCGCTGGTCATTTAGTGCTGTCATGACATCGTCTGGATGAGGACTGTTCGGATAGTTGATCATACCGACGACCATACATCCAATTTTACCATCTGGAATAATACGATGAAGGGCTTCAACCGCTTTGGCACTAGCTAAAAACTGGTGATGAGCAGATTGAAATTGTGCCTGTAACAGTTCTCCTTCAGCTACATGGTCACGTAAGAAAGCTCCTCCGATATACGGTGCCATTAAAATACAATTAATTTCATTAAACGTAATCCAGTACTTTACTTTG
Organism: Bacillus sp. A301a_S52; assembly: GCA_024701455.1. GTDB lineage: Bacteria > Bacillota > Bacilli > Bacillales > Salisediminibacteriaceae > Salipaludibacillus. The sequence continues at coordinate 638,348 of JABXYP010000001.1, read as the reverse complement.
TCTTTGTAACGCTCAAAAACAGTTTCAGCATACTTAGCAAAGAAGTCCACGAGCTTTCGATTTGTCCACCCTTTGTATGTCAATGTGAGATTAAGCGGTGTTTCATAATGGGATAGTGTAACAACAGGCTCAATACCGTTTTTAATTAGTTCATCAAATAGATTATCATAAAATTTTAGCCCCGCTTCATTAGGAGTTGTGTCGTCCCCATTCGGGAAGATTCGTCCCCATGCGATGGATACCCTTAATGTTTTGAAGCCTAGTTCCTTAAACAACGCAATATCTTCTTTGTAGCGGTGATAGAAATCAATACCATACCGCTTCGGGTAATTTTTATGATTCGTGTCATTCAATGCTTCTTGAACTTCAGCTGTTGTTGGAAAAGGGATTTTCATTTTTTTTCTGTCTTCAGGCCTCACAACTTTTACCACATCACTGATAGATAGCCCTTTACCTTCTTCATCAAAAGCGCCTTCAACTTGGTTTGCAGCGATAGCGCCACCCCATAAAAAATTTTCCGGAAATTGTTTCAACTCTGACATCTGTTCATCGCCCTTTCATCATTTATAATAGTTGTTTTTATCTTCTCATCCACCACATGTCTGTACACGAAATAGCTTGGCTTTAGTTCTTACAATAGAGACGTCACAACAAGGTATAGACTACCTGTTAGTTACCTTCTGCCACAAGGGTCATCAGGTCGGACCCACGTTCGATAGACCCATCTGTCTTAATTGGTGTAATCATCTCATAGCTGTCACTATTGGTAATAATAATAGGCGTAGTAAGCTCATATCCTTCAGATCGAATACCTTCTATATCAAACGAGACTAATTGATCACCAGGTTTTACAACAGTTCCTTCTTCAATATGCTTCGTAAAGTACTTCCCATTAAGTTGGACCGTGTCGATTCCTACATGGATAAGGATCTCCGCCCCATTATCACTTTTTATACCGATAGCATGCAACGACCGATATAGGGTGACGATTTTTCCGGACACCGGTGATACGACAAGACCATCAGTCGGTTCAATCGCTAATCCTTGACCCATAATACCTTCTGAAAAAGTTGAGTCATTGACTTCACTAAGGGGATTAACTTCACCTGTCAATGGGCTTACAATACCTTCTCCAGATAGATCATTGACTGTTTTTTTATCTCCTGTTTCTTCAGCTGGCGCTGTCACACTACTTTCTTGCGGAACATCTTCAAATCCTATTAAATAAGCGGCTACCGTTGCAACTACAAAGGAAATAGCTAAACCGATAAGGGCATAGCCAAAGTTCATACCTGGCCCAATAAATGTTGGAATGCCTGGTAAACCGGCATTACCACCTAAAATATAAGCCGCTACGTTTGTGAGACCATAGAAAGCACCACCAGCTGCACCACCAATTAAAGCAGCAATAAATGGCTTTTTAAGCCTCACATTAACACCATACATGGCAGGCTCTGTAATCCCCATGAGTGCTGTGACACTCGTAGACATCGCCAATGATTTAAATTTCGTATTCTTCGATCGTAGGAAGACTGCAAAAGCTGCACCTGCTTGTCCCATGTTAGCAAGAAACATAGCAGGAATCATGTAATCAAAACCACCAACTGTAATGTTGTTAATCATTATTGGCATAAGTGCATAATGCATCCCTGTCATAATAATAATGGAGAATGTCCCACTTAATAAAATCATCGCTAGTACTCCGACGTTTTCGAATAAGAAATTAATTCCTACTGATAAGTAGTCTCCTAATATTGTGCCTAATGGTCCGACGGTTATGAGTGTCACTGGCACGACGATGAGCAATGTCAATGTGGGAACAACTATCAATTTAAGCGACGCATGTGTGATGCGATCTATCCACGATTCCACATAGGACGCAATCCAAATCGCTAATAAAATAGGAATGACCGTTGAGGAGTATGTCGCAATGGTCACTGGCAAACCAATAAAAGAAATAGGCTCTCCAATAGCAAATAATGCTGTTAAATCAGGATGCAACAAGGCTGCGGCAATGGCTGCACCAATATACGGGTTACTGCCGAATTTCCGGGCAGCACTAACAGCTAATATAAGCGGTAAGAAATAAAACGCACCGTCACCTAATGCACTAAGAATGATATACGTTTGGCTTGTATCACTCAGCCAACCAAATGTGTCTGCTAAAGCGAGAAGTCCTTTGATCATCCCTGCCCCAGCGATAGCTGGAAGAATCGGTGTAAACACGCCGGAAATCACATCAAAAAGAGCACTTATAATGTTTTTCTTCCCGTCCTTTTTTTCGTTACCACTTTCTTCTTTTAAATTTGTATTGGCAATGATCTCCTTGTATACTTTCGGGACGTCATTACCAATAATGATTTGAAATTGTTCACCACTGAGGTTAGTCCCTAATACCCCATCTACACCTTCTAATTTTGTACGATCAACCTTCTCTTTATCGTAAAGGTTAAAACGTAACCGTGTCATACAATGAATAACACTTTGAATGTTTTCCTCACCACCAACGAGATGTATAATCTCTTTGGCCGTTTGACTATGATCCATGATAAATCCTCCTAATTAATTCACATCGTCACACACTTTCACAGCTTATGTAACCTATCCATTTCACTGACTTCCCCTTGAGAACAGGTGCAATGACACTTAAACCTATAAATTTGTTCTAATACCTCACCTCCAGCTCTAATAAACGCTTTCCTTCAAAAACAAAAAACCTAAATTACGCCGCTAATACGAGCAAAGATGCTGCTCGAGACGGCCGTAACTTAGGTTTTGCCTGCACAATCAGTAACAATCCTTCAGTCGGTCTTCTTTGTATGCCATTGATGCCTTTGTGTAACCCTGTATATATGCAAAGTAAGGTATACCAATTCATCTTTTGATATTTGTCTACCATGTGTTTTCTCAACATACTTAGTAATTTTTTCACTACAATGAAAAGGTTCCTTATATTTTCTTTTCACTTGTTCATATAAAAAGTCATCTGGATGCTCAGATCCTGTTTCATTTTTCACAAGCCGAAAAGCAAAAAAACGTAAGTGGGTTAAAAATCGTTCATAACTAATGGCGCTTTCATCCAGCTCCATACCGAAGTGGTATTTTACAATATTTAATATATCGTTCACCATCTTCGTGACGTGGACCATTGATTCCAGCCCTTCACCAGATATCTGACTATTGAGGAGGTGAAGGGCAATAGAACCGGCTTCATCTTCTTCTAATACATAGCCCGTATCTTCTTGAATAATATCTAATGCATGACGCGCTATTTCATATTCTTTTTTATAAAACTTACGAATTTCCCACAGTAATGGATTTTTCAACTGCATACCTTGCTTATGTCTACTAATAGCAAAGCTGAGGTGATCAGTTAGCGCCACATATATATAATCATCTAATCTATTTGGCAGCTGTGATTTGGCATACGTAATAATTTTATCGGACAGCTGTAAATATGTCTCAGACACATCATTTAATAGTTCTGCTAGTTTGTCAGAAACAGCTTGATTTTCTAGTACGAAGGTTTTCTCGATTTTTTTCTGCTCGATCTCATCTCCTACTTTTTTCTGAAAAGCCAGTCCTCTTCCCATGACAACGAGTTCTTGTTCATTTTCTCCCTCTGTAAGCACGACATTGTTATTAAGTACTTTTTTTATGTCCACTTTCACCACCCCCTCAACATTCCAATATATGGATTACATAGATAAACAAAAAAAACCTAAATTTAATAAAGTTAGCCCGTTAGGTCACTTTATCAAACTCAGGTTTTGCCTGCCGAACAGTAACAATCCTCAATTTGAGATTGTAAGCGATTAATCTAATCATAAATTATCATGATTTTACACGCTTGTCAACGAATAAGTTTATTTCTCTACATATCTCGACATGCTTTTACACTCTTTTTACTTAAAACCAAGCTCTATCATCTACTCATGCATCCCATCATATCCTAAGGTATGCCTTGATCATAGATCTTCTCCGCCTATGTCGATAGTTATCTTAAATAGTCGCTTAAATTTGATTCTTTTATTAATTAACGCTATGATTTATTTAATTACTTACAAAAATAAAGTTACAAGGAGGAATGGCTATGCCCTTTCACGAAGCACCAGCCACATTTATCAGTCATGTTCATTTAAAAGTAAGGGATTTAGCTACTTCTATGTCATTTTATCGAGACATTCTTGGATTATCTATTTTCAGTGAGACTGTCACAACAGTTTCCTTTACATGTGACAAAAAAGCACCGTTTTTAACGATAGAGCAAGCTGGTGATTATGTACCGCGTCCACCTCGCACGACCGGGCTTTACCATGTTGCTCTTCTACTTCCATCAAGAGCTGATCTAGGGAGCTTCCTTAAACATATGCTCGACCATAACTATCCTTTACAAGGGGCATCCGACCACCTTGTAAGTGAAGCCATCTATTTAGCTGATCCTGATGGTAATGGGGTTGAAGTATATCGCGATCGCCCATCTGAAGAGTGGATTTGGCAAAACGATCGTGTAACGATGGCAACTGATCCGCTTAATGCAGAGACTGTACTAGACGCTGGAAAACACCTTCCGTGGTCAGGCATGCCCTCTCAAACAGTGCTCGGTCACCTTCATTTGCAAGTTGCTGATTTAAAACAAGCGGAGCATTTTTATTGCGCTGGACTTGGATTTAATATCGTCTCACAATTTGGTGAACAAGCGTTGTTTATTTCTAGTGGTGATTATCACCACCATATGGGATTAAATACATGGGCGAGTAAAAACGCACCGTCAGCCCCAGAAAACAGTGTTGGCATTAAAAGCTTCGCCGTTTTTTATCCTAATGAAGTTCGCCGCATTAAGGCGGTAGACAGATTACGAAGTCAGGAAAGGATCGTTAATCACGAAGGAGATGTTTTTGTCGTCACTGATCCTTTCAACAATAAAATACAACTTGTTATTTGATGAAAAAGACGTTGTCGTCATAAATGTTTATTTATAACGACAGCGTCTAATCTCCCATTATTTAAACGCTAAAATATCTACCAGCGGGATGGGCAAATACCATGGCAGATACACTAGCTTCTGGCTCCATCATATACTCTTCTGTTAGTTGAACTCCGATTTTGGACGGTTCTAACAGCTTGAAGAGTTTAGCTTGATCCTCTAAGTTTGGACAAGCTGGATAGCCAAAGGAGACTCGAACCCCTTGGTAACGAGCGGAAAACCGCTCTTTCATCGTAAAATCAGCAGAATCAGGAAACCCCCATTTATCGCGCATAAGCTGATGAATCCTCTCAGCAAATGCTTCAGCCACTTCTAACGCCACCGCTTGAACGAGATGGCTGTACAAGTAATCCCCTTCATGTTTCGCTTTTTCGGCTATCTCTCTCACACCACTTCCTGCTGTTACTGTTAAAAACCCGACATAATCCATTTCCCCATCTTCTTTATCCCTAAGAAAATCTGCTAAACATAGATAAGGTGATTTCGACTGTCTTGGAAAATCAAAGCGTTCCAACACGCGCGTATGATCGTCGCGGTCAAAGATCAAGACACTGTCTCCGTCCGCCTGTGCAGGGTAAAAACGATACATGCCGTTCGCTTGTAATAGTTTTTCCTGTTCTGCTTTGTACAGAAATCTCGTAACTTTTTCTTTTAATTCAAGTGTTTTCTGATCCCCTCGTTCACAATTACGAGCAATATTCCCTTGAATACCTAAGTGCTGTCCTAACAATGTCTGCATATTAATATAAGGTATTAAGTGGGACAGGCGAAAATTTCTTAGTACATGCAATGACAGATCTTCTGGTATAAAGACAGGAGAGTTACTCGTTAATGACGATCGTTTAACTGCCTTTGTTTTAACAGAAACAACCTGTGCTTTGCCTGTATCTCCATGTAATTCTTGTTCTTTAATTTCTCGCTGGCGCTTTTGATGGAGGGTTATCAGCTCCTCTTTGTCCTGAGGCCGTGCTAATTTATTCGCTAATTCCAGGCCTGTCATAGCATCTTTTGCATAGAGCACAAGCCCTTCATATTGTTTTGAAATTTTATTCTCTGTAAATCGCCTCGTGAGAGCTGCCCCACCTACTAAAATAGGAATGGAGATTCCTCTTTCCCGTAAATCATTAGCAGTTAACACCATCTGTTGTGTTGATTTTACTAATAAACCTGATAAGCCGATTGCATCCGGTTTCTCCCGCTCTACCGCATCGATAATGTCATTCGGCGGAACTTTAATACCGAGATTAACAATGCTGAATCCGTTATTTTGCAAAATGATTTCCACTAAGTTTTTTCCTATATCATGGACATCGCCTTTAACTGTGGCAAGCAAGATTTTCCCTTTCCCGCGGTCATCAGCCTTCTTTTCCATGTACGGCTCAAGATATGCCACCGCCGCTTTCATCGCTTCAGCACTTTGAAGCACTTCAGCTACGATTAACTCATTGTTGTTAAATAGTTTCCCCACTTCATCCATTCCATCCATTAATGGGCCGTTAATAATTGCAAGCGGGTTACTATATGTTTTAAGCGCCTCAGCTAAATCGTCAGTCAAACCTTCTTTTGAACCCTCAATAATGTAGCCAGCCAACCGCTCTTTCAACGGTAGCTTTTTCACTGAAGTCGCCTTTCGCGGTTTTTTCTTCCGATAAAAATCGGTAAAGGTTGCTAATGACTTGTCATTTGTACGGAATAACAAGTCATCAGCTAACTGACGTTCCTCTTCTGAAATCGAGCCGTACCTCTCCAGTTTTTCTGTGTTGACAATCGCGTAATCTAATCCAGCTTTTGTGCAATGATACATAAATGCCGCATTTAACACTTCACGACCTAGAGGTGGCAACCCGAATGATACATTGCTTACACCTAATATTGTTAAGCATTGAGGAAATAGCTCCTTAATTTTCCGTATGCCTTCAACGGTTGCTTCAGCTGAACCAATGTACTGCTCATCGCCTGTCCCAACTGGAAAGACAAGGGGATCAAAAATAATATCTTG